>REDZ01000076.1 GCA_007695345.1 Paracoccaceae bacterium | reverse complement strand
CCAAGGCGACCCTGTCCGGACACGCCAGAAGACTGCTTCCAGAAACAGACGGTTATCCTTCGCCGTGGCCCCCGCATCGCTGGCCTTGCCCGGCAGATGCTCTTCAAGCCGCTTCCAGAGGGCATCTGTCACCACGAACCGCTGATCGTTCATTCAAACCTCCATTTTGGAAGCTTGAATCAGAAATCAGCACAGATGGGAATCCTGATTGTCCACAGGCCCTAATATAACTTTTACAGAGTGCGTATTGGAATGAAGCTGATGCCGGCTCAATGCCCAAGCTGTCGCAGCATGACAAAAAACGGGCGCCGGGGTCGATGAACCCCGGCGCCCGGCAATCGTGTATCAGGACCTCAGTTGATGCTGGCTGCACCAGCCGCAGAACGTCCCGAAAAGCTGGAGTCGCTTTCCGACCCTGTGCGCGGGGTACCGCCCATCGACGGACCCGTGGCTGTCATGGTCAGCTCCGGGTCGCGCTGTATCAGCGGACGGGCAGCTGCGCGGATCAGACGGGTTTGATGACCAGCCGCATCAGCGCCTGTGGGCGAGGCCATTGCCACAGCGACATGACCGTTACGGAATTCGGGCGTGGTGGTTGCCGTGCACACCACCTGACCGTTCAGCCGCATCCGCAGATTATTGCGTTGCTTCACGGCTTCGATGACATGCGGCACGTCCATATCGATCGCCGGGATATCTTCTTCGCACAGCACCGTGGTTCCGGGACCATCCTGGAGGGTGCCATCGGTTCCCGCAACCTCGTAGATCGACGCAGTGGTTGTGCCGCCGATTGTGTTGAACCCGAAGAACAGCCCCGAGATCTTGCCATCATCATCCATGACAGAGCTGAGCATCATTCCCGTATTCCAGCCAAAATCCGGGTCAGGATCGGTCCGGATAAGCTGTGCGGTCACGACGACATCATTCACACAGAATGGTGATTGCGCGATGGACCATGACGCGTCCTGATCCGGGCGCAGGCGCAGCGTGTTGCCTGCCCGATCCCGCAGCCCCAGCACTTCGCGCCAGGCCATGACCTGCGGTTCGTTGCCAAAGCCCCAGCCGCGCGTGACATGCGGGTTGTCCAGGAAATTGCGCGCCCGCGTCATCGAGATGCGCGGATGCGGCTGGTCGCCCCGTGTGACGGGGATCCCGGTGCAGGCCAGCGCGCGCTCGATCTCGGTGACACTTGCATCGGGGTCATGCGATTTGAGCATGGCGAACCCACCCGCGACATGGGGTGCGGCCATCGATGTGCCGCTGTTGATTTCCAGTTGCGGGCTTGGTCCATCGGCCGAAGCGGCGCGGATGTCAGAGCCGGGCGCCATCAGGTCAAGCGTGGTATGCTGGTTGGAAAACCACGATACGTCGTCCGATTTCGTGCTGCTGCCAACAGCGATCGCCGAGGAAATGCAGGCCGGAGCCCCGATGGAGTCGCTGTATCCGTTGTTGCCAGAGGCGATGACCGTGGCAATCCCGACCGAACGCAGGTTTTCAATGATGGCGGCGCGTGGTGCCTGAACAGAGTCACAATGATCGTAATACCGGCCTCCGCCCAGGCTCATGTTCACAACAGCGATGTTGTATTCGTTGCGCCACATCAGGGTCCGTTCCAGCGCGGCGATCTGGTCAGCCGTGTAGGAAAGTACTTGTCCGCCAAAATCCGAAAAGACCTGCATCGGGATCAGATCGGCATCACGGGCCATACCGTGATTGCCGCCCTGGTGACCGACTGCGATACCGGCAACATGGGTGCCATGCCCGCAGCCCGAGATGCTGGTGTCGCAATCGGCCCCGGCCCCGGCACGACCGGGCGTGACCAGTTGTTCGCGCCCGCCGGGGCACAGTGTGGACGATTGCGCGCTGTCGGTGGAAAAGCAAGCCGACGCGACGATCTTGGCCCCGATGGGATGGGGGGCGCGGAAGGAATTATGGTTGGGTCGCGTTCCGGTATCCAGCACCACGACAGCATGACCTTCACCCGCGCTGCCCTGCGCCCAGAGCGGGCCTGCATGGGTCAGATCGGGCTTGGTGGTATCGTTCATATGCGGGACATCCGGGATATCCTCTTGCACCGAGGTGATGCCCGGCGTGCTCAGAACGGCCTCCAGGTCTGTCGCATCGACCGTCAGCGCCATGAAGGGAATGGTGCGGAAACGGCGCACGGACGCATCATCGGACAGGTTGGATATCACCCGAGACTGCGCGGCCGCGATCCTCTCGCCCTGAGAACTGCGCTCGGCGTCATTGAGTTCCCCGTAAAGGCTGAAATCGGTATCGAGCCCGACAATGATGCGGATGCTGCCCTGTTCTGCGGCGCGCTCCAGCAGGGTTGCGGCATCCATCTCGACTGCCGTGCCATGCTCGTCCGCGCCCAGCACGGTCAACCCGTCCTGCGCCGCTGCCCCGAGCGGCGCCATGGCCCCCAGCCCGAGCGCGAGCGCCGCGGCGCTGGCATGGCACCGCGATCTGTCGCGGGAGATAATCCTCCGAATTCCAGAAATCATGGTGTTCACCCCTCATTGTGCTCAGAAACCACTGGTGGATAATAACAAAATACTCACTTTTACGATACCTGCCGGTTCAAAAAAGAACATGATCCCGAATTTTCGCGTGACCGGACAGGTGTAATCCCTTTCCATCATGGAACGGGCCAAGATGCCTATTACTTCAGAGGGGAAACCGGGGGTGGGGCAGGATGTAAACCGAGATCCCGTTTCATCCTGTCCCTGGCCACGCCCCGGACCGGGCCTTGGGGACGCAGGGTCAACGGCAAGTCGGGCACATGGACCGGGCCGCCCCGGCGCGTGCGATTCTCATGTTTGGCAGCCCGCTCCCTCAACAGGATGCAGGCCGATCCCGAGCGTAAACCAGTGCAAAAGGACCGCCCGGCCACGGCCTGGCCGGGCGGTCACAGCCCTCAGTCGGGTTGTACCATGGCGGCCTCGTGGATGGGGGTGCCCGCTTCCGACAGGCCCGATATGTCGCCGCTCGGCTGATATGCAGCCATGGGGGCCGAGGGTGGGGTTGGATCGCGCTGGATCAGGGGCCGCGCGACCGCGCGGATCAGGTTCAACTGATGATCGTCTGCTGCAGCACCTGTTGGTGCCGCCATTGTCACCGCCACATGTCCGAAACGGAAGCGCGAGTCGACCTCGATAATCTGATCGCTGCAGACTTCGTAACCGTTGAACCGAAAGCGGATCCTGTTGCCTTGCTTGATCGCCTGCAGCACCTGCGGTGTGCCAAGGCTGGCCGTTTGTGAAAAGTCACTGCAGAGCACCTGCGCACCGCCGGCACCCGTCGCAAGGTTCTCACGCTCGCCGGCCCATACGCTGAGGTTTACGCGTCCATCAGGAAAGATGTTGTAAACGAAGCGCAGGCCGTTGACCACGCCCTCATCGTCAGCCACCGAACTGATATACAGCCCCGAATTCCAGGCAAATCCGCGGTCCGGATCCAGCCGTCGCATCTGCGCGGTGAAGACCACGTCATTTGCGCACCATGGGGCCGACGCAACCGCCCAGTTGCTCGACCCATCCGGACGCAGGCGCAGCGAATTCCCTTGCTGATCGCGTTCACCCAGAACGTCGCGCCACGCCATGACCTGTGCCTCGGTGCCAAAGCCCCAGCCGCGCAACAGGTCTGGGGACCTCATGTAGTTGCGCGCGCGCGTCATCGAGATGCGTGGCTTGGCCACATGATCGCGCGCGACGGGGATCCCCGTGCAGGCCAGCGCGCGTTCGATCGCGGTCACGCTTGCCGATGGCCGGAACGACCGGAGCATTGCAAAGGCCCCGGCAACATGCGGCGCGGCCATCGAGGTGCCGGTTTTTGTTGTCAAGGCGCGACGGGGCGCAGGCTGGGTCTGGGATGAGTCGGCGGCGTTGATACCTGTGCCCGGTGCCAGGAAAGGCATGGTGCTGTGGTGGTTGGAACTGGTCCAGACCGCGTCATTCAGCGTTGTGTTCCCGACAGCCATAATGGACGAGATGCAGGCAGGCGCGCCAATCGCGCCATCGGTAGAGCCGTTGCCGGTGGTTGCAATGACCGCCACGCCCAGTGACCTGAGATTGTTGGCAACAGCGGCAAGCCCGGGGAACGCATCGTCACATTCCCCGTCAAAGCGTGGTCCGGCAGTGCCTGTGCCCAGGCTCATGTTGACGACCGCGATATTGTTGCGCCGTTGCCAGTTGACAGCCTGCTCCAACCCCAACTGGACATCGGTCCATGACGCGCCGATACAGGGCGTCTGAGGGTTGGAGCCACAGTTATCGCGTTGCCGAAAGACATTGATCGGAATGATGTCGGCATCGCGCGCCATACCATGCGACATCGGCGGGTTCCCAAGATGGCCCCCGGCGATTGCGGCCACATGGGTTCCATGCCCACATCCATCCGTGTCGGGATCGCAATCCACCCCGGCCACGCCGCTGAATGGGGTGATCTGGGATGTTTCACCATTCGGGCAGGTGCTGGCGTGTGTCGCTGACTGCTCGGTATTGGAGAAACAGGCAGAGGCGGGGATCTTGGTGTTGAACTGAGGATCGAAGAACGCGAGATGTCCGCGCCAGACCCCGCTGTCGAGAACGGCAATCGCCTGACCGTGACCGCTTGCCCGAAGACCCGGTAGCGTTACCCATAGCCGACGTGCATCGACATGGGCCGTGGATTCGCTCAGATCAAGATCAAAGGTGATGCTCTCGCGTATCGTGTCTATGCCCTGCATCGAAAGAAGTGCCTGCAGATCCGCTTCATCCACTCTGACAGTCATGAAGGGCACCATGCGGGCCGGGTTGAGCACGGCCCCCTCGCTCAGCCGCGCCGCGACACGGGAACTCGCCCTGTCAATACGGGTATCCTGTGCTTCGATCTGTGCGGACTCCAGTTCGCCATGGACCACGAAATCCACATCCAGCCCGACAATCAGAACAAGCGCGCCTTCTGCCCTGACACGGTCGAGCAAACCGGCCGCATCTGTCGAGACATAGTTGCCGCTCGGATCGGACATCATGATAGACGGACCTTCCTGCGCCTGCGCACCCGTCGCGGGGCTCAGGCTCAGTGCAAGGGCGATTGCCAGTGCCCTCGTTCATGTCGCGCTGCGCCGGGGCCATTTGTCGTGGCTGAAACGGAACAAGGTGAACTCTCCTGAAAAAAGGGTTTCGATGCGAATTTTTCCGATGCAATAACATAATTTGAGATTTCGGGCAATTTCGGAGTTGCCGGGAGCGAGTATATCAGGGTTCTTCTGACGATCCGGCTTGCCAAAGCCGTCGCGCGTTATCCGCCCACCATCCCCTGCATGTCGAAAATTGGCAGCAGGATTGCCAGCACGATCACCAGCACCATCGCGCCCACCACGATCATGGACAGAGGCTCCAGCAGAACGCTCAGGCGCTTGCGTTCGGTGCGCAGCCAGCTTTCGGCCAGTTGCGCGGCGCGGCTGCTCATCGGGCCCAGCCGCGCGCTGGACTCGCCGGTTTCAAGCAACTGACGCTCGACCGGGTGCAGGAAGTCGAGCCCCCCAAGCGCGCGCGCCAGGCTGTCGCCGCGGTCCAGCGCGGCAACGGCCCCTCTGGCCTGCGCGCGGTGACGGGCCACGGACAGCCCTTCGCCCGCATGTTCCAGCGCCTGTGGCAGCGGCACGCGGCTGTTGATGACCAGTGCCAGCGTGCGCAAATACTGCGCCGCCGCCGCCATGCGCATCAGCCGCCCCACCAGCGGCAGTCGCAACAGAACGCGGTCGCGCTGCGCCCGCCATGACGGGATGCGCGCCGCCGCCACGACCAGCGCCACCAGCGCCCCCAGAGCGACCGCGATCACCGGCCAATACGCCGCAATGCCATCCACGATCCCCAGCACGAACAGTGTCAGCGGGGGCAGGGGCTGTCCCGATACCTCGAACATGCCGACGATTTCGGGGGCGACCGTGACCATCAGGATCGCGCAGACCGCAATCGCCATCACTGTCACAAAGGCCGGATACAGCAGCGCCGAGGTCACTTGCGCGCGCTCTCCCAGTGCGGATTCCAGATGTTCGGCAAGCGTGTCGAACACGGCAGCCATCTCGCCCGACCGTTCGGCGGCCGCGAGCGCGGCGACATACCAGGGCGGCAGATCGCGCGCGGCCAGCGCCACGGCCTGCGACAGCGCGGCCCCTTCCAGAAGCTGTGCGCGCAATTGCGCCGCAAAGCCCTGTATGCGCCGGTCAGGGGCGGCATCCTGCACAGCAGCAAGGGCGGCATCCAGCGCCAGCCCGGCCCCCAGCAGCACGGCCATCTGCCGGGTGAATACCGCCAGCATGTCGCGCCCGATCCGCGCGCGCCGCCCGCCCGGACGCAGCCCTCCGCCAGCGCCTGCCGCCTGCGCGCGGATATCGCCCGGCAGCAGCCCCATCGCCCCGATCCGGGCCGAGGCGTCGGCGCTATCCTCGGCCAGCACGACACCGCGCTGTACACGGCCCTCGGCTGTGTAGGCGGTATAGGCAAAGGATTTCACGGGTCAGGGCCGATGACACGAAACAGCTCATCCGCGCTGGTTGCCCCGGCGGCCACCTTTTCCAGTCCCAGCCGGTACAGCCCGTCAAGCGAACTGGCGCTCAGCCCCGCGCCTCGCAGCGCGACACGCAACTGGTGCTCCGATGCGCCCTGATCGATTGCCGCGCGGATATCGTCGCTGATCTCCAGGATGTCGAACACCCCCACGCGCCCACGATAGCCCGCGCCCTCGCATTGCGGGCAGGGCACCTCATCGCTTTCGGTCGCGGACCAGATCTGGTCGGGCACATCCAGCCCTGCGGTGCGGAACCGCTCGGCCATCGCCGCGTCAGGGGGGTGCGGGCGCGCGCATTCGGGGCATAACCGGCGCAGCAGACGCTGCGCGATCACCCCGCGCAGGGTGGCCGAAATCAGGTAGTTATCCACCCCCAACTCGCGCAGCCGCACGATCGTCGAAAGCGGGTTGTTGGCATGGACCGAGGAAAAGACCAGATGCCCGGTCAGCGCGGCCTCTGCCGCGACCTGCGCTGTCTCGCCGTCGCGGATCTCGCCCACAAGGATCACATCGGGGTCCTGCCGCAGGACCGAGCGCAGCCCGCGCGCGAATGTCATGCCGATTTCGGAATTGACCTGACATTGCGAGATGCCGGGCAATTCATACTCTATGGGGTCCTCGACCGTCAGGATGTTGCGCTGGCGTCGGTCGGCAAGCTGAAGCAGCGAGTAAAGCGTCGTCGTCTTGCCGCTGCCGGTGGGGCCGGTGGCCAGGATGATGCCATCGGGCTGCCGCGCCAGCCGGTTGAGCATGTCCTGCTGCGCGGGCGCCATGCCCAGCTCCTCGGGTGCCATCAGTCCCGCGCTGCGGTCCAGCAGCCGCAGGACGATCCGTTCGCCATAGGGGCCCGGCAGGGTCGAGATGCGCACATCGACCGCCTTGCCCCCCAGCGACAGCGCGATGCGCCCGTCCTGGGGCAACCGCGTCTCGGCAATATCCAGCCCCGACATGACCTTGAGGCGCGAGACCACGCGCCGCGCGGGCACATCTGCGCGATCAAACGCCTGTTGCAGGCTGCCATCGACCCGGATGCGCGCGCGCAAGCCCTCGCCATGCGGCTCTATATGCAGGTCGGACGCGCCGACCCGCATCGCGCGGCGCAGGATCTGGTTCACCAGTTTGACGACCGGCGCTTCCTCGGCATCTTCCAGCAGGTCGCGCGGGGCGGCATCGCGGATTTCGCCGTCATATTCGAATTGCAGCACATCCTGCGCGATCTGCCCCTGATCGCGGTCATAGACCCGCGTCAGGCGGTCCTGAAAGGCGCGGGCCTCCAGCACCTGGGGGTCCAGTTCGCTGCGGGCCAATGCGCGGGCCAGCCGCAGCCCCTGTGCGCTGGCCTCGGGGCCGGTGACGAGCTGCCCGCCATCCAGCACGACCTGATGATCGCGCGCAAAGGCAAAGGGCAGGGGGTGGCGCTGTACAGGTCCGGTTGCGCCGCTGTCAGACGTGTCCGCCTTATTGCCCGACATTGGTCTGCAGGCGCGGGGGCAGGGCCGGATAGAGCCGCTCGCGCACCACCTTGTCGACGAATAGCGAATCGAAGGGCTGGTTCAGATCGACCCCGTCAAAGGGAAAGCCGCTGCGCTGGGGCGAGGGGCGGCTCTGCGGATCGCGCTGATTGATCTGGCGCGTCACCGACTCGGACCGGCGCGCAATGTCGCGGGTTACCGTCTCGGCATCCCGTCCCGAGCGGATCACGCGCGGGCGCAGCATCACCAGCAGCACGCGCTGTTCCTCATCGACATTCGAGGACCGGAACAGATTTCCGATAAGGGGCAGGTTGCTCAGCCCCGGAACGCGCTGATCCGAGCTGCGCGAGCTATCCTCCATCAGCCCGCCCAGCACGATCACCCGGCCATCGCCGACCAGCACATTTGTCGCCAGATTGCGCCGCGCCGTGATCTCGCCCCCCGCCGCGGCAGAGGCGCCGGTCAGGTTGGACGCCTCCTGCGCGATGGCCATGCGCACCTGATTGTCGCTGGTGATCTGCGGGCGCACTTTCAGCGACAGGCCGACATCCTGCCGTTCGATGGTCTGGAACGGACGCTCGGGCGTGGCGCTGTCGCCCACTGTCGCGAAAGAGCCGGTGACAAAGGGCACATTCTGCGCCACCACGATTTCGGCCTCCTGATTGTTCAGCGTCGTCACCGCGGGGGTAGAGAGCAGCCGTGTGCTGCGTTCGCTTGCAAGCGCGCCCAGCAGCCCCGCGAAATCGGTGCCCCTGACACCGACAGCGCCGCCAGATCCGAGATTGGGCGTATTCCCCGAGGCAGCCGCACTCAACAGTCCCAGCAACGAACTGCGCCCATCCAGCGAGAAAGAGGTGCCGCCCCCGATCGCGTCATTCAGAATGCCGCCGAACTGCACTGAAATATCCGAAAAGCTGCCCGCCGACAGCTCGAAGATGACAGCCTCGATCAGCACCTGCGCGGGTTCGCGATCCAGCGCGCGGACGGCATTGACGATATCCTCGATCTCGTCAGAGGGCGCGCTGATCAGAAGCGCATTCGTTTGCGGCTCTGCCGTGATGCTGGCCGCGTTCGAGCGGTCGTCATTCTCGCCCAGTTGGGGCAATGACTGGCGCAGCACCTCGGACAGGGGTTCGGCTTCGGCATAGTCCAGATGCACCACGCGCGACACGCGGCGCCGCTGCGGCGTGTCGATCTGGCGCAGCAGATCGCGCACGCGCTGGCGGAAATCATTGGGGCCGGACATGATGATCGCATTCGCACGCCGGTCGGCAGACAGGCTGGCACCGCTGGGCACGATGGCCAGAGTCTCGATGACCGTCACCGTGTCTTCGGCATCGGCATGGTCCAGGCGGATGGTTTCGATCTCGCGGGTGCGCGGGCTGTCAAGCTGGCGGATCACATTGGCGATCCGGTCGATATTCTCGCGCCGGTCCGACAGCACCAGCAGCCCTGACGAATACACCGGCGTCAGCACGGCATCATCGGGCAGAAGCGGCAGCACCACATCAAGCAGCTCATCCAGATTCTCGCTCTCGACCGGCAGGACACGGGTCTCGAACGTGCTGCGCCCGCCGGGGCCAGTGGCGCGCATGCTGCGCGCATCGCGCATCGGCACGATCCGGTCGACATCTTCCCCCGGTACGATGGTCAGGCCGTTCGATTCCAGCACATTGTCAAAGATCTCGAGGATCGCGTCCGCCGAGACGGGCGCCGGGGCCACAACGCTGACAGTGCCCGACACGCCCGGGTCCACGATGAAATTGCGCTGCGTCTGTTCGGCCACGATCTCGACAAAGCTGCGCAATTCGACATCGCGCAGATCAAGCCGGATTTCAGCGCGTGCCGGCAGCGCGGACAGTACAAGCGCCAGAAGCACCAGCAGCCATGTCGCGCCCTGCACGGACCGGGGCCGCACCCATGACCCTGAATGTGCGGGGTGTTGTGGCATCATCGCGGCAGACAATCACTGACCCATTTCTTCGGGGGTCGGCTCGTGGTCGTCATCGACCATGTAATCCCATTCGTCATCCCATTGCCCATCCCAGCCGTCATCCCAGTCCTCGTCTTCCCATTCCTCCTCCAGAATGTCCTGCATGGCCCGGTCCCAGGCATCGTCCCAGGCATCATCCCAGTCATCCAGCCATTCGTCATCGGACAGATCATCGTCAATTGCGGAAGCGTCAGGGTCACCGGACATCGCCTCTGAAGAGGCTTCGGCAAGCTGCATGTCCACCGGATGATCGTCCCCGGTGCCCGGCGGCACGATCAGCGATATGCTGCCATCGTCATGCTGAACGCGCACTTCGCCTGCGGCAACTGCGATCACCTCGCCACCACCCGGCAGGATGCTGCCCTGCCGCACGATCAGTTCCTCGCCAGCATCTCGGATAAAGGCCAGGTCTGCCCCGGCACCAAGGACAGAGCCGGTCAGCCTGTAGTCGTCGCTCACGAAAGGACCCGGATCAGGTTCTTCCGGGGTGGCGGCCTGCGGTTCGGGCGCGGGTTCCTCGACCTCCGGGGGCGGGGGGGTGCCGAAAATGGCGGGCCAATCTGCGCCCAGCGTGTCGGCAGATGCCTGACGGATGGTCGGGACAGCCGCGCTATCCGACCCATGCGCCTGTAACGGCACGGCCCCGAGCGGTGCGATCTCAAGCTGCGCATCGGGGGTGCTGCGGGCAAGTCCCTTGCCGGGGTGCAGCACGCCCGCGCCAAACACGCCGAACGCTACAGCACCCAGGGCAAGGCTGGCATGCCCGAAAGGGCGCAGCACGCGATTGGGACGAACCTGTTTCAAAAGACCTCTGCAAACACGACCGGATATTCTGTCGGACCAGAATATCGCACTGGGAGCCTTGGTGCATAATGAACCTTTCGCACCCGTCGATCAAGCATTGCCTGCATCGGGGGCCGCATCGGGACGCACGTGCTGGAAGGGCGGTGCAATCTGGCATCAGGCGGCCCGTTCAGCGACGGCCATGGGTGAAAACCGATAGGCAAACAGCGCTTGATCTTGTAGCCTGCTACCGACAGAACTTGCACATCTTGCGGATAGGCTGCTGCGGCGCCTGTCCCGGTGCCAATTATAAAAGGTCGGCCTGACCCGGCATGGACCCGGGCGCGAAGGCCGCGGATGAGGGGTGCGGAACATGGTCAATCTGGTACATGATGCGAGGCGGCCTTTGCGGTGGCGCGCGGGCTCGGCAAGCTTTCCGATGCTGTGTGTCGCGATGCTTCTGGCGTCCTGCGAACCGGCGGGCACGCTGGGCGGGTCGAGCGGGTCGGCGAATGATTATCTGGTCGCGCGGCAGGCGCTCGAGACCGGGAATTACGCGCTGGCGATCCGCCGGTACGAACGGTTGATCGACCAGGCCGGCACATCGGCCGGGCGGCTGCAACTGGAATATGCCCATAGCCTGCTGCGCGCCGGGCAGTTCGAGCGCGCGATTGCAAGCAGCAGCGAGTTGTTGCAGACATCCGACGGCAGTGTCGCCGCCAATGCGCGCGCCGTGCGCGGGACCGCGCGGCACGAAGCGGCGCGCAGCTTGATTGCGCAGGGGCAATCAGGGGCCGAGGCGCGCAGCCTGCTGGAAGGGGCGCGCAGCGATCTTGGGGCCTTTGTCGAAAGCCACCCGCAGCTTGATGCGGCAGGCGCCATGGCCGCGCGGTTGCAGATGATCGCATCCGATCTGCGCGGTCTGGGCTGAGCGCCCGCGCCGCGCGCGACAGGACCAGAGGCACGACCCATGACCAACCCGCTGTATGATGCGCTGTTCGCGCCGCTCTCGGGGCAGGACCGGGGGTTCCTGCACCTGCCGGACGGGCGCGTGATCACGGCCGCAATGTTTCACGATCATGCGGCGCGCAGCGCGAATGCCCTGCGCGCCGCCGGGCTGCGGCCCGGTGACCGGGTTGCCGTCCAGGCGAGCAAAAGCCCCGAGATGCTGGCGCTTTACGCAGGGGCGGTTGCGGCGGGTCTGGTGTTCCTGCCGCTCAACACGGCCTATACCCCGGACGAACTGGCCTATTTCCTGTCCGATTGCGGGCCAGGCCTGCTGCTGGTGGACCCGGATCGCGCGCCCATCTGCGCGCCTCTGGCCGCGCGGCATGGCACACAGTTGGAAACACTGGGTTCGGGGGGCAGTTTCGACGCGCTGGCGGCAGCGCAATCCGCGGATCTCGCACCGGCGCCGCGCGCGGGCGATGATCTGGCCGCGCTGCTATACACCTCGGGCACGACGGGGCGGCCCAAGGGCGCGATGCTGACGCAGGAGAACCTGCTCTCGAACGCCCGCGCTCTGGTCGATGCCTGGCGCTTTACCCGCGATGACGTTCTGCTGCACGCGCTGCCGATCTTTCACACCCACGGGCTGTTCGTGGCCACCAACACTGTGGCGCTGGCCGGGGCCAGCATGCTGTTTCATCCCCGGTTCGATCTGGACCAGATCATTGCGGCCCTGCCGCGCGCCAGCGTGATGATGGGGGTGCCAACCTTTTACACGCGGTTGTTGCACGACAGCCGCCTGGACCGCGATCTGGCCGCGCATATGCGGCTTTTCATCTCGGGGTCTGCGCCGCTGCTGGCGGACACACATCGCGACTGGCAGGCGCGCACCGGCCATGCGATCCTGGAACGCTACGGCATGACCGAAACCAATATGCTGACCTCGAACCCTTACGAGGGCGCGCGCCGTGCGGGCACAGTGGGCCAGCCCCTGCCGGGGGTGGACCTGCGGATCGCTGCGCCTGACACGGGCACCCCGTTGGCGCCGGGCGAAACCGGCATGATCGAGGTGCGCGGTGCGTCCGTCTTCAAGGGCTATTGGCAGATGCCCGAAAAGACCGCCGAGGAATTCCGCGCCGACGGATTCTTCATGACCGGCGATCTGGGGCGGATCGATGATGAAGGCTATGTCCATATCAGTGGCCGCGCCAAGGATCTGGTCATCTCGGGCGGATACAACATCTATCCCAAAGAGGTCGAATTGCTTCTGGACGAGATGCCGGGCGTGCTGGAAAGCGCCGTGATCGGCGTGCCGCACCCCGATTTCGGCGAAGCAGTGCTGGCGGTGCTGGCGCCCACAGGGGCGGGGCCGGATATCGCGGCGATTCGGGCCGCGATTGCCGACAGGTTGGCGCGTTACAAGCAGCCCAAGGCCTATGTCACGCTGCCGGAACTGCCGCGCAACACGATGGGCAAGGTGCAGAAAGCCGCCCTGCGCAAGGATTACGCGCAGTATTTCGCAGGCGCGGGAGCGTAGCGCGGGCTCAACCCGCCAGCACGCGGTTCAGCACATCGGCCAGTTCCTGCCGCTGCACGGGTTTGGGCAGCGTATCGACAAAGCCCGCATCCAGATAATCGGTCACCTGATCGGCCATGACATTTGCAGTCGCGGCAATGGCCACGGGCATGGGACGGCCCGTGCGCTCGGCCTCTTCCTGCATGACGCACAGGGCCTGCAACCCGTCCATGACCGGCATCGAGATATCGAGCAACACCAGATCGAATTCCTGCGCGCGCCACATCTCGCAGGCCTGCGCGCCGTTTTCGGCAAATTCGGCCTCCAGCCCCGAGCGGGACAGCATCAGCGCCAGGATCCGGCGGTTGGTCGCATTGTCATCGGCCACCAGCACCCGGCGCCCGCGCAGCTTGTCGGACAAACCCGCGACCGGGTCCGCCGCCGATGCGCGCAGCGCGCCGGTCTCATCAGGTTCCGATGCGACCGGCACGGCAAGGCGCACATCCGTCCGCGTGCCCTTGCCGGGCGCGCTGTCGATGCGGATCTCGCCCTCCATCAGTTCGATCAGGTTGCGCACGATGGTCATGCCCAGTCCGCTGCCGCCGAAGCGCCGGGCGGTGCCGACCTCTGCCTGCTCGAACGCATCGAATATGCGCTGCACTTCTTCGCGTGACATGCCGATTCCGGTATCGATCACGCTGAGTTGCAGCTCGCGCGGGTTGGTCGAATCGATCAGCAGCGTGACCGATCCTGATTGCGTGAACTTGATCGCATTGCTGAGCAGGTTCTGCAGGATCTGGGTGATGCGGGTTTCATCCCCCATCCGGCGATTGCGCGCACCAGGGGCAAAGCGGATCGCGAAATCGACACCCTTTCCGCGCGCATTGGCACCATGCAGAGAATCAATGCGGTTGACCAGAACTTCCATATCGAAGGGCCGGCGCTCCAGCCCCAGTTTGCCGGCCTCGACCCGCGAGATATCCAGAATGTCGTTAAGCAGACTCAGCAGGCTCCAGCCGGAATCACGGATGGTGCGCAGCATGGCGCTTTGCTCTGGGCTCAGATCGGTATCGGCCAACAGATCGGCCATGCCCAGAACCCCGTTCAGGGGCGTGCGGATCTCATGGCTCATATTCGCGAGGAACTGGGATTTGGCGCGGTTTGCCGCCTCTGCCGCCTCGCGCGCGCGAATCATCTCGGTGATGTCCACGCGCAGGCCCACGCGCCCGCCCTCACGCGTGCGGGTATCGCGGATGCGCACGATCCGCCCATCGCCGAGAGTTTCGATCACTGGCGCATCTGCCAGATGGTGCCGGGCCAGCGCGGCGGCGATCCATGCCTCGGGCGTGCGCTCGCTGCGGTCGACAATCTCGCCAGTCTCGATCGCGCGAAGCAGGATATCCTCGAATGTCGCGCCCGGCACCAGAGCGGCAGAGGTCTTGGGATAGAGCTTGCGATACTGCTCATTCGCCAGCACCAGCCGGTCCTCGGCATCAAACAGCAGAAACCCGTCATCCAGCGCCTCGACCGCATCGACAAGCTGCTGGCGCGCGCGGGCCGCCGCAGCCTCGGCGGCGCGGGCCTGTTCGCGGGCCTGATGCAATTCGGTGATATCGACGCGCAGCCCGACGCGCCCGCCATCGGCGGTGGGCTGTTCGACAAGCTGCAGGACCGTGCCATCGCTCAGTTGGGTGACCATGGGCCTGCCCTCGCGATAGGCCCTCAGCCGTTCCTGCAGCCATTCCTCCTCGCGCCCGATTGCCTCCACATGCAGGCCCTTTTCGATCCCGGCGCGCATGATCTCTTCCAGCCGCATGCCGGGGACGATGGCATCCGCGTTTTCCTTGTGCAATTCGCGGTAGCGCTTGTTGGCCAGCACCAGCCGTTCCTGCGCGTCGAAATGGACAAACCCGTCCTTGAGCGCATCAATCGCGGCGACCAGCCGCTCCTGCCCGGTCTGCCGATCCAATGCCGTCGCATAATTATTGGCCGTGGTCGCCAGCGCATCGATGACTTGCGGCGACCAGCTCTCGACCGCGCCACCCCCCGGCATGTGGCAGATATCGAACCCCAGAAACCCGACGCAATGATCCTCCGTGATGACAGGATAGCAACATAGCGCCGCAATCTCTTGCGGGCGCAGAAACGCCCGTTCCGCATCGGTCATCTGCTCGGGCGATTGCAGCACGAAATTGGTGCCCCGGATCAGATGGCCGGCCAGACGGTCCATCCCGACCGCGCGCAGGTTCTGGTTTTGCAGGATCGGGTTGTCAACATAGGGCTCGACCGCGCCATCGCACCATTCAAAGACCTGCGAGACGATGCAATCGGCCCTTTCATCCCCGATCCTGACGGGCTGGTCCAGCATGAAGGCATAGGCACGGCTGACCCCTGCGGCCTGACCGACCTCGGCCAGCATGCGGTTGCGTTCGGTCACGATGGCATTGCTGCCCAGCAGACGACGCGAGAAATCGGCGACAGCGGCCAGAATATCCTGCTGGCGCTTGTATTCGGTGATATCGGTCTCGACGGCGATAAAGCCGATATGCCGCCCGTCATCATCGCGGCGGGGCTGGATTTCCAGACGCAGCCAATATTCCTGACCCGTGCGGCTGCGGTTCAGGATATCGGCGGCCACAGGTTCGACCTTGTGCAGCGCCTGGCGGATCCGGTCGATCGTGTCGGGGTCGGTGCGGTCGCTGTGCAGAAAGCTGCCGGGCTTTCGTCCGCGTACCTCATCCAGGTGCCAGCCGGTGCGCGCCTCGAAGGCCGGGTTGACCCATTCTATCAGCCCGTCGCAATCCGCGATGATGACCAGGTTGCGGGTATGGCGCGCGACATCGCCCAACTGTTGGAGCGTTTCGATCTGCTGGCGCTCTTCGGTGATATCCTCGATGAAATTGCAGATGATCCTGCGCCCGTCCTGCGATGGCAGTTGCATACCACGCAGCCGCACCGGATAGCGCCCGCCATCCTTGCGCAGAAAGGTCTTTGTGACCGGGCCGTAGGCACCGGTCTCACGCAGCTCTGCCTGCGCGCGCGCGGCATCCTCGGGGTTTTCGGGCAGGGCGAAATCGCGGTAGTCGAGTTGCAGAAATTCTTCGCGCGTATAGCCGGTCGGGGCCAGCATCGCGGGGTTTATATCGATCGTCGCGCCCGTGTCAAAATCATGCAGTGCAATGCCCACGGGTGAGGTTTCGACCAAGGCGGAATACAACGCATCGCGTTCGCGCACCTGTGCCTCGGCCGCGACCCGTTCGGTGACGTCGCGGATAACAAACACATAGCCGGGTGCCTGACCGTCGAAATCGGCCATACGCGGGGCGGCGGACAGTTCAAACCAGGCCGGGCCATGCGGCATGTCAAGCTGGTAGCGCAAGCCCCGGACGCTGCCTTTTTCCGCTGCGAGTTGCATTGCGTGCCGGCTCAACTCTGCCAGTTCCGGGGGCAGGACCTCTTCGGGGGGGCGCCCCAGAAAGGCCTCTCGCGGCAGCAGCAGCCTTTTGTCATCGCCTGAATGGGCGGCGATGTAGCGGCCTTCGGCATCAAGTTCGAGCAGGATATCGGGCAGGGCGTCGAGCGTCGCGCGAATGCGCGCGCGGACGCGGCGCAGTTCCTGTTCCTCTAATGTGCGCTGGGTGACGTCGCTGACAACGGCGATGGTCGAGTCCAGCTTGCCATCCCCGTCATGGCGCGCACGGATCGAGGTGCTGACCCAGATCGCGCTGCCATCGGCGCGCAGCAGGCGCAGATCATGCCGCGCGGCCACACCCGATGCCCGTGCGAGAAACAGGGCCAGCGCCACGTCGCGGCGCGATGCGTCCAGAAAATCGGTAAAGGGCCGGCCTGTCAGATCATCCACGCCCAGCATTTCGGCCATGCGGGGGTTGGCATAGCGGGTGATGCCTGTCGCATCCAGCACCCAGATCCCGTCATGCGCCAGTTCGACGGTATCGGCGAAATCGCACAGGCGCGCGCGTTCGTCGCGGCGCGCGGTGATATCCTCGAACGTGCCGACGATGCGTTCGGCCTGGCCGTCACGAAATGTGGCCACGCCTGTGGTGCGCACCCAGCGCCGGGTCCCCTTGGCCGTGATGATCGGCAGTTCCAGATCAAGGGGCGTGCCGGTCGTTGACAGCCGCTCGAGCGCGGGATCAAGGATCGCGCGCGCCTCGGGCGGGTAGAAATCCAGCGCCATGTCGATCATCGGGGTGACATGCTGGTCAAGCTGATGGATCGCGTAGGTCACGGGCGACCAGATCAGCTTGTCCTGCGCGGGCAGATAGACCCAATGGCCGATCCCGGTCGCCCCTTCGATCTCTGATGCGCCGATGGGGGTGGGGTCCTGTTGGGGCATGGCGCGCAGGCTCGCGACATAGTGGGCCTGTCCGGCGTCGGGTTGCGCGCGCCAGTGCATCGGGTGCCAGGCATGATCGGCGCCGCGCAGCCGCAGGGTCATGTCGCCCGACAGCAGCGACCCGATGCCGTCAGCCCCTGGCAGATCGTCCGGATGGATCAGATCCTGAATGCAGATCTGTTCCAGTGCAGCGGGGGCATGGCCCAGGGCAGGGGTCCAGGCCGGGTTCGCCGCCAGAATGGTTCCGTCACGCGCAAGAATGCAGACCGGATCGGGCAGGGCCGCGAATACATCCGGCAAAAGCGTATGATCAGGTTTGTGCACCATGTGATAGAGGGCCTGTTCGAGCATCATAGCTGCCTGCAACCCGCCAGCCGGGGCTGCACTGAACTGGCAGTATAGAGTCAACTCGAACACAATGCGAGTAATCGCATTGCGGAAAACAGCTACTGGTTGCGCAGCCGCCGCGCTGCCATCACAGCCGGGGTGTCAGACGTTCGGATCCCCGCTTATGCCGTGGCCATGGCACGCTGCGCCTGCGCCGATTTACCGGCCTGCACGGCGCGCGGCTTCGACCGGGTGGGCCGCAAGGTTTGTTTCATCGCCTCGGCCTCGCGTGCCAGTTCGGCCGCGTTCTCGTGCGGCATGGCCGCGGCAAAGGCGCAGAGTGTGCGTAGATAGGCCTCTTGCTGCTGCTGGATGATCCGCATCCAGAAAACCGAGCCCTGCATCCAGAGTGTCATCGGGTCGAACATGTGAAATCTCCCTATTCCGAACACTGTCCCCGCACCATGCGTTCTGTCCGGAGTCCTTAAAATCGCTGTGACGCCGCGCTTGCGCCGCGGGTTTTCGTTTGGCCCGCAACCCTCCCTCATGTGCCATGATACGCGCCCGAAAACGCCCATACAGCCGCACAACCAGGGCGCGAATTTCAGTATGAGTATAACGGTGCTTGCCGCGGCCTGTCAAAACTCCAGGCCCCCGGCTCGCGAATGTTTGCGCAAATGCTGCCTGAGTGGGCAGAGGCAGGGACTAACGGATCACGATTTCATCGGGCCGCGCCAGCCCCAGCACATGGCGCGCCCGTTCATCCAGCAGATCGAGATCAAGGAAATCATCCGACAGGCGGCGCGTGCGGCTTTGATGTTCGTCAAGCTGGCTGGCCAGCAGATCGCGTTCGGTGCGCAGATCGGCCAGTTCGGCTTCGATCTGCACGCGGTTGAACAGCCCGTAAGCGCCCTGTACGGCGGAAAACGTGAAATACAGCGCCAGCACCAGCGCAGTGCCGAAGTAAAAAAGCGCGCCGATTGCGGGGCGGGTGCGTTTCATGCCCGTGCCTGTACCTGTCTGCCGATCACCTGCCGGCGCGCGGTTCATCCGCTGCTGCCGGGGGCGAGTATGGCACAGTCCCCTGCGCTTGTGAATCCCCGTAAAGCAGGGTTATCGCAAGAAGATCCCCGCCACCACCAGCATCAGCCCCAGGGTCGACACGCCCAGGGCGGCGAAATTCACGATCACCGCAATCTGCATCCTTGCGCGCAGCGTGGCGTCATCCAGCCCCGCGCGCCGCAGACGCAGCACATAGAGAATGCACCAGACCAGCGCCAGAACGCCTGTAAACGCCAGGGCTGCCCCGCCCCAGATCATGGCCCCCATCGCGACTACCCCCGTTCCAGCGCGGCGACACCCGGCAGGGTCTTGCCTTCCATCCATTCCAGAAAGGCACCCCCGGCGGTCGAGACATAGCTGAACCCCTCGGCCACCCCGGCCTTGTTCAGCGCGGCCACTGTATCGCCTCCGCCCGCGACCGAGGTCAGCACCCCTTCGCCAGTCAGGCGCGCGGCCTCCTGTGCGCTGGCATTGGTGGCCACGTCAAAGGGCGCGATCTCGAACGCGCCCAGCGGTCCGTTCCAGACCAGCGTGCGGCACTCGGCCAGCAGGGCGGCGATTGCCGCCACGGTTTGAGGCCCGGCATCAAGGATCATGGCATCCTCGGGGCAGGCATCGGCGGGCAATACCTCATGCGGGCTACCGGCGGCGAATTCGCGCGCAACGACAATGTCCACCGGCAGGTGGATGGTGCACCCGGCTTCCTGGGCCCGCGACAGGATATCGTTCGCGGTATCCGCCATCTCGCGTTCCGCGAGCGAATTGCCGATGCCGATACCCTTGGCGGCCAGAAACGTATTGGCCATGCCGCCGCCGATGATCAGATGATCGACGCGGCTGATCAGGTTGGACAGCAGGTCCAGCTTGGTCGAAACCTTGGCCCCGCCCACCACGGCGGCCACCGGGCGCGCAGGGTCGCCCAAAGCGGCCTCAAGCGCTTTCAGTTCGGCCTCCATCAACCGGCCCGCGCAACTGGGGCGCAGATGGGCCATCCCCTCGGTCGAGGCATGGGCGCGATGCGCCGCCGAGAAGGCATCATTGACGTAAATATCGCCCAGCGCGGCCATGGCTGCGGCCAGCATCTTGTCATTGGCCTCTTCGCCCGCGTGAAAGCGCGTGTTCTCCAGCAGCACCACATCGCCCGGCGCCATCGCAGCCACGGCCTTTTTCGCAGGCGCGCCCATGCAATCCTCGGCAAATGCCACGGGCTGGCCCAGTGCCTTTTCCAGTGCGGGGCGTACCTGTCCGAGTGACATTTCGGGCACGCGCTTGCCCTTGGGCCGGCCGAAATGCGCCAGCAACACGGCCTTGCCACCCGCCTGCGTGATATGCTGCACCGTGGGCACGATCCGCGTGATGCGGGTGTCATCGGTCACGACGCCGCCCTCTACGGGGACATTGATATCCACCCGGATCAGTGCCGTCTTGCCTGCGAAATCCAGATCGTCCAGCGTGTTGTACGGCATTACCGGCGCTCCCACTCGTTCCTGTCGTCGCTATGTGGCGTAAAATCCGGGGCAGGGTCAATGGGATGCGACAGCCTTGGGGGTTTTCCTGCGGGCAGGCGCGCATTAGGGTGCGCGCTGTAACCTCATATCCGGAGACCATGCATGGCCGAAATCAAGGACCCTGAAAACACTATCCTGATGGAGCTGAAAGGCGGCACCGTCACGATCGAGCTTCTGCCCGATATCGCGCCGGGGCATTGCGCGCGCATGAAGGACCTGGCGCGCGCGGGGGCCTATGACAATGTGGTGTTTCACCGCGTGATCGACGGGTTCATGGCCCAGACGGGCGATGTGGCCAATGGCAAGACCGATTCCAACTACAATCCGGGCCGCTGCGGCACTGGCGGATCGGACCTGCCCAACCTCAAGGCCGAATTCTCGGGTGTGCCGCATGACCGGGGCACGCTGGGGGCCGCGCGCTCGCAGAACCCCGACAGCGCCAACAGCCAGTTCTTCATCAATTTCAGCGATAACCACTTTCTGAACCGTCAATACACGGTCTATGGGCGCGTGATTTCGGGCATGGAACATGTCGATGCCATCACACGGGGCGAGCCGCCGGCGGACCCTGACAAGATGCTGAGTGTAAAGGTGGCCAGTGATGCGTGATCGTCTGATTTTTGCAGGGATTTTCGCACTGGGCGTGGGCATTCTGGCCACGACATCGTTCAACACCTCGCGCGCGGATGCCGATACCGAGGTGCCCGGTGACCATTCCGGCCCGGTCATGACCATCGATGTCGCCGGGCAGGCCAATGGCAGCATCCGCATCGCGCTGCGTGACGATCTGGCGCCCGAACATGTCGAACGGATCGTGACCCTGGCCGAGCGTGGCGATTACGATGGTGTGGTGTTTCACCGCGTGATCGAAGGCTTCATGGCCCAGACCGGTGATGTGGAACACGGGCAGCTTGATGGCGACCGCGGGCGCTGGGGCACAGGCGGGTCCGACATGCCCAACCTGCCCGCCGAATTCAGCGATCAGTCCTTTGAGCGCGGGGTTGTCGGCATGGCGCGGTCGCAAAGCCCCGACAGCGCGAACAGCCAGTTCTTCATCATGTTCGCCCCTGCCACACATCTGGACGGGCAATATACGGTCGTGGGCCAGATGATCGAAGGTTATGACGTGCTCGATGCCATAAAGCGCGGCACTGGTGCGAATGGCGCCGTGATGGATACGCCTGACCTGATGGAACGCGTCACCATTTCGGAATGAAAAAACGCCGGGGCCGCAAGGCCCCGGCGCTCTTTGCGGGATCAGTCGCTGCCTCAGCCGCCATGGGCTTCGGCAAAGCGCGCATCAATCTCGGCTGCAAGATCGGGATCCTGCGATGCAGCTTCACCGATTGCAATATATTCATCAACCGTGATGTCGGGCGATTCCTCGACGACCTGCAGGATGGCGGCATCGGCTTCCTGCACAATGGCCATCTGCTCTTCTTCGTCGGTCGTGGCTTCAAGCTGCGCCATATACTGCTCGCGCGTTTCGGCAACGGCCAGGGCTGCCGTGATGAAGGCATCGACCATCGCTTCATCTGCAGCGAGCTCAGCCCCCGGCCCTGCGGCGGGTGCGTCGGGGGTCATGTCCTGTGCCTCGGCCTGCGTGGCGAGGAACGGGGTGGCCACCAGCCCGGCCGCGAGGATGGTCGTTGCAAGAAGGCGGTTCAGTGCCATTGAGGTTCTCCTGTCTGTTTCTGCCGCGCCGGGTGCCTCACCCAGCGCCAAGCTCAGACCTAAGAGCGCGGCCCCCGGCTTGCAAACGGGTCGGCGGAAAAATGCTGATTCATCATGTTGTTGTAGGCAGAATCTCAGGCAAATCACGTGAAGCTAGCGCCCCAACTCCCTGATCCCGCGGGATAAACCTTCAAGCGTCATCGGCACCATCCGGCCCTCGAATATCTCGTCGATCAGGCCGATGGACTGGGTATATTTCCAGTGATCCTGACGGGTGGGGTTGATCCACAGATGATCGGGCCATTGCGCACGGGCACGTTCCAGCCAGACCTGACCCGCTTCGGCGTTCCAATGCTCATTCGCGCCGCCGGGATACAGGATTTCATAGGGCGACATCGCCGCATCACCCACGAAAATGCATTTCCAGTCGCTGCCATACAGGCGCAGCAGGTCCCATGTGGGCAACCGCTCGGTCCAGCGCCGGGCATTGTCGCGCCAGACGAATTCATACAGGCAGTTGTGGAAATAATAATGTTCCAGATGCTTGAATTCGGATTTCGCGGCGCTGAACAATTCTTCGACCGCGCGCACATGGTCATCCATCGACCCGCCGATATCCAGCAAAAGCAGCACCTTGACGGCGTTTCTTCGCTCTGGCCGGGTGCGGACATCCAGCCAGCCCTGTTCCGCGGTGGACCGGATCGTGCCATCCAGATCAAGCTCTTGCGCGGCCCCGTCCCGCGCCCAGCGGCGCAGCCGTTTCAGTGCGACCTTGATAGTGCGGGTGCCCAGTTCCACGGACTCATCAAGATTGCGGAAAGCGCGCTTGTCCCAGACCTTGACCGCGCGGCGATGGCGCGATTCTTCCTGCCCGATGCGCACGCCTTCGGGGTTGTCGCCATACGCCCCGAAGGGCGAGGTTCCGGCTGTCCCGATCCATTTGTTGCCCCCCTGATGGCGGCCCTGCTGCTCTTTCAGCCGCTGTTTCAGCGTTTCCATCAGTTTGTCGAACCCGCCCAGCGCCTCGATCTGCGCGCGCTCTTCGGGGGACAGGCTTTTCTCGGCCAGCTTTTCCAGCCAGTCGCGCGGCAGGTCCAGACGCGCGATCATCTGATCCAGGCTGATCTCCTCCAGCCCCTTGAAAGCAGTGGCAAAGGCGCGGTCAAAGCGGTCCAGATGACGCTCATCCTTCACCATGGCAGTGCGCGCCAGGTAATAGAACCCCTCGATATCATAGGTCACCAGCCCCGCCTGCACAGCGCCCAGAAAGCTCAGGTATTCGCGTAGCGATACCGGCACCTCATGGTCGCGCAGCGCTGCGAAGAAGGGCAGGAACATGGCCGCGCTAGAACGAATACTCGACCGCGATCGTGACGAACAGGCCCACCAGCCCCCCCACGATCAGACCCACGGCCGCATATTGCGCCATGTCCTTGCGGTCGCCACCCTGCTTGCGCGCCGAGGCATAGCCCCAGTAGCCGCCGCCCAGCATGCCCAGAAGTATGATCATCTCTGCTCTCGATCAGTCGCGCCGCACCAATGCGGCAATCTCGTTGCGCCTGTCTATCGCCGCCGCCTCGGACCCGAAACCGAAAACTGCAAAAGGCGCGGCCTGCCGGCGCAGGCGCGCCGCTTCTGCCTCGCGGTCCAGTTGCTCCAGCGCCTCGGCGCGCAGCAGCATCAGCGATGACAGCAGCGCGCCGTTCTCACTACGCCGCGCAGGCGGCATGGCGCTGTCGGTCAGGCGCAGCACCAGATCGGTCTGCCCACTGGCCAGCGCCTGCGCGGCCAGATGCAGTTCGACATGCGCGCGCGGCACGTCGCCGCCCGCGCGCGCGCCGTATAGCTGCGCGGCCTGTGTCAGGGCGGCGACAGCGCGCTGACCATCGCCCTCGGGCGCGAAACGCGCGCTCAGAAACAGCGCCAGCGCCAGCCGCTCATCGCGCCAGCCCGCGCGCACGGCAATTCCCAGCGCGTCCTGTGCCAGCGCATGCGCGCGCGACCGGCGCGGGGTGCCCAGCGCCGTCTCTACCGCCACAGTCCAGGCGCGCGGCGTGGGCACTGGATCCAGCGGCGGGCCTGCGCGCTGCCCGCGCGGGTTCAGCCGCGCAAGGATTGCGGGCAGCCGCGCGGCCACCTGTTCGCGCGTCATGCCGGGGCGCAGCGCGGGGTCGTTCCAGACCCGCAGCACCAGCATGTCAAAGCCGGTCAGCGCGGTCTGGAAATTGTCGTCATTCATGACGGTTTCGCCAATGCGGAACAGGTCATTCAGCGGCCCCATCGCCTGCGCCACTTCTTCATGCAGGCAATCGCGCATTTCCTGCACGGTGGTATCGGCAGGCACGATGACCAGCACAGTCTCGCGCTGCGCAACGCGCGTCCAGTCCAGATCGGAGGAACGCGGCGCGGCGAGGAATTCCGCCCAGCTCTCGACATTGGGCACAACGAAACAGGCAGCCGAGGGCACAAGCTGACGCATCGGTGCGCGCGGCACGAATTCGACCGTGATCATGGACGGGGCATTGCCCCGGCGGATATCCAGCCCGGCCTCGCGGCGCATCCGCTCGATCAGGCGGTCAGTCTCGATCACGCCAAGGGGCGGGATCTGGCCTTGCAGGCGCAGCCCCACCGGCCCCTCGAACCGCGAGAAGACGGGCAGGTCACGCCCCGATTCCAGACGAAAGCCCAATTCCAGAATATCCTGGGCGATCTGGGCATTGTGGCGCTGGGGTGGAAACGGATTGGGCGCGCCGAACAATGCGCGCGAACTGATTTCAGGCCGTTGCGCGGCCAGATCGACGGGCGCGCGGGTCGCAACAGGCGGGGGCGGCGCCGCGGCGCAGGCGCCAAGCGCCAGTGCCAGGGCAAGGATCGCAGGCCCCTTCATGTCGGACGCACATATTTGATGAAGGGTGTCTGTTCGCCCACGCGGTCATACAATCGGCGGGCATCGGCATTGAAATCCTGCGTCAGCCAATACACGCCCTCGACCCCGCGCAGATCGGCGGCGTCATAGACAGCCGTGATCAGCTTGCGCCCGATTCCGCGCGCGCGATGCGCGTCATCGACGAACAGATCCTGCAGATAACAGATCCCCTCGGGCCGCCAGCAATGCTGGTGAAACAGGAAATGCACCAGACCCACGGCCTGCCCGTCCGCCCAGGCCAACAGGCCGGTCGGGCTGTATGGGCTGTCGGAAAACAGCGCCTCGAATGTCGCGTCATAGACCTGCAGCGGCAGGGTGGTGTCATAGAAATCGAGATACGCATACCAGAGCTGCGCCCATTGCGGCTTTTCCGATGGCATGACGGGCCGGATCTCGATGCTCATGAAACCTCTCTTTCAGCGGCCCTGGCGCCGCGCCATGAAGGCAAGGCGTTCGAACATATGCACATCCTGCTCGTTCTTGAGAAGCGCGCCATGCAGGTGCGGCAGGGCGTCGCGCCCGTCGCGCGCCAGATCCTCGGGCGCAAGATCCTCGGCCAGCAGCAGTTTCAGCCAGTCCAGCACTTCCGAGGTCGAGGGCTTCTTGCGCAGCCCCGGTGTCTCGCGCAATTCAAAGAACTGGGTCAGCGCCGTTGTCAGAAGCTTCGGCTTGATGCCGGGGAAATGCACCTCGACAATCGCTTTCAGCGTCTCGATGTCGGGAAAGCGGATATAGTGAAAGAAGCAGCGCCGCAAAAAGGCGTCGGGCAGGTCCTTTTCATTGTTCGAGGTGATGATGACAATGGGGCGATGCCTAGCCTGTATCGTCTCGCCCGTTTCATAGACGAAGAATTCCATGCGGTCGAGTTCCTGCAGCAGATCATTCGGAAACTCGATATCGGCCTTGTCGATCTCATCGATCAGCAGGACCACGCGGCCCTCGGCCTCGAATGCCTGCCACAGCTTGCCCTTGCGGATGTAGTTGCGCACATCGCCCACGCGCGCATCACCCAACTGGCTGTCGCGCAGGCGCGAGACGGCATCGTATTCATAGAGCCCCTGCTGCGCGCGGGTGGTCGACTTGATCGACCATTCCAGCATCGGCAGCCCCAGCGCGCCCGCGATCTGGCGGGCCAGTTCGGTCTTGCCGGTGCCGGGTTCACCCTTGACCAGCAGCGGACGCTCCAGCGTGATCGCGGCATTCACCGCGATCTGCAAATCGTCACTGGCAATGTAACCCTGGGTCGAGGTGAAACGCATCAGGCAGACTTTCGCAATGGGCTACGCAAAATGTCGGGTCATGGGCAACCTAGCCTGCGAACTGTCTGTGGACAAGCGCAGACCCTTGTCTGTTTTGTGCAGTCGCGCGAAAGGGCGTGACAATATGCAGTCCATCCGCTATCGCAGCCGCAAGAACGACAGATAGGTGAATCGCGATGGGCAACCTGAGCACCTATGACCAATCCGATAATGAGGAGCGGGGCATGAAACCGGAAATTTTCCTTCCTGAAGATTATCGACCGGCCGAGGATGAGCCGTTCATGAATGAGCGGCAGGTTGAATATTTTCGCCGCAAGCTGATGGTCTGGAAGGAAGATATCCTCAAGGGATCGCAGGAAACGCTGGCAGAGCTGGCCAATTCCAGCCGCAACATCCCGGACATTGCCGACCGCGCCTCTGAGGAGACGGATCGCGCGCTGGAACTGCGCACCCGCGACCGGCAGCGCAAGCTGATCTCGAAGATCGACGCCGCGCTGCGCCGGATCGAGAATGGCGAATTCGGCTATTGCGAGGTGACGGGCGAGCGGATTTCGCTGAAGCGGCTGGATGCGCGCCCCATCGCGACCATGACCCTGCAGGCCCAGGAAGCGCATGAGCGCAATGAGCGTGTTCATCGCGACGACTGAGCCTGCGGCGCGCCCGGCCCCTTGCAAGATCAGACCAAGGCACCGGGCTTCGCCCGGTGTTTGTCTGTCCGGGGGGCTGTGATGCAGTTGCGCGGTCTGGATGTGCTGGTCGTGGGGGGCGGTGTTGCGGGGCTGGCCACGGCAGCAGCGCTGTCGCAGCGCGGGGCGTCGGTGCGACTGCTGGAACAGGCCGACGGGTTTCACGAGGTCGGCGCCGGGCTGCAGATCAGCCCCAATGGAGCGCGCGTGATCGCAGCGCTGGGGCAGGGGGCGGCGCTGGCGCAGGCTGCGCAGCGCAGCCGGGCCGTGGTGCTGCGCGCAGGCGACACTGGCGCGCAGGTGCTGCGGATGGCGCAGCCGCAGGATGGCGCGGGCTTTCACCTGATCCACCGCGCCGATCTGATCAGCGTGTTGCAGGGGGCGCTGGCGGATGTCGAGGTGCAGTTCGGTGCTGCTGTCACTTCGGTTGACATGACGGCGGCGCGACCTGCGGTCGCGCTGGGCGCGGTTGAAACGCTGCGTGCCGACCTGGTGGTCGGCGCGGACGGGGTGCATTCGGTTCTGCGCCCGGCGGTTCTGGGCACCCCGCCCGAGGCGCCCTTTTTCACGGGCCAGGTGGCATGGCGGGCGCTGATCCCCGGTGCGCCCGGCGACGCGGCAGAGGCGCAGGTCTTCATGGGGCCGGGACGGCATCTGGTCAGCTATCCGCTCCGCGGTGGCGCGCTGCGCAATATCGTTGCGGTCGAAGAGCGCCGCGACTGGGCCGCCGAAGGCTGGCATCATCGCGACCGCCCCGAACATCTTGCTGGTGCCTTTGCAGGCTTCGGCGGGCCGGTGCCGGACTGGCTGGCGCAGGTCGATCAGGTGTTTCTGTGGGGGCTGTTCCGTCATCCGGTGGCCCCGCGCTGGCACCGGGGCGGGGCCGCGATACTGGGTGATGCGGCGCATCCGACGCTGCCCTTCATGGCGCAGGGCGCGAATCTGGCGCTGGAAGATGCCTTTGCGCTGGCCCGCGCGCTGGACAGGGCAGAGGGGCTGGAGGCCGGGCTTGCCGCCTGGCACCGTGCGCGGGGCGTGCGCGTGGCGCGCGTGATCGCGGCAGCCAATCGCAACGCGCGCAACTTTCATCTGCGCCCGCCGCTCGCGGCGCTGGCGCATCTGGGGCTGCGCCTGTCGGGACATGTCATGCCGGGCGCGGCGCTGCGCCGGTTCGGCTGGATCTACGATCATGATGTCACGGCCACGTGATAAGCAATGGTATCGGCCTGCGCGCGCCCCAGATAAGTCGGGGTCAGAGAGGGGGTATCATGGATAGCGATCAGATCATGCGACTGCTCTACCTGGGCATCTGGGGCACTGTTCTGATCAGCTATTTTCTGATCGCACGGACACAGGGCATCGGACAGAGCCTGCGCCAGCTTGTCTTGTGGGGGCTGATTTTCGTGGGCGTGGCAGCAGGCTACGGGCTATGGCAGGATTTGCGCGGGGGCAATTCCGTCATGGTTCAGGGCGATGGCTCGGTCGTGCTGCGCGCGGGGCGCGACGGGCATTTTCATCTGGGGCTTGATGTGAATGGCGTGCCGGTGGATTTCATCGTCGATACCGGCGCGACCGATCTGGTGCTGTCGCAGGACGATGCGGCGCGCGTGGGTCTTGACCCGCAGGCGCTGCCCTATCTGGGGCAGGCACGTACGGCGAACGGGGTTGTCGGGATCGCGCGGGTCACACTGGATGAGGTGGTGCTGGCCCATGACGGGCTGGAGATCCGCGATACGGATGTGTCGGCCTTTGTCAATGAAGGCGAGTTGGATATCTCTCTGATGGGGATGGGGTATTTGCGGCGTTTTGCCCGCATCTCCATCGAAGGGGACCGCCTGACCCTCGAGCGGTAGCGCCTGCCCCCCCGCCCGCAACCGGCCCGCCCGCCCGACCCTCGCTGCGCGCGCCCCTGCGGGGCACGCTTGCTTGCCGCTTGCGGGCGGGGCAGCAGGCGCGCGCGCGCCCCAACCCCCACGATTTGACGCCCTCGCCCCTTGTCGGGTGCGCGCGCGCGCGTTAGGACCACAGTATTCCACGCCAAAGGACTCAGCCCATGCCCGAAGACCTGATCAACTCCTTTCTGACCGGCCCGGATGAGCAGGGGCGTTTCGGCATTTATGGCGGACGCTTCGTGTCCGAGACGCTGATGCCGCTGATCCTGGAGCTGGAAGCCGAGTATGCGCGCGCGAAAGAGGATGCCGGATTCTGGGCGCAGATGGATGATCTGTGGACGCATTATGTGGGTCGCCCCTCGCCGCTCTATTTCGCCGAGCGGCTGACCGAGCACTGCGGCGGCGCGAAGATCTATCTCAAGCGTGATGAGCTGAACCATACCGGTGCGCACAAGATCAACAATGTGCTGGGCCAGATCCTGCTGGCAATGCGCATGGGCAAGACCCGCATCATCGCCGAAACCGGCGCGGGCCAGCACGGGGTTGCAACTGCAACAGTCTGCGCGCGCTTCGGACTGAAATGCGTGGTCTATATGGGCGCGCATGATGTCGAGCGGCAGGCCCCCAACGTGTTCCGCATGAAGCTTCTGGGCGCCGAGGTGGTGCCGGTCAAATCGGGCCGGGGCACGCTGAAGGATGCGATGAATGATGCGCTGCGCGACTGGGTGACCAATGTGCACGACACATTCTATTGCATCGGCACGGTCGCCGGGCCACACCCCTATCCGGCCATGGTGCGCGATTTCCAGTCGATCATCGGCAAGGAAACCCGCGCCCAGATCATGGACCGCGAAGGCCGTCTGCCTGACACGATCATTGCGGCCATCGGTGGCGGATCGAATGCGATGGGGCTGTTCTACCCGTTCCTTGATGACAAGGAGGTGGCCATTATCGGGGTCGAGGCCGGGGGCAAGGGCGTCGATGACCGGATGGAGCATTGCGCCTCTTTGACCGGGGGCCGGCCGGGTGTGCTGCATGGCAACCGCACCTATCTGTTGCAGGATGGCGATGGCCAGATCCTTGAAGGGCATTCGATCAGCGCAGGACTGGATTATCCCGGCATCGGGCCGGAACATGCCTGGCTGAAGGATATGGGCCGCGCGGAATATGTCTGGATTACCGATGACGAGGCACTCGCAGCGTTCCAGACCTGCTGTGCGCTGGAAGGGATCATCCCCGCGCTGGAGCCCAGCCACGCGCTGGCACATGTGCTCAAGATCGCGCCGGAACTGCCTGCCGATCATCTGCTGGTGATGAATATGTGCGGGCGCGGCGACAAGGATATCTTTACCGTAGCGCGCCATCTGGGCGTGGACCTTGGGGCATAAACTCAGGTTTATTTACCCCAAATAAACCAAAGCTAGATTTAATCCTCTCCCTGTGCGGCTGTAACAGAGCCTCATGCTCGTGCATGACGGGCTGCACACGTACCTGTATCAGTAACAAAAGGGCTGCGGATGAGTGTTGCAGGTGCCCGGTAGCGCCCCCGGTTCCGGTGATGTCGGGGTCGTTTGCCGCCCCGGGCCATCACGGGCCGGCCTCGTGCCTTCGCATGATCAGGATCGGGTATCTTGGCGCATTCTGCCATCTGCGCGGGGTGCGGCTTTCGTGCCGGATGTTGCGGGCCATATCGGCTGGCGGTCATGATGACCCGGTGGGCGCTGGCCCTGATCCTGGTGCTGATGCTCGCTATCCCGTCCCACGCCATCGCCGATACGCAACGGATCACGACTGACAAGGTGATCGATGCGCTGGCAGGGCAAGGCTATGAGCTTCGCTCCGTGACGCGCACGCTGTTGGGGCGCGCACGGATCGTGGCGTCGCAGGGGCTGATCTGGCGCGAGGTGGTGCTGGATACCTCTGCAGGCCGCATCCTGCGGGATTATGCAGTCGAATTCACCCCAACCAACGCCCCGGAAACCGCACAGAAATCGATGCCGCGTGGCGGCAAACTTATTGCCGAAAGTCAGTTTAATGAATTGGACCCATGATCTGATGCGCACCCTGTCCTTTGCGGACCCTGCCTTGTGCAAGCCCCGACCCGGGAAGGACATGCCGTGCGACGCAAGCTGATCGGTGTCATCATGATCGCCGTGCAGGCGCTCGGGGCCTTGTTCTTCATCGGGAACATTGCACTGTCGACACTTGGCCTGCAGCGCGAGCCGATTGACTGGCGACTGTATGAGTTCATGGAGATCGGCGCCGCTGTGGCATTGCTGATCGGGCTGGTGATGTCCACCCGGCTGCTGATGCAAACGCAGCGTCGGCTGGGGCAGGCGCAAGCACGGCTGCAAAAGGCGTCATCGGGCTTCATGGAGGTGCTGGAGCAGCATTTCGTGCAATGGGGGCTGACACCGGCGGAACGCGACGTGGCCTTTTTCGTGGTCAAGGGTTTCTCGACACAGGAAATCGCCGGGTTCCGCAAGACATCCGAGGGCACGATCAAGGCGCAGACCAATGCAATCTATCGCAAGGCCGGGGTCACCGGGCGCGGGCAGTTGCTGAGCATTTTCATCGACGATCTGCTGGTTGACCGCCTGACAGAACTTGCCGCGCCGGAGCAGAACGAGCTTCGGTCGCGGCAGGCGCAGAAATAGGGCGGCGGGCGCGCGCGCAGACGCTATTCGACGTCGAGCGCATGGGCGCGCAGCACCTCCAGCGGTATGATGTCGAGCGCGCGTTGATGGGTGCTGGCCAGCCAGATGCGCGGGGCGACATCTTCGGCTTGGGCCTGCAGGAACCGGCTGGCACACAGGCACCAGCGATCGCCTGGTTTCAGCCCCGGAAAGGCGTATTCCGGGCGGGGTGTGGACAGATCATTACCCAGATATTTCGAATGCGCGAGGAATTCAGCGGTCATGACCGCGCAGACCGTGTGGCTGCCATGATCCTCGGCGCAGGTGTCGCAGGACCCGTTGCGCATGAACCCGGTCATGGGGTCGCGCGAGCAGGGTTGCAAAGCCTCGCCAAGCACATTGACGGATGGGGCGATGCGGACGGGCATGGCGACCTCTCGGGCTGTTGACTGTATGCCGATGTAGACCGCCGCGCAGCGGTTTCCAGTTCCGTCGCAAAGTATTTTTGCGCATTCGGTGCAGGTCTTGCCCCGTGCTCAGATCGCGGGGGCCTGCCAGTCGATCCAGCGGCCATGAAAATCCGCGCGCCCCAGATCGATGACAAGATCCTCGGGCCACAGATGCAGGCGCAGGGCCGCGCCGGGGCGTGTGCCGTCATCTTCCATCGACAGATGGGCCAGCGGCTCGTCATGGCGGACCCTTGCGCCTGCACGCGCCAGCAACGCCGCGCCGCGCGCCTGCGTGTCAGGGGGCAGGTATTGCCAGACCACCGTGTGATAGACGAGGTGGATCGCCTGTGGCACAGGGCGCGCCAGCCGCGCCTCCAGCCAGTCGATGGCGCAGCCGCGCGTGACCTCGGGGCGCTTTTCGGCGGCCAGATCCAGCGCGGCCTCGGTCCGTGTGTGGCGGTCATGCTGATCGGCCCAGATATAGGCACGCAGCCGCAACCGGTCGGCGACCGGGTCCAGCGGGTTCAGGTCCACCCCGGCGCGCGCGCGGATCAGCGGCGCTGAGTGCGGGGGCGGGGGCCCGGTCCAGTCGGGGGCGAGGGTCAGAACCGCATCCTCGGGGCCGTAGCGATCCCCGTCGATCAAGAGCGCATAGTGATCCCAGAGCAGGTTCAGCCCGGCACTCGCCCCCAACTCGGAGAGGACAAGCGGCAGGTCATGGCGCGCGGCCAGCCAATGCGCCGCCGCGATCATCACGGCCGAGCGGCGCAACTCATTCGTCTGGGGCGGGTGGTCGAGCATCGCAAGGATCGCCCCCTCATGCTGGCGCAGCGCAGCCTCGATGATCCGCCAGGCGCGGCTGTCGCTGGCAGGCGGATCGGCATAAAGCCGCGCCAGCATCGGCGCGGCGCCGGACAGGACCAGATGATGCAATGCCCCGGCAAGCCGCAGGCCCACCGCATCGGGGCTGATGCGCGTGCGCGGCCAGCCCAGCAATCGGTTGGCCACGGCGGAATCGGGCGCGAGGCGTTCGGCCACAAGCGTCAGCAGCCACGCAGTGAAAGGAGAGCCCAGCCCCGCGCAGGCCCTGGCCTGCGACCGGCAATGATCGCGAAAATTCACCGGAAACGGTCCATCAGTTTCTGCAGGGGGCTGCGGGTGTCCTGTCGGGGCTCCGGACGGGGTGTCGGCGCAGGTCTGGGCGCTGCTTGTGTCTGCGCCTGTGGCTTCTGTGCAGCAGGCTTTCGGGGCGGCGTGCGCCGTGCGGCGACGGCATTGGCAAACCGCCCCCCATCGCCTGCGGCCAGGTCCGCTGCCCCGTCTGACAGCCCGCGCAGCAGATCGTCCAGCCAGTCCTGATCGGCCTTGGCGAAATCCGACAGCACATAGCCCGACACGCGGTCCTTGTGCCCCGGATGCCCGATCCCCAGCCGCACCCGCGCATAATCCGGCCCCACATGCTCGTGGATCGAGCGCAGCCCGTTATGGCCGGCATGGCCACCGCCCTGTTTCAGTCGCATCTTGCCGGGGGCGAGGTCCAGCTCATCATGGAAAACAACCAGATCGTCCGGGCCCAGCTTGAAAAAGCGCAGCGCCTCGCCCACTGGCTGGCCCGAACGGTTCATGAAATTCTGCGGCTTGAGCAGCAGAACCTTGTCCGATCCCAACCGCCCCTCGGCCAGCTGCGCGCCGAATTTCTCGCGCCACGGCCCGAATCCGTGATCCTGCGCGATCCGGTCCAGCGCCATGAAGCCGATATTATGGCGATTGAGCGCATAGCGCGCGCCTGGATTGCCCAGCCCTGCAAAGAGTTTCATGTCACCCCCGTTTCACTGCGCCGCAACATAGCCAAATGCCGCGGCGTCGAAAAGCACCCGCTTGCGGGCGCAGGGCCGCGCGCTATGCTGCACCCCAGGATTAGAAGGAGACGCCATGTATCTGACCATAAACCGTTTCAAGGTGCGTCCCGGCCAGGAAGCCGCGTTCGAGGAGATCTGGACCTCACGCGAGAGCAAGTTACCGCAGATGGAGGGATTCGTGGAATTCCACCTGTTCCGGGGCGAGAGCACCGAGACGCACACGCTGTATCTGTCGCATGCGCTGTGGCGCGACAAGGCCGCATTCGATGCCTGGGCGAAATCGCAGAATTTTCGTGGCTCGCACAAGGGGGTGCGCGATCACGGCAGCATCTATCTGGGACCGCCGGAGCTGGAGGTGTTTTCCTCTGTCCAGAGAATCACGGCAGAGACGACGGAGTCCGGGGGCTGAAATGCAAGGCGGGCGCCCTGACGGGCGCCCGCCTGGAATGACACGCAGTCGGACTGCGGATCAGCTTTCGGCTTGTGCCTCTTCCTCGCCTTCGGCTGCATCATCATCGGCGGCGGCCAGCGCGCGCGGGGCCGAGATATTGGCGATGACGAAATTCCGGTCGATCGTGGGCTTGGAGCCTTCGGGCAGCGTGATCTCGGAAATATTGATCGTGTCGCCGATCTGGTGCCCTTCAAGATCGACCACCAGTTTCTCGGGGATATCACCGGCAACCACGTTCAGTTCCACCTCGGGGCGGACGATGGTCAGGGTGCCACCGCGCTTGAGGCCCACGCATTTCTCGTGGTTGATGAACTCGACCGGGATGAAGAGGTTGATGCGCGAGGTGCGGCGCAGGCGCATCAGATCGACATGGGTGGGCAGACCCGTGACCACATCGCGCTGCACATTGCGGCAGATCACGCGGACATCGTCCTGACCCTCGAGCTTGAGGTTGAAGAGCGTGGACATGAAGCGCCCCGCCTTCAGCTTGGCAATCAGGTAGTTGTATTTGAAGTTCACGGGCTGAGGGTCAATGCCCCCGCCATAGACGATACCGGGTACGCGAAACTCGCGACGAGCCTGACGGGCGGCCCCCTTGCCTGTCCCCGTCCGTACCTCGGCCTGAAGATCCGGGATCTCACCAGCCATGGAATGTTCCTTTTCTCACAAGTTGAACAGCCCGCCTCCAAGGGTGCGGGCTGCGAGTGGGGGCGCTATAGGGGAGATCGGCAGGCTTGGAAAGGGCAAAACCGAACCGCGCCCGCGCGAGACCGGGCTTTTTTGAGTATTTTTGGCAAGATGAAGCCCAAGGCGGCCAGGCGACAGGATCAGTCTTCGATCTCGCGGGAGAGGTAGGATTCGAGCCAGTGGATATTGTAATTGCCGGTCTGGATATCGGGCTCGGACAAGAGCGCGTGGAACAGTGGCACCGAGGAATCGACCCCGTCGATGATCAATTCACCCAGTGCGCGGTTCAGGCGCGCCAGAGCCTCGGGGCGGTCGCGGCCCTGCACGATCAGCTTGGCGATCAGGCTGTCGTAATAGGGCGGCACGCGGTAGCCGGAATAAAGTGCGCTGTCCATGCGCACCCCCAGCCCGCCGGGCGCGTGATAGGTCTGCACAAGGCCGGGGCAGGGGGTGAACTGGGGCAGGCGCTCGGCATTGATGCGGACCTCGATCGAGTGGCCGTTCAGCACAAGCTCCTCTTGCGTGAAGGAAAGCGGCTGCCCTGCGGCCACGCGGATCTGTTCGCGCACCAGATCGACGCCGAAGATCCCTTCGGTGACAGGGTGTTCGACCTGCAGGCGGGTGTTCATCTCGATGAAGTAGAATTCGCCATTCTCGTAGAGGAACTCGATCGTGCCGGCGCCGCGATAGCCGATACGGGCCACGGCCTCGGCGCAGGTCTGCCCGATCCGGGCGCGGATTTCGGCATCGAGCGCGGGGCTGGGGGCCTCTTCGAGCACTTTCTGGTGGCGGCGCTGAAGCGAGCAGTCCCGCTCAGCCAGATGCACGGCGCGGCCCTTCCCGTCGCCAAAGACCTGGATTTCGATATGCCGGGGCGCGCCCAGATATTTCTCGATATAGACCTCGTCATTGCCGAAAGCGGCCTTGGCCTCGGTCCGGGCGGTGCGAAAGGCGCTGTCGATCTCAGCGGCACTGCGCGCAAGCTTCATGCCGCGCCCGCCGCCGCCTGCCGTGGCCTTGACGATGACGGGATAGCCGATCTCCCCGGCGACCGTGCGCGCGGTTTCCAGATCGGGGACGCCACCATCAGAGCCGGGGACGCAGGGCACGCCGAGCGCCTTCATGGTTTCCTTGGCGGTGATCTTGTCGCCCATCAGCCGGATATGTTCGGCCGAGGGGCCGATGAAGGTGATGCCGTGATCTTCGACCACCTGCACGAAGGCGGCATTTTCCGACAGGAATCCGTAGCCCGGATGGATCGCATCGGCGCCCGAAATCTCGCAGGCGGAGATGATGGCTGGCACATGCAGATAGCTTTGCGACGACGTCGCAGGGCCGATGCAGATGGCCTCATCGGCCATGCGCACATGCATCGCATCCGAATCGGCGGTGGAATGGACGGCGACCGACGCAATGCCCATCTCGCGGCAGGCGCGGATGACGCGAAGGGCGATTTCGCCACGATTGGCGATCAGGATCTTGTTGAACATGGCCCGCGCCTTATTCGATGATCATGAGGGGCGCGCCGAACTCGATCGGGCTGCCATCGCTGACCAGAATGCGCTTGACCGTGCCCGCGCGCGGCGCGGGGATGTGGTTCATTGTCTTCATCGCCTCGATGATCATCAGCGTGTCACCTTCGGCGACCTGTGCGCCGACGCTGACGAAATTCGCAGATCCCGGTTCGGGTGCAAGATCGGCCGTGCCGACCATGGGCGAGGTGACCGCGCCGGGGCGCGGCGGGGGGGCGGGGGGGGGGGGGGCGCGCGCGGGGGGGGCGGGGGGGGCTGGGGGGGGATGTGCCGCGGCTGCGGGCGCAGGGGCAGACGCTGGTGCTGCAACGGGCGGCGGCGCCAGTTTCGAGATGCGCACATTCAGGCTGTCTTTCTCGCCATATTCGCGCTTGACGCTCAGCTCGGTCAGGTCCTTTTCATTCAGCAATTCCGCAAGGGCTGCGATAAAGACAACATCGGCTTCGTTGCGGCTTTGGGTCATAGGGTCCTCGAGGCTGTGTTATGCGGTCGCGGGATCTGCCATCCCCTTGCTTGGCGCGCCTTATACGGTAGCCGCGCCGCGCTGTGAAGCCGCGTTTTTCCGCCGCCGGGCCGCGGGGCCTTGTGCGGGGTTCCCGATTGCGTGACATGCGCTAGAGTGGGGTCCAGAAAGGACTGACATGCCGACATCCCGCCCCAGCCTGACCGGAACCCGTATCCGCGCGCGGCGCAACCTGCGCGGCATGCGGCAGGCGGATCTGGCGCGGGCGGTGGGGGTTTCGCCCTCTTACCTCAACCTGATCGAGCACAACCGGCGCAAGGTGGGGGCGACGCTTCTGGCATCGCTGGCGGAGGCGCTTGGCGTCAGCGTGGATGCGCTGACCGATGATGTGGATGGCAAACTGGTCGCAGGCGCGCGCGCCGCCGCCCAGCGCAGCGAGGCCCGCGCGCAGGAGCTTGAGCGGATCGAGGAATTCACGGGCCGCTTTCCCGGCTGGGCCGGGGTGCTGGCCGAGACACAGGCGCGGGTCGAGCGGCTGGAACGTGTGGTCGAACAGCTCAATGACCGCATGACCCATGACCCCTATATGGGCGAGGCGCTGCACGAGATCATCTCGGCGGTGACCTCGGTGCAGTCAACGGCCAGCATCCTGTCCGAATCCGGCGCAATTGAGCCGGAATGGCAGGCCCGCTTTCATCACAACATCCTGCAGGACAGCACGCGCCTGGCCGATGGCGCCGTGGCGCTGGTGAATTATCTCGATTCCGAGAAGATAGAGGAAACCGGCCTTGCCGCCCCGCAGGAAGAGGTCGAGGCCTGGCTGGAGCGGCATGGCTTTCACCTGCCCGATATCGAAGGGGGCGCACCCGATGCACGCGCCATGGTGCGCGGGCAGGCGGAACTGGCATCCGAAGCCTCGCGCCTGCTGGCGCAGCAATGGATCGCGCGTTTTGCGGCGGATGCGGCGGCGCTGCCCATGGCGCCACTGATGCAGGCGCTGACGCGCGAGGGGCTGGCCCCCGAGGTGCTGGCAAGCGCGTTCGGCGTGCCTTTCGATCAGGTGCTGCGCAGGCTGGCACTGCTGCCCGCCCCGGCGCTGGCACAGGCCGGGTTGCCGCCCATGGGTCTTGTCATCTGCGATCTGTCGGGCACATTGCTGTTTCGTCGTCCCGTCGAGGGGTTCGCGCTGCCACGCTTTGGCGGGGCCTGCCCGCTCTGGCCGCTCTATCAGGCATTGATCACCCCCTATCGGCCCATCCGCCGCGCGCTGGTGACAGCCGGGCAGGCGGGGCGGCGGGTCATGGCCTATGCCTATGCGTCCCATCCCGCACCACCGGGCCTTGACGCGCCGATGATCGTGCAATCCACCATGCTGATCGCGGCAGACGCCGTTCCGGGGCCCTACAGCCCGCAGCCGGTGGGCGCAAGTTGCCGGACCTGCGCGCAGGCCGCGTGCCCGGCACGGCGCGAGCCGTCGATCCTGTCATCGGTCGGGGACGGGCTGGCATGACCGGGCCGGGCGCGCAGGTCCTTTGACAGATGCTGTGGAATGCACGATAAACAATCCGTGCGCAGGGCAGATGTGGGAGGAGCCAGGCCTGTTCTGTCGCCCGTGTCCGGGTTTTTGCGGCCTTGTCGCCGCGCCCGGTCACGACACAAACATGCGGGAGGGCGCTGGCGATGGGGAAACGGGTTCTGGTCATCGAGGACGAGCCCAACATCTCGGAGGCGTTGCGCTTCATTCTGACGCGGAACGGCTGGATGGTCGAGGTCAATGCCGACGGACACGCCGCGCTGGACAAGCTGGCCGTGGACCCGCCCGATCTGCTGATCCTTGATCTGATGCTGCCCGACATCCACGGCTTCGAGATCCTGCGCCGCCTGCGCGCGGGCACGCGCACCAGCGATCTGCCGGTCCTGATGCTGACCGCCAAGGGCCAGTCCGCCGACCGTGCGCAGGCCGAACGCCTGGGCGTCACGCGCTTCATGACCAAGCCCTTTGCCAATGCAGATGTGCTGGCCGCCGTGCATGAAATGGCAGGGACATGAGGCCGCCACGCCCCCCCGAATTCCTTGCGCGCCGGACCTACCGGCTGCGGCGGCTGATGGATGCCGCGCGGCTGCTGCCGATCTTCGGGCTGCTGCTGCTGCTGCTGCCGATGTTGCGCGCAGACAGCGATGCGGCCGCCCCTCCCACGGCGATGGAAGGGGTGTATCTGTTTGCGGTCTGGGCAATGCTGATCCTTGCGGCCTATGTCGCATCGCTGTGGTTGCGCAAGACGCTGGACCAGCCCGCGCAATCCGTGCCCCGCGCCGACCCGGCCGTGCCCGGCGTTTCGCCTGGCCCCGCGCGGTCCGGTTCAGGCTCGGGCAAGGAGAGGCAGGGCTGACGCGATGTCCTTCAACCTGCTTGTCCTGACCTGTATCGGCTATGTGATCCTGCTGTTTGCCGTGGCGTCGCTGGCCGAGCGTATGGCGGCGGAAGGACGGGCGAAATGGCTGCGATCCTCGACCATCTACACGCTGTCGCTGTCGGTATATTGCACGGCCTGGACCTTTTACGGTGCCGTGGGCTATGCGGCGCGGTCGGGGCTGGAATTCATGACCATCTATCTGGGCCCGACACTCGTGTTCGTGGGCTGGTGGGCGCTGATGCGCAAGCTTGTGCGGATCGGGCGCGAGAATCGCGTGACGTCAATCGCGGACATGATCTCGGCGCGGTATGGCAAATCCAACGCGCTGGGGGTGATCGTCACGCTGCTGTGCATCGCGGCGGGCACGCCCTATATCGCGCTGCAACTGCAATCCATTGCCGAATCCTTTACCGTGTTCGTGCGCGACCCCGATGCGCTGGGCCTGAGCACGAACCGCACGCTGATTGCCTTCTGGGTGGCCGTGGGGCTGGCCTTTTTCACCATCATCTTCGGCACCCGCACGCTGGATGCGAATGAACAGCACCATGGCGTCGTCACCGCCATTGCCGTCGAAGCCGTGGTCAAGCTGGTGGCACTCTTGGCCGTGGGGGTGTTCGTGGTGTGGTTCGTGGCCACAGGGCCTGCCGATATCCTGACGCGGATCGACGCCCAGGCACTGCCCGAATGGCAGATCCAGCCAGGGCGCTGGACCGGGCTGATCCTGCTGTCGGCCATCGCGATCATCTGCCTGCCGCGCATGTTCCAGGTTGCCGTGGTTGAAAATACCGAAGACCGCCATCTGGCGACCGCAAGCTGGGCCTTTCCGCTGTATCTGTTCCTGATCAGCCTGTTCGTGCTGCCCATCGCCGCCATCGGGATGGAAATGATGCCCGCAGGCAGCAACCCCGACATGTTCGTGCTGACGCTGCCGCTGCATCTGGGGCAGGACGGGCTGGCGCTGCTGTCGTTTCTGGGCGGGTTCTCGGCAGCGACATCCATGGTGATCGTGGCAGCGCTGGCGCTGGCCACGATGGTGTCGAACCATATCGTCGTGCCGCTGTGGCTGCGCGCACGCGCCGCCACCCGGCGCGACACGGGCGACATGCGCGCGCTGGTGCTGAATGTGCGGCGGCTGTCGATCTCGGTCATCCTGGGGCTGGGCTATGTCTATTACGTCATCTCGGGCGGGTCGGGGGCGCTGGCGGCGATCGGGCTGATCGCCTTTGTCGGGGTCGCGCAATGCATGCCTGCGCTGATCGGGGCGCTGTACTGGCGCGGGGCCAGCCGCAATGGGGCGGCGCTGGGGCTGATCGTGGGCTCGGTGATCTGGTTCTACACGCTGTTTCTGCCCAGTTTCGGCCCGGACACGCTGTTGCCCGCGCAGCTGATGTCGGATGGACCCTTCGGCCTGTCCTGGCTGCGGCCTTACGGCCTGTTCGGCCTGACTGCGCTGGACCCGCTGCTGCATGCGCTGTTCTGGTCGCTGTTGTTCAATGCACTGGCCTTCTGCCTTGGCTCCATGCTCAGCTTTCCCAGTCCGATCGAGCGCGTGCAGGCCGCGCTGTTCGTCAATATCTATGACCGCGCCGGCCCCGCGCGCAGCTGGACCCGGCCCATGGTGGAGGCCGAGGACCTGCTGCCGATGGCGCAGCGCATCTTTGGCCCGACCGAGGCGCAGAGCTTTTTCCGCATGCAGGCGGTCGCACAGGGCAAACAGGGCTATCTGCCCGACATCACCCCCGAATTCCTGGAAGCGCTGGAATTGAAGCTTGCAGGCTCTGTCGGTGCGGCAACGGCCCATGCAATGCTGGCGCAATCAGTCGGCACGGCCGCCGTCTCGGTCGAGGATCTGATGGCGGTGGCCTCCGAGACAGCGCAGATCATGGAATATTCCGCCCAGCTAGAGGCGAAATCCGAGGAACTCAGCCGCACGGCCCGCAAACTGCGCGAGGCCAACGAGAAGCTGCAAACCCTGTCGGTGCAGAAAGACGCTTTCCTCAGCCAGATCAGCCATGAGTTGCGCACGCCCATGACCTCGATCCGCGCGTTCTCCGAAATCCTGATGGAATCTGCGGATATGTCGGATGACGAACGCACGCATTTCGCGCAGATCATCCATGAAGAATCGATCCGGCTGACGCGGTTGCTCGATGACCTGCTGGATCTGAGCGTGCTGGAGCATGGTCAGGTGCAGCTCAAGATCGGATCGGCCAATCTGCGCGAGTTGATCGACCAGTCGATCACGGCGTCGAACTCGGTCAAGGCCGAGCGCCATTTCGACCTGTTCCGCAGCCGCGATACAGAGGATATCGACATTACCACCGATGCCGGGCGCCTGTCGCAGGTGTTTATCAATGTGCTGTCGAATGCGCGCAAATACTGCGATGCGGACAATCCCAGCATGACCATTCGCGTGCAGCGGCGCGGCCCGATGATAGAGGTCGATTTCATCGATAACGGCTCTGGCATCCCGCGCGATCAGGATGCGCTGATCTTCGAGAAATTCTCGCGCCTGACGGATTCGCTGCAGGCGGGCGGGGCCGGGCTTGGCCTCGCGATCTGCCGCGAGATCATGCACAATCTGGGTGGCGAGATCACCTATCTGCCGGGGCAGGGCGGGGCGGCCTTTCGCGTCAGCTTTCCGCAGGTGCTGAACGCCCGCGCGCCCGATGATGCGCAGGCCCGCGCTGCCGAATAGCCCGATCTGCCTGCGCTTTGGGCAGCATTGTTGCGAAAAAAGGCAGGTTTTGAAAATTTTACTAATTGATAAAAATTCAGACCCGTGTTTTCCTGTTTGCAATTTGAGCCAGCAGAAAACCAGAGGCCAGCCCATGTCCAACAGCCCCACCACCCCCGGCATTCAGCCCGGCCGCCTGTCGCCTGACGCCTATGGCGCGCATTTCGATGACCTGTATCCGGCCTATGACCCGCATGAGGCGATGGTGGCCGCTGACCGGTGCTATTTCTGCCATGATGCGCCCTGCATCACGGCCTGTCCCACGGAAATCGACATTCCTCTGTTCATCCGCCAGATTCAGGCGGGTCAGCCCGATGCGGCGGGCAAGACGATCATGGATCAGAATATCTTTGGCGGCACCTGCGCCCGCGTCTGCCCGACCGAGACATTGTGCGAAGGGGCCTGCGTGCGCGAGATGGCCGAGGGCAAGCCGGTCGAGATCGGTCGCCTGCAGCGTTATGCGACCGACAGCCTGATGGAACGGCCCGATCACCCCTACACGCGCGCTGCCAGCACCGGAAAGCACGTGGCCATCGTAGGGGCCGGCCCGGCGGGTCTGTCCTGCGCGCATCGGCTGGCCATGCACGGGCATGACGTGACCGTCTATGAGGCGCAGGACAAGCCCGGTGGCCTGAATGAATTTGGCATCGCCGCCTACAAGATGGCCGGGGATTTCGCCGCGCGAGAGGTCGAATGGCTGCTGGGCATTGGCGGGATCACGATCCGGACGGGGCAGGCGCTGGGGCGCGATGTCAGCCTAGATGCGCTGCGCGCCGAGCATGATGCGGTGTTTCTGGGCACGGGGCTGGGTGATGTGAACCAGCTTGGCATCCCGGGCGAGGATCTGGACGGTGTGCGCGATGCGGTCGATTTCATCGCCGAGCTGCGCCAGACGGATGACCTGTCGCGCCTGGCCATCGGGCGCGATGTGGTGGTGATCGGTGGCGGCATGACGGCGGTGGATGCCGCCGTGCAATCCAAGCTGCTGGGCGCCGAGCGGGTGTCGATGGTATACCGGCGCGACCGCGCGGCCATGAGCGCGTCAGATCACGAGATCGACCATGCCGCGACCGAAGGGGTGACGATCCTCACAGGCGCCACGCCTGTCGCGATCCACGGGCAGGGCGCGGTAGCCGAGGTCGAATTCGCCTATACCGGCGGGGACGAGACATTTCGGTTGAAGGCCGATCAGGTCTTCAAGGCGATCGGGCAAAAACTGGTGCCGGTGGACGGGTTGGCGACCGAGGGCCGCAAATTCGCGGGCGTGCCGCTGGCGGGGGTCTGGGCCGGTGGTGACTGCACCGGCGGCGGCGAGGATCTGACCGTCACGGCCGTTGCGCAGGGGCGTGATGCGGCCGAGGCAATTCACGCCGATCTGACGGGCAACGGCATCTGAAGGGGATGGTGGGTTGCACCCACCCTACGGGAGACACGCAACATGGCAGACTTGAGCACGAATTTCGTCGGGATCAAATCCCCCAACCCCTACTGGCTGGCCTCGGCCCCGCCCACGGACAAGGAATACAATGTCGTGCGCGCCTTCAAGGCGGGCTGGGGCGGCGTGGTCTGGAAAACGCTCGGTGCCGAAGGGCCGCCCATCGTCAATGTCAACGGGCCGCGCTATGGCGCTGTCTGGGGGGCGGACCGGCGGCTTCTGGGGTTGAACAATATCGAGCTGATCACCGACCGCCCGCTGGAGGTCAATCTGCGCGAGATCAAGCAGGTCAAGCGCGACTGGCCCGATCGGGCGATGGTCGTCAGCCTGATGGTGCCCTGTGACGAGGAAAGCTGGAAAGCGATCCTCGCGCGGGTGGAGGAGACGGAGGCCGACGGGGTCGAGCTGAATTTCGGCTGCCCGCATGGCATGTCCGAGCGCGGCATGGGGTCCGCCGTGGGTCAGGTGCCCGACTATATCGAGATGGTCACGCGCTGGGTGAAAAAGCATTCGCGCATGCCCTGTATCGTGAAGCTCACGCCCAATATCGCCGATATCCGCAAACCCGCCGAGGCGGCGAAGCGCGGGGGCGCGGATGCGGTCAGCCTGATCAATACGATCAATTCGATCACCTCGGTCAATCTGGATGATTTCAGCCCCGAGCCGATGATCGACGGCAAGGGTGCGCATGGCGGCTATTGCGGCCCGGCGGTCAAGCCCATTGCGCTGAACATGGTGGCCGAGATCGCGCGCGACCCGGCCACGGCGGGCCTGCCGATCAGCGGCATCGGCGGCGTGAGCACTTGGCGCGACGCTGCCGAGTTCCTGGCGCTGGGCGCGGGCAGCGTGCAGGTCTGCACTGCGGCCATGACCTATGGTTTCGGAATCATCAAGGAGTTGAATGCCGGGCTGTCGCAATATCTGGATGACAAGGGCATGACGCTGGATCAGTTGCAGGGCCGCGCGGTGCCCAATGTCACCGACTGGCAGTATCTGAACCTGAACTATGTCACCAAGGCGCGCATCGATCAGGACCTGTGCATCCAGTGCGGGCGCTGCTTTGCCGCCTGCGAGGATACCAGCCATCAGGCCATTTCCATGTCCCCTGATCGCAAGTTCGAGGTCATTGATTCCGAATGCGTGGCCTGCAACCTGTGCGTCAATGTCTGCCCTGTGCAGGACTGTATCACCATGGAAGAATTGCCCCTTGGGGCCGTCGATGAACGGACGGGCGAGACAGTGCGCGAATACGCCAACTGGACCTCGCACCCCAATAACCCGATGGCCAGGGCCGCCGAGTGATCAGGGCGCCAGCATCCGGGCGTAGACATGGTGCAGAAAGGCGTCCGCGCCGGTAAAGGGATCATGCTCTGCGCCCCGGATCATGCCGATCTGGGCCGCGAAATCGGCGTAATGCTGCGTCAGCGCCCAGACCGAAAAGATCAGGTGATAGGGATCGACCGGCGCAATGCGCCCGGCCTGCGCCCAGCCCGCGATCACCTTTGCCTTTTCATCGACCAGCACGCGCAATTCGGTCGAGATGAATCCCTCGATCCGGGGCGCGCCCTGCAGGATTTCATTGGCGAACAGGCGACTTTCGCGCGGATATTGCTGTGACATCTGCAGTTTGCGCCGCATATAGGCCAGGATCTCTGTCTGCGGGTCGCCCATCGGGTCGATCATGCGCAACGGGTCCAGCCAGGTATCGAGCAGCCGGGTCAGCAGGAGCCGGTGGATCGCATCCTTGCTGTCGAAATAATACAGCAGATTGGGCTTGGACAATCCTGCAGCCTCGGCGATCTGGTCCAGCGTCGCGCCGCGAAACCCATGGGCCGAAAAGACCTCGAGCGCGGCATCCAGGATGCGCTTGCGATTCGTTCTCTGGATACGGGTGGTCATGGCGATGGCTGCTCTTGTCACGCGATTGCCATCCATATCGACACAAGCTGCGCCGGGGTGCAAGCGGCAGCACGCGCTCTTGCAGTCGTGACCCCGCCGATACTGTGCGCCCGCGCAGGCCGCACTAGACTATCCCTGATCGAGCAGAACAGGACAGCCGGATGAGCCAACAGACCCGCCCCCGTTCCCCATGCATATCGCGCCGCGCGCTTGTCGCAGGCAGTGCCGCACTGGCTGCCACGGCGCTTGCCCCGCATGCGCGGACCGCCGGGTCGGGTTGGGATGCAGTCGCTGACAGGGCGAACGGGCTGGAGCAACTGCATGGCATCGTCATCGCGCATGAGGGCGAGACAATCCTGGCCGAGGCGTTTCGCGGCCCGGCGCTGGACCGGCCCGTCAATGTGAAATCCGTGTCCAAGACCATTGTCGCCTCGGTCACGGGGGCGGCGATTGACCGGGGCGCGGTGCCCGCCATCACCGCCACGCTGGGCGAGGTCGCGCCCGATCTGATCCCCGAGGGCGCCGATCCGCGCGTGGCTGCGCTGACACTGGAGCATCTGGTCACCATGCAGGCAGGGCTGGAGCGGACCTCGGGGGCGAATTACGGTGCCTGGGTCTCCAGCCGGAACTGGGTGGCCAATGCGCTGGCCCGCCCCTTTGTCGCGGAACCGGGGCAGGGGATGCTGTATTCCACTGGCAGCTACCATATCCTTGGCGCCGCACTCAGCCGTGCGGCGGGCGACAGCCTGCTGGGTCTGACGCGCAACTGGCTGGGCCGGCCGCTGGGCATGGATGTGCCCGGCTGGACGCGCGATCCGCAGGGATTCTACCTTGGCGGCAATGAAATGGCGTTTGCGCCGCTTGATCTGATCCGCTTTGCCGAAATGACGCGGATGGGCGGGGCATGGAACGGCGAGGATGTGCTGAGCGCGGACTGGATGCGCGCAGCCCGTACCCCGCGCACGCGCTCGCAGTTTTCCGGCCTGTCCTATGGCTATGGCTGGTTTCTGGGCCGTGCGGACGGGGTCGATTACATGTTGGCCCGCGGCTATGGCGGGCAGGTGATCTGCGTGGCCCCCGACCGCGCGATCAGCGTTGTCATCACATCGGACCCGACGCGGCCTGCACGCTCGGACGGGCATTTCGGCGATCTGCGCCGCCTGATCGACACGGGTATTCTGCCTGCTGCGCGGGCAGTCTGAGGCCAGCATTGCCTAATTTCGCGCCATTTTCGGCGCTGCGTGCCGAAAACCCTGTTGACCGGTCTGGACAGGCGTGTAGCTTCGGGTTTGACCAGTTGGTCAAGACTGCACTGACAGGCGGAGGGCAAGGTGAGCGCGCAAGCACAGAACATGCGGATCGATCAGGAACGTCTCTGGGACAGCCTGATGGAGATTGCGCAGATCGGCCCCGGTGTCGCAGGCGGTAATAACCGCCAGACGGTTACCGATGAAGATGGGCAAGCCCGCCACCTGTTCCAGCGTTGGTGCGAAGACGCCGGGGGCAGCATAGGCGTGGACGAGATGGGCACCATGTTTGCCCGGTTCGAAGGCACCGACCCCGACGCGCTGCCGGTCTATATCGGCAGCCATCTGGATACCCAGCCGACGGGCGGGAAATATGATGGTGTGCTGGGTGTTCTGGCCGGGCTGGAGATCGTGCGCTCCATCCGCGATCTGGGTGTGAAAACCCGCCGCCCCATCGTCGTGACCAACTGGACGAATGAGGAAGGCACGCGGTTTGCGCCTGCCATGCTGGCCTCGGGCGTGTTTGCGGGCGTGCATGATCGCGACTGGGCCTATGCGCGCGAGGATGCGCAGGGCAAACGCTTTGGCGAAGAGCTGGAGCGCATCGGCTGGAAGGGCGATGAGCCTGTGGGCAGCCGCGAGATGCATGCGTTTTTCGAGCTGCATATCGAACAGGGCCCGATTCTCGAGGCCGAGGGCAAGGAGATCGGCGTCGTTACCCATGGCCAGGGGCTGCGCTGGATCGAATGCACCGTGACGGGCAAGGGCCAGCACACAGGCTCCACGCCGATGTATATGCGGCGCAACGCGGGCCGGGGGCTCGCGCGGGTGACAGAACTGGTGCATGAGATCGCGATGCAGTATCAGCCCGATGCCGTAGGCGCGATCGGGCATGTCGATGTTTATCCCAACAGCCGCAATATCATCCCGGAAAAGGTTGTTTTTACAATAGATTTTCGCAGTCACAAGCTGGACGTCCTGCAGGCGATGGAAGCCGAACTGTTGCGCCGCGCGCCGGGCATCTGTGCCGATATCGGTGTGAAATTCACCGCCCGCAGCAGCGGCCAGTTCGACCCGCCGGCCTTTGACGAGGTGCTCCTGGGCCGGATTCGCGATGCGGCCGAGCGGATGGGCTATTCGCATATGGATATCGTGTCGGGGGCCGGGCATGATGCGTGCTGGATCAACCGGCTGTGCCCCACGGCGATGATCTTCTGCCCCTGTGTCGATGGCCTGAGCCATAACGAGGCCGAAGAGATCAGCCCCGAATGGGCCGCTGCGGGGACCAATGTATTGATGCAGGCCGTGCTGGAAACGGCAGAGGTGGTGGGTTGAAACCCACCCTACGACAGCATCCGGAGGGAGTAGAGACATGTCCACCATCATCAAGAACGGCACCATCGTCACCCATGACCTGACCTACAAGGCGGATGTCCGGGTTGAAGGTGGCAAGATCACCGAAATCGGGCCAGACCTGTCGGGGGATACCACGCTGGACGCCACGGGCGCCTATGTCATGCCCGGCGGGATCGACCCGCATACGCATATGGAAATGCCCTTCATGGGCACCTATTCCACTGATGATTTCGAAAGCGGCACCCGCGCGGCCCTGTCGGGCGGCACCACCATGGTGATCGATTTCGCGCTGCCCTCGCCCGGTCAGGGCCTTCTGGATGCGCTCAAGATGTGGGACAACAAATCCGGGCGCGCGCATTGTGACTACAGCTATCACATGGCGGTCACCTGGTGGTCGCAACAGGTCTTTGATGAAATGCCCGAGGTCGTCAAGCGCGGTATCACCAGCTTCAAGCATTTCCTGGCCTACAAGGGCGCGCTGATGGTCAATGATGACGAGCTGTTCGCGTCCTTCAAGCGCCTGCGCGAGTTGGGCGCGATTGCCATGGTTCATGCCGAGAACGGCGATGTGGTGGCCGAACTGTCCGCGAAACTTCTGGCCGAGGGCAATACCGGCCCCGAGGCGCATGCCTATTCCCGCCCCTCTCAGGTCGAGGGCGAGGCCACCAACCGCGCCATCATGATCGCCGATATGGCGGGCGTGCCGCTTTATGTCGTCCACACCTCTTGCGAGGAAGCGCATGAGGCCATCCGCCGCGCCAAACAGTCGGGCAAGCGCGTCTGGGGCGAGCCGCTGATCCAGCATCTGACGCTGGACGAGTCCGAGTATTTCAACCCCGACTGGGACCATGCCGCCCGCCGCGTCATGTCGCCGCCCTTTCGCAACAAGAAGCATCAGGACAGCCTGTGGGCAGGGCTGGCCTCGGGCACCCTGTCGGTCGTGGCGACGGATCATTGCGCCTTTACCACCGATCAGAAACGCTACGGGCTGGGCGATTTCACCAAGATCCCCAATGGCACCGGCGGGCTGGAAGACCGGATGCCCATGCTCTGGACCTATGGTGTGCGCACCGGGCGCATCACGATGAACGAATTCGTCGCTGTCACCTCGACCAATGTCGCCAAGATTTTCGGGATGTATCCGCGCAAGGGCGCGATTGCCGTGGGCGCGGATGCCGATCTGGTCGTCTGGGACCCCGAACGCTCCAAGACCATAACCGCCAGCACCCAGCAATCAGCCATCGATTACAATGTGTTCGAAGGGCACAAGGTCACCGGGCTGCCGCGCTATGTCCTGTCGCGCGGGCATGTGATGGTCGATGATGGCAAGGTCGAGGGCAAGGAGGGGCATGGCGAATTCGTCACCCGCGATGCCAATGGCCCGGTCAGTCAGGCACTCTCGACCTGGAAGGACCTGACCGCCCCGCGCCCCGTGCAGCGCAGCGGCATCCCGGCGACGGGGGTGTAGGAAGCGTGATTTCAGGCGTTCTGGAAGCAGCGGTTTACGCCGAGGATCTGGAAGCGGCACGCGGCTTTTACGCCGGTGTGCTGGATCTGCCAGAGATCTCGGCAGTGGCTGGGCGCCATGTGTTCTTTCGCTGCGGCGCGAGCGTGCTGCTGGTCTTCTGCGCCTCGGCCAGCCGCCAGCCGCCCGGCCCGGGCGCCCTGCCGGTCCCGCCCCACGGGGCCGAAGGGGCAGGCCATGTCTGCCTGCGCGTGGCAAAGGAAGATCTGGACACGCTGGCCACCCGGCTGGAGAACGCCGGGGTCGCGATCGAATCCGATTTCCGATGGCCCCACGGGCCGCGCTCGATCTATGTGCGCGACCCTGCGGGCAATTCCGTCGAATTTGCGGATGGAGAACTCTGGGGGCTGGCTGGATGAAAGATTTGAACACCTCGCAGACCGGCGCGCCGGTCATTGCTGCCAAGGACCTCAACCTCACCTTTCAGACCAATGACGGGCCGGTTCACGCGCTCAAGGATGTCACGCTCGATATCGGCAAGGGCGAGTTTGTCAGCTTCATCGGCCCCTCGGGCTGCGGCAAGACCACCTTTCTGCGCACCATCGCCGATCTGGAACAGCCCACATCCGGGGCGATCACGGTCAATGACTTGACGCCCGATGCCGCGCGCCGCGCGCGGGCCTATGGCTATGTGTTCCAGGCCGCGGGCCTCTATCCGTGGCGCACGATTGCGGGCAATGTGAAACTGCCGCTCGAAATCATGGGCTATTCGAAATCCGAACAGGATCAGCGCGTGAAGAACGTGCTCGAACTTGTTGAATTAGCGGGGTTCGAGCGGAAATTCCCCTGGCAGCTTTCAGGCGGCATGCAACAACGCGCCTCGATCGCGCGCGCGCTGGCCTTCGATGCCGATATCCTGTTGATGGACGAACCGTTCGGTGCGCTGGACGAGATCGTGCGCGACCGCCTCAATGAGCAACTGCTCGAACTCTGGGCGCGCACGCAGAAAACCATCTGTTTCGTCACCCATTCGATCCCCGAGGCCGTCTATCTCTCCACCCGTATCGTGGTCATGTCGCCGCGCCCCGGGCGCATCACGGATGTCATCGACAGCCCGCTGCCGCGCCAGCGCCCGCTGGATATTCGCGACACACCCGAATTCATCGATATCGCCCATCGCGTCCGCGAAGGGCTGCGCGCAGGCCATCTTGATGACTGATCCTGTTTCATCTTTGCCCAAATATCCCGGGGGGGAAAGGGGGGCAGCGCCCCCCAGACCCCGACAGCGGCCATGCGCAACCTAGGCCCGGTTCTCACTGTCATCGCCGCGCTTATTGCGCTGTGGTATCTGGCCGTTGTGCCGATGAATGCGCAATGGGCGCAGGATCAGGCGCGCCGGGCCGGGCAGGACCTCGGATTTGCCGCGCTGGTCACCGAAACCATGTCGCAACAACGCCCGCGCCTGCCCGCACCGCATCAGGTGGCCGCAGAGCTGTGGAACTCCACCGTGGTCGAGGAATGGTCCGGGCGGCGCGGTTTCATGAATACCGGCAGCCTGTCGAACCGCTCGCTTGTCTATCACGGCTGGGTCACGCTTTCGGCCACGCTGCTGGGCTTTGCCATCGGCTCGGGCCTTGGGATCGCGCTGGCTGTGGGCATCGTGCACAACCGCGCGATGGATGCCAGCGTCATGCCCTGGGCGATTGCCAGCCAGACCGTGCCGATCCTTGCCATCGCACCGATGATCATCGTGGTGCTGAACGCGGTTGGCATCACCGGGCTGGTGCCCAAGGCGATCATCTCGACCTATCTCAGCTTCTTTCCGGTGGTCGTGGGCATGGTCAAGGGGCTGCGCGCGCCGGACCACATGCAGCTTGACCTGATGAAGACCTACAGCGCTTCCGGTCCCCAGGTCTTTGCGAAACTGCGCTGGCCGTCCTCGATGCCCTATCTCTTCGCCTCGTTGAAAGTGGCGATTGCCGCCGCTTTGGTGGGGGCCATCGTGGCCGAATTGCCCACCGGGGCGGTGGCGGGGCTGGGCGCGCGGCTCTTGTCAGGCAGCTATTACGGGCAAACCGTGCAGATCTGGTCGGCGTTGTTCGCCGCCGCGATACTGGCCGCGCTGATGGTCGCGCTGATCGGGGCGATCCAGCGCATGACGCTGCGCCGCATGGGGATGGCTGCATGAATGTGTTGCGTGACAGTGGCGGGGTGCAGGGGCTGGGCATGGTGCTGGGCCTGCTGGCCGCGGTGGCGCTGGCGCTGGCCGGGGCCGGGGGGCAGCCGGATGTGCTGCCGCTGGCAGCCCTCCTGGGTGCGGTGCTGATCTGGCTGTCGATGCCGCGCCTGTCCGGTGCAGTGCAGATCGCGGCGACCGGCGCGCTGGCGCTGGCGCTCTTTCTTGCCGCCACGGGGCTGACCGCCGGGCCGATGGGGCATCCGTCCTTCTGGGCGGCGGTGGTCGCGGTCTGGCTGGGGGCTTGGTTGCTGGTCGCCCTGTTTGCTGATCTGCCGCGCAGTTCGGGCCTGATGGGCAGTCTGCAGCGCTTGCTGGCCCCGCTGACATTCGGCGCCACGCTTCTGTGGCTATGGGAGGTCACGGTGCGCGGACTGGACGTGCCGCGCGTCATCCTGCCTGCACCCAGCGCGATCTGGGAGCGCATCCTGCGCTCGACCGATGTGCTCTGGGTGGATTTCGTGCAGACCTTCGTCAAGGGCGCGCTCTCGGGCTATGCCATCGGGGTGGGGGCGGCGCTGGTCTTTGCGCTGGTCGTGGACCGCCATGATTTCCTGCGCCGGGGCCTGTTGCCGGTGGGCAATTTCCTGGCCGCGCTGCCCATCATCGGGACTGCGCCGATCATGGTCATGTGGTTCGGGTTCGACTGGCCGTCCAAGGCCGCTGTCGTGGTCGCGATGGTGTTCTTTCCGATGCTCGTGAACACGGTGCAGGGGCTGGCCGCGACCGAGGCGATGCAGCGCGACCTGATGCGCACCTACAGCGCCACATGGGGGCAGGGGTTGCTGAAACTGCGCCTGCCTGCTGCGATGCCCTTCATCTTCAACGGGCTCAAGATTTCATCGACACTGGCCCTGATCGGGGCGATCGTTGCCGAATTTTTCGGCTCTCCGACGCGCGGGATGGGGTTTCGCATCTCGACCGAAGTGGGGCGGTTGCAACTGGATATGGTCTGGGCCGAAATTGCCGTGGCAGCCCTTGCGGGGTCGCTGTTCTACGGCCTGATCGCGCTTGTGGAACGATGGGTGACCTTCTGGCACCCGTCGCAACGCGGGCGCTAACACTCCTGCGACCCAAGCATTGGGCCAGGCAACACGGAGGTGATAAGACAATGAAGAAAACCGTATTCGGATCGGTCGCAGCCCTCGGGCTGGGGCTTGCACCCGCAGCATGGGCGATGGATGACATTACCCTGCAGCTCAAATGGGTCACGCAGGCCCAGTTCGCCGGCTATTATGTCGCGCTGGAGAATGGCTATTACGAGGAAGAGGGGCTGAATGTCACCATCCGCCCCGGTGGCCCCGATATCGCACCGCCGCAGGTGATCGCAGGGGGTGGGGCGGATGTCATCGTCGAATGGATGCCGGCGGCACTGGCCGCGCGCGAAAGCGGGCTGGATCTGGTCAATATCGCGCAGCCCTTCAAGCGCTCGGGCATGATGCTGACCTGTCTGGCCGAAACCGGCGTGGCCAGCCCCGAGGATTTTCCGGGCCGCACGCTGGGTGTGTGGTTCTTCGGCAATGAATTCCCCTTCCTGTCCTGGATGAGCACGCTTGGCATCCCGACCGATGGCGGTGATGACGGGGTCGAGGTGCTGCGCCAGGGCTTCAACGTGGACCCGCTGTTGCAGAACCAGGCCGACTGCATCTCGACCATGACCTATAATGAATACTGGCAGGTCATCGATGCCGGCATCGGCGAGGATGAACTGGTCAATTTCCTCTATGAGGAACAGGGCGTCGCCACACTGGAAGATGGGCTGTGGGTGATGGAGGACCGGCTGGAGGACGAGGAATTCGTCGATCAGATGGCCCGTTTCGTGCGCGCCTCGATGCGCGGCTGGGAATGGGCGGCCGAGAATGTCGAAGAGGCCGCGATGATCGTGCTGGATTATGACGATACCGGCGCGCAGACCGAACAGCACCAGATCCGCATGATGGGCGAGGTGGCCCTGCTGCTCGAAGGCTCGGATGGCACGCTTGACATGGCCGATGCCGACCGCACGGTTCAGACGCTGCTGGCAGGCGGCTCGGACCCGGTGATCACTGCTGCGCCCGAAGGCGCATGGACCAGCGTCGTCACTGACGCCGCTTTCGACTAAGGCCTTGAAGGGGGGCCCCGGCCTTGCGGCCGGGGCTCGTCATTCCAGCAGGCGCCCCACCATTTCCGACATGTCACGGCTCAGCGCGTCCTGATCCATGATCCGCCGCAGTTCGGCCCCGATCAGGTTCTGGCGGCTGCCATCATAGCGGCGCCAGGTCTCGAACAATGTGGACATGCGCGCCGCTGTCTGCGGGTTGATCCTGTCCAGCCGGATCAGCCAGTCCGCGACCAGCCGGTAGGCCGCGCCATCGGCGGCGTGAAACCCGGCATGGTTCGCCCCCAGCGCCCCGATCACAGAGCGGAAGCGATTGGGGTTCTTCCAGTCGAAATCGGGATGCGCGCAGAGCGCCTGCGCGGTCGTGGCCGCCCGTTCGGGCCGGGCATGGGACACTTGCGCGGCGAACCACTTGTCCACCACCAGCCGGTCCTGCGCCCATTGGCGGTAGAATTGCGCCGTCTCTTCGGCCCCTGCGCCGATGGCCAGCAGGGCGCCCCAACTGCCCATCTGTTCGGTCATGTTATTGGCCTGCGCGAACATCTCGCGCGCGCGCGCGCCGCCATCGGCATAGGCCAGCAGTGCCACGGCCTGCACGCGCAGCGCACGGCGGCCCGCGTCGCGGGCATCGGCACTATAGGGGCCGGGGGTGGTCATCTCGGCGATGATGCGGGCCAGATCGGGGGCCAGCGCCTCGGACATCAGCCGCAGCGCCCCCTCGCGCGCGGCAAAGATCGCATCGGGGTCCGGCGTCACCCCGCGCGCATGCAGCGAGGCCGCCAGTTCATCCTGTCCCGGCAGGCGCAGCGCCAGCGCGCGCAGCGCGGGGTCCAGGGCCTCATCGGTCAGCATGTTGCGCAGCGCATCCAGATAGTCCGGGCCGGGGCATGCATTTTCGCGCACCATGGCGTGCAGAATGTCGCGTGCCAGCGCGCGCCCGGCCTCGATCCGGTTGAACGGATCGCTGTCATGGGCCAGAAGCAGCGCGCGCTCTTCCGAGGTCAGGTCATGATCCAGCACCACCGGGGCCGAAAAGCCACGCAACAGGGATGCAACGGGCTTCGCGGGCAGATCGTCAAAGACGAACTCGGCCTCGGGCGCGTCCAGTTCCAGCACGCGGGTCGGCACCAGTTCCGCCCCGTCCGGCGCCAGCAGCCCCATCGCGACCGGGATCAGCAGCGGCTCTTTCAGCGGCTGGCCAGGGGTAGGGGGCGTGTGCTGGCGCAGGCGCAGCGTGTAGCGCCCGTCCTCCCAATCCTCGGACACTGACAGGCGGGGCGTGCCGGCCTGTTCATACCAGCGCTTGAACTGCGACAGATCGCGGCCTGTCGCCTCTTCGAAGACGGCCAGCCAGTCCTCGATGGTGCAGGCCTGCCCGTCATGGCGCAGGAAATACAGATCAAGTGCGGCAGCATACCCTTCCGGCCCGACCAGAAGCTGCAACATGCGGATCAGCTCGGCGCCCTTCTCATAGACAGTCGCCGTATAGAAATTGTTGATCTCGACATAGCTTTCGGGCCGCACCGGATGGGCCAGCGGGCCATCATCCTCGCGGAACTGGCGCGCGCGCAGGGTCAGCACATCCTCCACGCGCTTGACGGAATGGCTGCGCATGTCGCCCATGAATTGCTGGTCGCGAAAGACAGTCAGCCCTTCTTTCAGCGACAGCTGGAACCAGTCGCGGCAGGTGATGCGGTTGCCGGTCCAGTTGTGGAAATACTCATGCGCGATGATGCGCTCGATACTGGCGTAATCGGCATCTGTCGCTGTCTCGGGCGAAGCAAGGACGTATTTCGAATTGAAGATGTTCAGGCCCTTGTTCTCCATCGCGCCCATGTTGAAATCATCCACCGCGACGATATTGAAGATATCCAGGTCATAGGCGCGCCCGTACACCTGTTCATCCCAGAGCATAGAGCGTTTCAGCGCCTCCATCGCGTAGCCGGTCTTGCCTTCATCGCCGGGGCGCACCCAGATATTCAGTGTCACCGCGCGCCCGTCCATCGTGATGAACCGGTCTGTCGTGGCGCGCAGATCGCCCGCGACCAGCGCGAACAGATAGGCGGGTTTGGGGTGCGGGTCATGCCATTCGGCCCAGCCATCCCCTTGCGCGACCGGGTTGCCGTTGGACAGCAGCACCGGCAGCGCGCTCTCGATCCGCACGCGGAACGGGGCCATGACATCGGGGCGGTCGGGGTAGAAGGTGATCTTGCGAAAGCCCTCGGCCTCGCATTGGGTGCAATACATGCCGTTCGACATGTAAAGCCCCTCGAGCGCGGTATTGGCCTGTGGCGCGATTTCCACTTCGGATGTCCAGTCGAACGGGCCGTCGGGCAGATCGGCCTGCGCGATGGTCAGCCCGCCCTCATCGGGCTGTGCAGGGATGGGGGTGCCGTCGATGGCCGCGGATATCAGCCGCAGCCCCTCGCCATCCAGACGCAGATCATGGCCGCTGGCGACGGTCGGATTGGGGCGGAAGCGGATCGTCGCGAAGACCCGCGTCGCCTGCGGGTCGAGATGAAACCGCAACTGCACATCATCGATCAGAAAGGGCGGCGGCTGGTAATCGGCAAGGTAGATCGGCTGCGGAGTGGTGTCGCGCATCGGCTGCTCCCGGTCAGTCTGCATTTGGTCCTGACATAGACTGCCCGGCCGTGCGCCGCAATCGCGCGCCCCTCAGCACGGCCCGGCAAAGACCTGCACCCAGACCGGACCCGGCGCCAGACCCAGCCCGACATGGGTATAGCTGCCATCCAGAATATTGCGCCGGTGCCCGGCAGATCGCATCCAGCTGGCGATGACCGCGGGGATATCGCGATGCCCCTGCGCGATATTCTCGCCGATCATGCAATAGCCCGTGGCACCCGCCGTCCGGGCGCGCGCCACCATGCCCTGCCCGCCGGGGCTGGTATGGCTGAAATAGCCGCGCCGTGCCATGTCGCAGGCATGGGCATGTGCCGCGCGCGCCAGATCGGGGGCATGGGCAAGGGCGGGGCGCCCGGCGCGCGCGCGCTCTGCGTTCACGACGCTCAGATGCGCCTCGATCTCGGGGGCAGTGGGGGCAGGGCAGGCCAGCGCGGGCAGGCCCGGCAGGCACAGGCAGATCAGGGCAAGGGCGCGCAGCATCCGGGGCCTCCATCATGGCACGGCGGCGAGCATGGGACAGCCGCAAAGAAAAGGGCAGTCACAACTGGCGGAGCGGCGCGTGAGCGGCGCGCATGGTTTTTCACGTTGACAATGCACGCGCGGGCATGGCTGCGTCCTGCCGGTCACACGGATTGTCATGAAACTGTCACGAAGCTGCGCTATCCCACGCCAGAGATAAGGAGCAGGCCCATGAAACCCCATACGCTTTCTGCATTTGACCGAGACCTGGAGGCCATTCGCCTGTCCCTGCTGGCCATGGGCGGCAAGGTCGAGACGGCGATGATCGAAGCCTCTCGCGCGCTGGAAGCGCGCGATGTCGAACGCGCCGAAAGCGTGATCGCCGGGGACCGCGCGATCGATGCCGCCGAGGAAGAGATCAACACCCAGGTCGTGCGCATGCTGGCGCTGCGCCAGCCACAGGCAGATGATCTGCGTTCTGCCGTTGCCGTGATGAAGATGGCAGCGGAACTGGAGCGGATGGGCGATTATGCCAAGAACATGGCCAAGCGCGTGTCGGTTCTGGCGCAGGCCCATGTGATCGACGGTGCGGCGGGCGCGCTGCGCCGGCAGGCGCGGCTGGTCGGGCAGATGCTGACCGACATGCTGGATGCCTTTGCGCGCATGGATGTGGATCTGGCGCGCGACGTGATCGCCCGTGATATCGAAGTCGATGACATGACCAATGCGCTGTTTCGCGAATTCATCACCCATATGATGGAAGACCCGCGCAACATCACCGCCTGCCTGCATTACATCTTCATTGCCAAGAACATAGAACGGATGGGCGATCTGGTCACCCATGGCGCGGAGCATGTGATCTTCGTGACCGAGGGGCGGCAGGACAGCAAACGCGAAAAGGGGTTGTCCACGGCCTCGATCACGGCGCCGGAAAAATAGACAATGTCACACTCAGACGCTCCACTGGTGCTGATCGTCGATGACGAACCCGCACAGATCGCGCTGCTGAGCTATAACCTGAAAACGGCAGGCTTTCGCATCGCCACGGCGCGCGACGGCGAAGAGGCGTTGCTGGCCATGTCCGAACTGGGCCCCGATGTGGTGCTGCTGGACTGGATGCTGCCGCGCGTATCGGGGCTGGAGGCCTGCCGCCAGATCAAGGCCACGCCCGAGGGGCGCGCGGCGGCAGTCATCATGGTGTCGGCCCGGTCCGAGGAAAGCGACCGCGTGCGCGGGCTGGATACAGGCGCGGATGACTACATCATCAAACCCTATTCCGTGGCCGAACTGATCGCCCGCGTGCGCGCCAATCTGCGCCGCTTTCGTCCCACGGCGGCAGGGCAGGTGCTGGAAGTGGGCGGCATCCGGCTGGACCCCGAAAGCCACCGCGTGACCCGTGACAACGTGGCCTTGCATCTGGGTCCGACCGAATTCCGCCTGCTGGGTGCCTTCATGGAACGCCCCGGCAAGGTCTGGACGCGCGAGGCGCTGCTGGACCGGGTCTGGGGCCGCGACATCTATATCGACACCCGCACGGTCGATGTGCATGTAGGCCGGCTGCGCAAGGCGCTGTGTGCCGGCGGCGGCCAGGACCCGATCCGCACGGTCCGCGGCACGGGCTACGCGATGGGCTGAAGCTGCGCGCTTGCACCTGACGCAGGCTGCCGCTAAACCGCGCGGGAGAGAGAATTCCCGCAGCCCGGAGCGCCCATGTCCGAGATCGATCTGGAGACCGCGCGCAAGGTCGCCCATCTTGCCCGCATCAAAGTGCCTGACGACAATCTGCCTGCGCTGGCGCAGGACCTGAGCCGCATCCTGACATTCATGGAGCAACTGGCCGAGGTCGATGTCGAGGGGGTGGAGCCCATGACCTCGGTCACGCCGATGCGGCTGAAACGCCGCGCGGATGGGGTGACCGACGGGAATATCCAGGACAAGGTCCTGGCCAATGCGCCCGATGCGCGCGAGGGGTTCTTTGCTGTGCCGAAGGTGGTGGAATGAGTGATCTGAATGCGCTGACCATTGCCGAGGCCCGCGATCTGCTGCGCAAGGGCGAGGTGACATCGGTTGCACTGACCGAAGCCTGCATGGGCGCCATCGACGGCGCCGGGCGACTGAACGCCTTTGTCCATCCGACCCCCGATCTGGCGCTGGAGCGCGCGCGCGCGGCGGATGCGCGTCTTCAGGCGGGCGACGCGCCTGCCATGTGCGGCATCCCCGTGGGCATCAAGGATCTGTTCTGCACCGAAGGCGTGCCCTCGCAGGCCGCATCCGGCATATTGGGTGGGTTTCACCCACCCTACGAATCTACGGTCACCGCGCAGCTGCGCGATGCAGGGGCGGTGATGCTGGGCAAGCTCAACATGGATGAATTTGCCATGGGCTCCAGCAATGAAACGGCCGTCTATGGCCCGGTGGTCAACCCCTGGCGCGTGGACGGGCGCGACCTGACGCCGGGCGGATCATCGGGCGGCTCTGCCGCGGCCGTCGCGGCGGATCTGTGCCTTGCCGCTACCGGCACCGACACCGGCGGGTCGATCCGCCAGCCTGCGGCCTTTACCGGCACTGTGGGGATCAAACCCACCTATGGGCGTTGCTCGCGCTGGGGGATCGTGGCCTTTGCCTCCTCGCTCGATCAGGCAGGACCGATGACCAAGACCGTGCGCGATGCCGCGATCATGCTGGAAGCCATGTCCGGCCATGACGCCAGGGATTCGACCAGCGCCGATCTGCCGGTCCCGGATTTCGAGGCCATGCTGACGGGCGATATTCGCGGGCAAAAGATCGGCCTGCCGCGCGAATACCGCATGGAGGGCATGCCCGCCGAAATCGAAAAACTCTGGTCCCGGGGTGCCGAGATGCTGCGCGACGCGGGTGCCGAGATTGTCGATATCAGCCTGCCGCATACGACCTACGCGCTGCCCGCCTATTATGTCATCGCGCCTGCCGAGGCGTCCTCGAACCTCGCGCGGTATGACGGGGTGCGCTATGGCCACCGCGCGGCGCTGGGACCGGGCGAGGGCATTACCGAGATGTATGAAAAGACCCGCGCCGAAGGCTTCGGCCCCGAAGTGCAGCGCCGCATCATGATCGGGGCCTATGTCCTGTCTGCCGGGTTCTATGACGCCTATTACAACCGCGCTCGCAAGGTCCGCACGCTCATCAAGCGCGATTTCGAAGAGGTCTTTGCCACGGGAATCGACGCCATCCTGACCCCCGCCACCCCCTCGAGCGCGTTCGGCCTGGGCGAGATGGCCAATGCCGACCCGGTCGAGATGTATCTCAATGATGTCTTTACCGTCACGGTCAATCTGGCCGGGCTGCCGGGGATTTCCGTGCCCACCGGGCTGGATGCCAAGGGGCTGCCGCTGGGGCTGCAACTGATCGGCAAGCCCTGGGAAGAGGGTGCGTTGCTCAATACAGCACATGTTCTTGAAAGTGCTGCGGGCTTTGTTTCCAAACCGCAGAAATGGTGGTAATCTCCGCGAAAATATCTTGAGGCAAATCGTGATGCGCGTCCCTTCTGCCATGATCGCCACTGGCGTGGCCCTCGGCCTGCTTGCGGCCTGTGATACCTCTGCCCCCTATTCCAACATTGTCGATACGACAGGCCGGGGCGTCGGCTTTTCGGATTATGCGCAGTATCTGCGCGCGCAAGAGGAACTGTCGCGCATCCGGCGGGCAGAGGGCACGCAATCCGGTGGGATCGAGGTGCCGCGCGGCGCGCCCCGCTATGAAGATGCGCAGGCCAGCCCGCAAGCGCGCGCCGACAGCAGCAGCATCGGGCAAGAGGCCGTCGCCGCCGTGCGCGGATCGCAACAACGCAGCGAAACCGGCATGGCATCGGGCACGGATGGCTGGGATACGACACCGCAGATGACCGAGCAACGCTCGGATGTCGGTGCGCCACTGTCGGCCATTGGCGGGCAGGGCAGTGTCAGCGATGCCGGCAATGGCAGTGATGAGGTCGATGTCAGCGATCAGCAATTCACGCCCCAGCCCTTCGGCACACCGCAGCAGAACCAGCTGGTCGAGCGTGATTTCGTCCCGCAGGTGCGCGTCACCGATGCCGAGATGGGGTCGGGCGACACGCCCAACCTGTTCGTCTATGCGCTCTCGACCCAGCATGATGTCGGACAGGAGCGGTATAACCGCAGCCACCCGCTGCGCTTCCGCCGGCACGAGGCCGCCTGCGCGCAATTCCCTACACAGGACCACGCGCAGGAAGCCTTTCTTGCCGCCGGCGGGCCAGAGCGTGATCCCGACCATCTGGACCCCAATGGCGATGGCTTCGCCTGTCGCTGGGATCCGGCCCCCTTCCGCCAGGCCGCCCGCACGGTCCGCGCGCGCGAGTAAAGGGTGACGCCGCCGCCCGTTTCGCAGCACCCGTCTCCCAATTTCGGACCACGGCGTGACGGGCTGCGGCCGCATATGATCGTGCTGCATTACACGGGTATGCGCGGGCTGGCGGATGCGCTGGCACGGCTGTGTGACATGTCAGCCCAGGTGTCGGCGCATTACCTGATCTGCCCGCAGGGGCGTATCCTGCAGCTTGTCGCGGACGAGATGCGCGCCTGGCACGCCGGCGCGGGCAGCTGGACCGGGCTGGGGGATATCAACTCGCGTTCCATCGGGATCGAGCTGGTCAATTCCGGCGCGCAGCCCTTCCCGGAGCCGCAGATGCGCGCGCTCGACTCGCTGTTGCCGGTGCTGATGGCGCGGCACGGCATCGCGCCCCGCGACGTGATCGGCCATTCCGACATGGCGCCCGAACGCAAGGATGATCCCGGCCCCCGCTTCGACTGGCCGCGCCTTGCGCGCCAGGCCCTCGCACTGGCCCCGAGCGGGCTTGGCGCCGACCGCCCCCTGGCCGAAAGCCTCAACACCATCGGCTATCCCCCGGCGCCCTGGGACAAACGCCTGCAAGCGTTCCGCTTCCGCTTTCACCCCACCGCAACAGGCCCGGAAACCGCAACCGACCGCCGCCGCGCCGATGCCGTCGCACAGGTGTTCCGGACCCGCTGACCCCCTGTTTTCATCTTTGTCCCAAATATCCCGGGGGGAGGGACCGCAGGGACCGGGGGGCAGCGCCCCCCACCGCGCTCAGCGCAGGTTGCGCAACGCCCGCGCCAGATCCTCATGCACCGCGGCGCGTTCTTCGGGGCTGAGGAACGCGCCCAGCTCGACCACCCGCCCGGCGCCTTCCAGCGTCAGGTAATTCTCGACCGGCCCCCCCTTTTCAACCATGCGCAGCCGGACCCAATAGGGGTTGGCCTGCCAGTGCTGGGCGGGCTGACGCGGGTTGGTGCGGGTCAGATCAATCTGCCCGCGCGTCAGATGCAACTCTTCGCGCAGCCTCTGGCGCTCGGTGCTGTTGCGCCGCAGCGCATACCACAGCCCCGCCAGCGCCAGCCCGGCAAAGGGCAGCAATCCATACAGGACCGGCGTGCCCAGCACCCCCAGCAGTGGCAGCGCCAGAAAGGCAGCACTCAGCGCGATCATCCGCACGAATCCGACCGGCCCCATCGAGAGGTTGGGCGCCAGTGTCAGGTGATATTCGGCCCGATCACCCTGCGCCAAGGCAAAGGCCCCGGGTGCGGTGCCCGGGGCCTTTGGCGAAATGCTCCAATGGACGGGCATCAATGCGCGGGTGTCTTGTCCCAGTCCTCGCGCTTGGGCAGCTGCTCGAACGTGTGTTCGGGCGGCGGCGTGGGCAAGGTCCATTCCAGCGTGTCCGCGTGCTCGTTCCAGTAGTTCTTTTCGCTCACCTTCGCACCGTGGCGCAGGGTGTAATACATCACCCCGATGAAGAACAGGAAGGACGCGAAGCTGATGAACGCCCCGATGGAACTGACATAGTTCCACAGCGCATAGGCTTCGGGATAGTCGATGAACCGGCGCGGCATGCCCTGACGACCCAGGAAGTGCTGCGGGAAGAAGGTCAGGTTCGAGCCGATGAACATCGCCCAGAAATGCAGCTTGCCGGCCCATTCGGGGTATTGCCGCCCCGACATCTTTCCGATCCAGTAATAGATCCCCGCAAAGAGCGCAAAGACCGCCCCCAGCGACATCACATAGTGGAAATGCGCCACCACATAATAGGTGTCATGATAGATCCGGTCGATCGGCGCCTGACTCAGCACCAGCCCGGTCACACCGCCCACGGTGAACAGGAACAGGAACCCGAAGGCCCAGAGCATCGGCGTTTCAAAACTGACGGACCCCTTCCACATCGTCGCGATCCAGGAGAAGATCTTGATCCCCGTGGGCACCGCGATCACCATGGTCGCCAGCATGAAATAGGTCTGCTGCGTCACCGACATGCCCACCGTATACATATGGTGCGCCCAGACGATGAAGCCCAGCACGGCAATCGCGATCATCGCCCAGACCATCGGCAGATAGCCAAAGATCGGCTTGCGCGAGAAGGTCGCGATCACATGGCTGATGATCCCGAAGCCCGGCAGGATGATGATATACACCTCCGGATGGCCGAAGAACCACAGGATGTGCTGATAGAGCACCGGGTCCCCCCCGCCGGCCGGGTCGAAGAAGCTGGTGCCGAAATTGCGGTCGGTCAGCAGCATCGTGATCGCGCCCGCCAGAACCGGCAGCGCCAGCAGGATCATCCACGCAGTGATGAAGATCGACCAGGCAAACAGCGGAACCTTGAACAGCGTCATGCCGGGCGCGCGCATGTTCAGGAAGGTGGTGATGATGTTGATCGCCCCCAGGATCGACGAGGCCCCCGAGATATGGACCGCGAAGATCGCCAGATCGAGCGAGAAGCCCGCCTCAT
>REDZ01000139.1 GCA_007695345.1 Paracoccaceae bacterium | reverse complement strand
TGCCCAGATCGACCCAGGATTGCCCGGCGGCGTAGTTCTCCACCATCCAGTCGGCCGTATCCTGGCCCAGCGGCGCCAGCGCACCGCGCGCCGCCATATCAGCGGCAAGACCCGGCTGCGGGAAAACAGCGAGGTTCGGCGCCGATCCTGCCTGGATCGCGATCACGATGTCCTGCTCGAAACTGTCGGAGCCGGAATATTCAACTGTCGCGCCCGTGGCTTCTGCGAAATAGGCCATGACGTTGTTGACCATGCGCCCGTCTTCGCCTGTCCATGGCCCGGTAATGGTCAGCGTTTCGCCCGAGAAATCATGCGCGTCCGCAAATTCCTCGAAGCTCTCCCAGTTGAAGCCATCGGTGCCCGGCTCGACAACCAGGTCCTGCGCCATGGCGCCGCCCGAGACCAGGGCAAGCGTGGCCACACCTGCATAAAGCTTGGATTTCATTGTCATCCTCCCACGGTTGACTGTTTGATGTGCACAAATTTTTTGCTCGTGCTGATCAGCATCCCAGCAGTGTGGAATCGGATATTCCAAACCGCTTTGGATACGCGCAACGTGGAGGATGCCGGAACACCTGTCAATCCTGTTTATTGCAAAGCCGCTGAATTATCTGCGTCTTTTCGCAGCCGCAGAAAAAATCCCGGAATCAGGTTTTTCCTTTTATCTGGTCAAAACTTTTGCATACTGACGCAACAATCCAACACGGTTTGAACAAAACATGGGCGTTACGCTGAAACAACTTGCTGCCTCGCTGGGGCTGTCGCCAACGACAGTCAGCCGGGCGCTGAACGGCTTTCCAGAGGTCAGCGCCGCCACCCGCAAACGCGTCAAGGAAGCGGCGATCCGCGCGAATTACCACCCCAACACCCGCGCAAAAAGCCTGGCCACAGGACGCGCGCAGGCCATCGCGCATGTCATTCCAGTGTCCACCAGTCATGAAATCGTGAACCCGGTCTTTGCCGATTTCATCGCCGGCGCCGGCGAGATCTATTCCCGGAGCGGGTTCGAGATGGTGCTGCGGATCGTGGATGACGCTGATGAATCGCAAGCCTATCGCGATCTTGTGGCACGCGGCACGGTCGATGGGGTGATGGTGCATGGCCCGCGCACGCATGACCGCCGGGTCGAGCTGTTGTCGCGACTGGGTGTGCCGTTTCTTGTCCATGGGCGGACCAGCGATGTGAACGCGCCCTATTCGTGGATCGATATCAACAACCAGCGTTCGTTCCACCGCGCGACGCAGTTCCTGTGCGAATTCGGGCATCGGCGCATCGCGCTGGTCAACGGGATGTCCGACATGGATTTCGCCGTGCGCCGCCGCAACGGATATCTGCAGGCACTGGAGGCCGCGGGCATCCCCCCCGATCCAGTCCTGATGCGCCATGCCGAGATGACCGAGCCCTATGGCTACCGCACCGCGCAGGAGCTGATCCAGTTGCCGGACCCCCCGACAGCCTATCTGGCGTCATCAATGATCGTGGCATACGGGCTGCGGCGCGGATTGAGTGATCTGGGCGTGACATTGGGGCGCGATATCTCGATCATCACGCATGATGATGAATTGTCCTACCTGCCCAATGACGGCGATGTGCCAATGTTCACGGCCACGCGGTCGTCGGTGCGCGAAGCGGGCAAGCGCGCGGCACAGATGCTGTTGAAACTGGTCGCATCGCCCGGGTCCGGGCCGCTGACCGAGTTGATGGAGACATCGCTGGTGCTGGGCGCCTCGACCGGGCCCGCGCCCGTGCGGGGCTGATCGATTGCCGCTTGCAAAACGGGGGGTGCGGGGCCTATCAGTCGCGCGACGGTGACGGTAGCGCAAACGCGGACACGGATCATGGCAGACAACGACACCCTGGCCCTTGTGGCCGATATCGGCGGCACGAACACGCGCGTGGCACTGGCGCGCGGGCGGCATCTGGTGTCGGGCACGACCGAGCGGTTTCGCAATGCCGATCATCCGGGGCTGGAGGCAATCCTCGACACCTATCTGTCGCGCCACAAGAACCGGCCCGCGCGCGGTGCAGTTGCTCTGGCAGGCCCGGTGCGCGGGGATCAGGCCGAGATGACAAATCTGGGCTGGCGGATCAATGCCGGGGCACTGGCCAGCGCCTGCGGGCTGGGGCATGTCGCGTTGCTGAACGATCTGCAGGCCCAGGGCCATGCCCTGCCCCACCTGCCCGACACGCATCTGCGCCGCATCCGCCCTGCGCCGCATGAGGGCGGCACCAAACTGGTCATCGGGCTGGGCACGGGCGTCAATGCCGCGCCGGTCTATCCGCTGGCGCAGGGCTATCTGGTCCCCCCCGCCGAGGCGGGCCATGTCCATCTGCCCCTGCGCGAGGCGCTGGATTACCGGCTGGCCGACTGGCTGATCGCCCGGCGCGGCATCGCTTCGGTCGAGGATGTGCTGGCGGGTTCGGGGCTGGAACGGCTCTATGCCTTTCACGCGCAAGAGGCCGGGAAATCGCAGGCGCGCGCGGCTGCAGAGATCATCGCCGCGATGGAGGAAGGGGATGCGCTGGCGCGCGCGACGGGGCGGCACTATGTGCGGCTGCTTGCACAGGTCACGGCGGATCTGGCCCTGATCGCCCTGCCCTTTGACGGGATCTATTTCATCGGCGGTGTTGCACGCGCCATGGTACCGTGGTTCGAGCGCTTCGGCTTTGACGAAGCCTTTTGCGACATGGGCCGCTTTTCCGACCTCGTGGCACGCTTTCCTGTCGCGCTGGTCGAGGATGATTTCGCAGCACTCAGCGGCTGCGCGAGTTACCTCGCCTCAAGCTGATTGCGCAGCGGCATGCGCTGTCCTATGGCACGTAGCGCAAAGCCCAGCGCGGCAAAGCCTGCCACCATCCCCGCAATATTGATCGCGACCGCCCCCGCGCCCAGCGCCCCCACATCGAGAAACGGATAGGGATACCAGCCCGTCGTCCACCCGCGTGCCAGCGCATAGACCGCATAGCCCGCGGGCCAGATCAGCCACAGAAGCGGCTGCCCGTCGCGCGGGGGGTGGCGCGTGGACTCCATCAGCCAGAACCACAGCATCAGCGCGGGCATGAGCGTGTGAAAGATCTGATCCGTCCACCAGTTCAGCCCGGTGAAATGGTAGAGATGTGCAAGCAGGGCATGATAGACCAGACCCACCACGATCATCGACATGGTCAGCATTGTCATCCAGCCAAAGGACAGGCGGCGGCCCGTCGCGGCAATGGTCAGCAGACTGGCGGCCATCAGCGCATTGGTCAGGATGGTGAAATAGGCCGCAAGCCCCCAGAGCGTCTGCCCGGCCCCCAGCCCGTCGCGCGACAGGTTCATCCAGACCTGCGCACCCAGCGCAAACGCCCCGATCCCGCCGATCAGCCCGGCGGTGATGCGATATTTGTGCTCCATCTGCGCCCCATGATTCGGCTCATCCCAGACTAGGCCCGTGCGCCCATTTCGAAAACACTTGCCGTCGGGGCAGCATCACGGCAAGGCTGCGCGCCATGGAATGGCGCGACGAAGGGATCCTGCTGGCCGCACGGCCCCATGGCGAAACCAGCGCCATAATCGAAGTCTTCACCGCGCTGCACGGGCGTCATGCCGGTGTCGTGCGCGGCGGCGCGGGGCGGCGGATGGCACCTGTGCTGCAACCGGGCGCACAGCTTGACGTCGCATGGCGCGCGCGGCTGGAATCGCATCTGGGCGCCATGACGGTCGAGTTGACACGCGCCCGCGCCGCCGGGGTCATGGGCGAGCGGCTGGCGCTGCTGGCGCTTGGCTCGGCCTGCGCGCTGTGCCGTTTCGCGCTGGCAGAGCGCCAGCCCATGCCGGACCTGTATAGCGCGACCTGCGCCCTGATGGACGGGCTGGGGCAACCGGGCTGGCTGCCGAGTTACGCGCTGTGGGAACTGCATTTGCTGGAGGCCGCGGGTTTCGGGCTGGACCTGAGCCAATGCGCGGTCACGGGCGCGCAGGACGGTCTGGTCTATGTCAGCCCGCGCAGCGGGCGGGCCGTCACGCGCGAGGGCGCGGGCGATTATGCCGCGCGGCTGCTGCCACTGCCGCAGGGTCTGCTGCGCAACGGCGCGATGGACAAGGCCGAACTGGTGCAGGCGCTGGATCTGAGCGGGTATTTCCTGCACCACCGGCTGGCCCATGCGATCGGACACCCCTTGCCCGAAGCGCGCGCGCGCCTGATCGAGGCGCTGGCATAAGGCTCAGGCGCTGCCGTAAAGCGACGCCCAGCTTGGCAAGATATCGCCGGGATGCGCGGTGGCCTCAAAAACCGCGCGCGCAATGGCGCGCGACAGGCAGGTTGACGCGGCATGGCCAATCTCCAGCAGCCCCTCGGCTGGCGCGACCTGCCCCGCGCCGGTGGAAATGGCAAAGACGATATCGCCATCAAAGGGCGTATGCGCGGGCACGATGGCACGCGCGATCCCGTCATGCGCAGCGACCGCCATGCGCGTCAGTTGTGCCTGATCCAGCGCCGCGTCGGTCGCCACGATGGCCAGTGTCGTCGCCTCGCGCGCCAGTTTCGTCACGGCCACCGGGGCCGCCCGCCCCATGCCAAGGCCACCGAACTCCGCACCATGCTCGAACGGGGCGGCCCAGAATTCCGGTCCTGCGCCCATGGTCACACACCCCACCGGATTGACCGCGACCAGCGCGCCCACCCGCACCCGGCAGCTCGATCAGGACCTGGGTGCTGATGACGATATCGTGTTCGCTCGCCAGCTC
>REDZ01000195.1 GCA_007695345.1 Paracoccaceae bacterium | reverse complement strand
ACCGCGGGGCTCATCGCTCTCAGAACTCGACAATACTCGCGGTAGAGGAAATGCCGGTCGTCATTCTTCGGTCTGTAGTCCTTGATGCCGGCGTTTCTAGATCGGCCGGCAAGGGAGTAGGCTTGGCAGGGAGGGCCGCCAATCAGAAGAGTGCGATCACCGGCCAATCGCCTTGTCGCAGAAATCCTCTCGGAGAGTAGCGACGCAGCCTCCGGTTTCCCGAGCTCTGCGCATAGAGCCTCGTTTTCGGCAGCTTTCCATTGCCGAGGGTACAGTTCTTTCCAATCCGGGCATTCGTGCTTCCCGGCAATCCATGAATAGTATTCCTGCGGGTATTCATTGAATTGGCGCAAGAATGCACGAAGTCTCAGAGTCTTATGCGCAGCAGGATCCTTTTCGATCGAAACGGCGATTGCATAGGCGCGTGACCCATCGCTCCTTCTGCAGGAGGAGAATCCTTCTCCGAGGCCTCCCGGGCCTGAAAACAGATCAACGATTTGAACGGGCTTCGACACATCAATTCTCCTGCCTCTTCTCTTCCCAGGTTTTGGCAGACATGGCAAGGAGATGAGATGGTGGACATCGTCGATGCCGAAACCCGATCGCGGATGATGCGCAGCATCCGTGGAAAGGACACGAAGCCGGAGCTCTTGCTGCGGCGTGCTCTGCATGCGCGCGGATTCCGATATCGGCTGCACCAGAAGGGTCTTCCGGGTCGTCCTGACCTCGCGTTTCCCAAGTATAGAGCTGCCGTCTTCGTTCACGGCTGCTTCTGGCACCGTCACCCGGGATGCCCGAAGGCAACTACCCCCGCGACGCGTGAGGACTTCTGGCAGAACAAGTTCGCCGAGAACACCGCGCGAGATCGGCGGAACATCGATCAGCTGCAGTCGGCAGGTTGGCGGGTCCTTGTCGTGTGGGAGTGCGAGCTTGCGCGCGAAGCGTTGGTTCCGACTGTGCAGCACGTTTCGGATTGGCTGATGGAGCATCCGAACGCATAGCGGTCGGCTGGGCTGACGCCGTTTGTGACTGTCGCATTCTGGAAAATCAGGCTGTCCTGATCGAAGACGTTTGCGTCAAAACTCTCCTCGGAAAAGTGGGACACAAATCCGGAAAAATCCAATAAACATGGTGAAAGAAAAAAGTCCTACTGCCTCGTAACTTATTGCAATCAAAACTACAGGTTATGCCGCCCCCGGGCACCACTTAAAACTCGGAAATACCGGCAAAAACTGCGGCCCTCATGCGGTCTGGTTCAGATGTCGCGACTGGTTGCGCAGGCGATACCGGTCCGACCAGGGCGTTTGAAAAGCGTCCGCTGGTGGTGCGTTGATTGAGACGCGGGTGCTGGTTGTCCGGTCCACTCAGCGAGAGGTCCTTGGCCAAGCTCAGCGGATCGGCATGCGCGAAAAGTTGGAATGGTTGGCGCGGAACAATGCGCCGGTCACATGCTCAGCGCGAAACCGGTCACGATCGCAAGTAGCGCTGCGCCAATGCTCAGCATGCGGCCTGTGCGCGCGCGGTCCAGACGCGAGCGCGCGTTGCCCGAATAGTCGAACCGTTCATAGATGACATTGGACATCGGCATGCCGATATCCAGCAGCGTATCCGAAACCGCCACCACCATCGGTCCGGGCCCGCAAATGAAAGCCCGGGTCCTGTCAGGGGTCAATCCGTTCAGCATGTCGGACAAACGGTCGCGTGTCAGCCGTCCCTGCGACAAGTCGGGGATGTCTGCTTGCTCCTCGCTCAAGAGCCAGAGTTGCAGGTTCAGCGATTCAGTCGCTGCGCGCAACTCGTCCAGACAGGCGAAATTCTGCGGCTGGCCCACGGCATAGGCCAGCCGCACGGGCCGTTTGTCGCCGCGCGCCACCATGTCCCGCAGGATACCAAGGACCGGCGCAATCCCGACCCCGCCCCCGATCAGAAGCACTGCATCCGCTGGGTGCGCCTCAAGCGTGAATTCGCCATAAGGACCATCAATCCCGATGGCCCGGCCTTCGGGCAGGGTGCCGATCTTGCTGGTGAAATCGCCCGCTTCCTTGATCAGCAAACTCAGACCGTCACGAGCGGGGCTGTCGGCAATTGAAAACGGATGGTCGAACAGCGGAAACCGGCGCGCGCCCTCGGTCATCCAGACGAATTGCCCTGCCTGATAGGGCATCTGCGGCGTGCCCTGGGCGGGCTGAATATCCAGTTCCCACATGCGATCCGCGCGGTTGGTGACCGATTCCAGCCGCCACGGTCTGCGATGCAGCAACCACCAGCGCCATCCATACAGCACCGCCACAACCCCCAGCACGGCCAGCGCCACCAGGGTCCAGAACCAGGCCAGCGGCCCCTCGGCGCCGAACCGGCCGACCGCCACTGCGTGATGCAACCCCGCCAGTACCGCGACCAGCCCCAGCACAATATGCGTGCCGCGCCATGCCTCATAGGGCCAGGGCAGCCGGTCGAGCAGCAGCGATGTCCCGATCAGGACCAGCAGCGCGGCCAGACTGATGACACCGCTGCGATAGGCAGGGTCGGTCAGGTAAAACCGTAGTCTGATCCAGCCCAGTTCAGGATCCTCCAGCCATGTTGGCAGAATGTAGACCAAAGGGTGCAGGACCACCGCAAGCCCCAGCCAGATCGCGGCCAGCTTGTGAAAGGCCATGATCTTGTCGATCCCCAACTTGCCGGACAGGGCTTCGAACCGACCGGATGTCACGAATTGAACAGCCATACCCCAGAGCGCGATCATCCCCAGCGCTGCGGCCGCATATTCCCACCGGTCCATGGGCGCTGCAGATTGCCCATGCGCCAGCAACAGCGGCAGCGCGGCGGTCAGAATGTAGGTGGCCGCCAAAGCCATGCCCCCGGGGCGGAACGGACCAGTCAGTAATGTCATTGCGCCGTCTTTCGCAGGGTCATTGCCCAAATCTCCGGGCTGAGAGCAAACACGTCCATGATATGAATCAATGAGAGTGCATGCAGGTGGTGCCATGATTTGCAGGTATCTCATGCCGAAGCGGAGGGAAAAATGCGCCTGATTGCTGTCTTGCTCGCACTGGCCCTGATTGCGCCCGCCCCTGCCCGCACCGAGGGGCTGGACTCGCTGGAGCGCCTGATCGCGGCCTGGCTGGAATCGCCCCATGGGGACACGGGCGCGCTGTCCTTCACCTACTGGAACGAAGAGGGGTCTGTCCCCGAAAGCTGCGCCATGTGCCATTCCGAAACCGGTTTCATGGATTTTCTGGGGGTGGGTGATCACACGGCCGGTCAGGTGGATCATCCCGGCACGATCAACAGTGTCATCGGCTGCGCGAGTTGCCACACTGCCGAAGCACATGCGCTGGATGCCGTCACCTTCCCCTCCGGGGTCGAGGTTGCCGGCCTGGGTGCGTCTGCCACCTGCATGGTCTGCCATCAGGGCCGTCAGTCCAGCGATCAGGTCGGGGCGCGGGTGGCCGACAAGCCCGAGGATGACGTGTCAACCGAACTGGAGTTCGTCAATATCCACTACGCCGCCTCGGCGGCCACCATGCTGGGCTCCGAGGTGCGTCCGGGCTATCAGTACGAAGGGCGCAGCTATGCCGGTCGCTTCATGCATGTGCCGGGCGCCGATACCTGCGTGGCCTGCCATGAGCCGCATAGCACCGCCGTCGAAACCGATGGGTGCCTGGCCTGCCATCGCGGGGTGGACGATCTGCGCGATATCCGCACCCAGCACCGCGATTTTGCAGGCAGCGGGGACCGGTCGGGCGGCATTCACAGCGAAATCATCGATCTGCACGACCAGTTGCTGGATGCGATCCGCCTTTATGCGGCCGAAATCGCGGGCAACCCCATCGCCTATGCCAGCAGCTTTCCCTATTTCTTTGCCGATCCCGATGGCACGGGTGAGCTGACCTCCGATCAGATCACGCGCGACAATCGCTACCAGAGCTGGACACCACGTCTGCTGAAGGCGGCCTATAACTATCAGGTCGTCGCCAAGGACCCCGGCGGCTATGTTCACAACCCGCGCTACATGCTCCAGCTTGTTCATGACAGCCTGACCGATCTGGCCGGGGTCACGGGGCAGGATGTCTCGCATGTGTCCCGCCCCTGATCCGCGCCATCGCCGATCCCGTCAGGGCTGGAACACATAGCTGCCGGGTGCGGCGATCAGGGGCGGGAACCCCTTGTCCGGCGCGCCCATGGCAGGGGGCGGAACCCTCTTGCCGCCCTGGTGATTCAGCCAGTCCACCCATTCCGGCCACCACGAACCCGGTTGCGCGTCATGCTGGTCCAGCCAGGCATCCGGCCCAAGATAAAGCGCCCCCGCAGGCCGGTGCGAGATGCGATAATGGCGGCCCTTGTGGCCCGGCTCACTCAGAATACCGCCATTATGCCCGCCCTTGGTCAGAACAAATGTCAGGTCGCAATCTGTAAAGAGCTGCGTTTTATAGACAGAGTTCCAGGGCGCGATATGGTCGGTTTCCGTGCCGACCACGAACAGCGGCGCAGAGATATCCTTCAGGGCGATCACCCGCCCTTCGACCGCAAAACGCCCGGCTGTCAGCCGGTTTTCCAGAAACAGCGAACGCAGATATTCGGAATGCATCCGTGCAGGCATCCGCGTGGTATCCGCATTCCATACGCCGATATCGCTGGGCAAATCCTCGCGGCCCAGGAAATAACGCTGCACATTGCGGGTATAGATCAGATCCTCGGACCGGATGGCCGCAAAGGCGCGGGCCATTTGCGGGCGGTCCAGATACCCCTGTT
>REDZ01000211.1 GCA_007695345.1 Paracoccaceae bacterium | reverse complement strand
ACGGAAAGCCTGTTTCAGGCCGCGGCAAAGCGGCTCTCCGGTCCGGGCTTTGCCCCGCCTGTCATTGTGACCAGCCATGATTTCCGCTTCATCGTCACCGAACAGCTTGCCGCCTGCGAGATCGCTGCGCGCGCCGTCCTGATCGAGCCCGAGGGCCGCAATACTGCCCCCGCCGTGCTGGCCGCCGCCCTGACGCTCGCGGCAGAGGACCCGGATGCGCTGATCCTGGTCGCGCCCTCGGATCATGTGATCCCGGATGACGCGGCTTTCCGCGCCGCCGTGCAGGCCGCCGCACCCCGCGCGCTGGCGGGCGATCTGGTGACCTTCGGGATCGCGCCCACCCGGCCTGAAACGGGCTATGGCTATCTCGAGCTTGCCCCCGGCGCGGAGGCGACGGCAACCAGCCCCCAGCCGCTCGCCCGCTTTGTCGAGAAACCCGATGCCGCGCGCGCCGCCGAGATGCTGGCCTCGGGTCAGTATCTGTGGAATGCGGGGATTTTCCTGTTCACGGCACAGACCCTGATCGCCGCGTTCGAGGCGCATGCGCCGGATGTGCTGACCCCGGTCCGCGCCGCGGTCGAGGCCGCGAAACACGATCTGGGCTTTACCCGGCTGGGCAGTGTGGAATGGGCGCAGGCCCCCGATATCTCGATCGATTACGCGATCATGGAACGGGCTGAAAACCTGGCCGTCATGCCCTATGGGGCGGGCTGGTCCGATCTGGGCGGATGGGATGCCGTCTGGCAGGAAAGCGCGCCTGATGCGCAAGGCAATGTCACCTCGGATCATGCCCTGGCCATCGATTGCACGGACACGCTCTTGCGGTCTGAAAGCGACCGGGTGGAACTGGTGGGGATCGGGCTGGAGGGGATCATCGCGGTGGCCATGGGTGATGCCGTGCTGGTGGCCGACAAAAATCAGGCGCAGCGCGTCAAGGATGCGGTCAGTGCGCTCAAGGCGCGCGGGGCGACGCAGGCCACCGAATTTCCCACGGATCACCGCCCCTGGGGCTGGTTCGAAAGCCTGGTGATCGGCAATCGCTTTCAGGTCAAGCGCATCGTGGTCAATCCGGGCGCGGCGCTCAGCCTGCAAAGCCATCATCACCGGGCCGAGCACTGGATCGTGGTCGAAGGGACCGCGCGGGTCACGATTGATGATCACGTGCATCTGGTCAGCGAGAACCAGTCGGTCTTTGTGCCGCTGGGAGCGGTCCACCGCATGGAAAACCCCGGCAAGATGCCGATGGTGCTGATCGAGGTGCAGACCGGCAGCTATCTGGGCGAGGATGACATCATCCGCTATGAGGATGTCTATGCCCGCGGTCAGGGAGCGCGCGGCTGATACTGGGGCTGATCGGGGGCTGATACTGGGGCTGCGGCCTGCGTCTGGGCGCCCCCGTCAGGACATGAATGAAACGCGAGGGGAACGCATGGCACCGAAATTCGGCACAAGCGGCTTGCGCGGTCTGGTCAGCGATCTGACACCTGATCTGGTCGCGCGCCATGTGGCAGCCTTCCTGCGCGCCTGCCCTGTGGGCACGGGGCTGCATGTGGGCCGCGATCTGCGCGCCAGCTCGCCCCGCATCGCCGATGATGTGATCGCCGCGGCGCGTGCGGCGGGCGTGCCCGTCACCGATTGCGGCGCGCTGCCCACGCCCGCGCTCGCGCTCAGCGCGATGGGGGCGGGCGCAGGGGCCGTCATGGTCACGGGCAGCCATATCCCCGCCGATCGCAACGGGCTGAAATTCTACACCCCCGCAGGCGAGATCACCAAGGCAGAGGAAGGGGCCATCCTGGCCGCGCTGGACCAGCCTGCCGCGCAGGCCGCCGCCCCCGGCCCGCTGACCCGCGCCGCGCCCGGCCCCGATTATGTGGCGCGCTATACGCGCGCCTTCGGGCCGGCAGCCCTGTCGGGCCAGCGCATCGGGGTCTGGTCGCAAAGCGCCGTGGGGCGCGATCTGCTGATCGAGACACTGACGGGTCTGGGCGCCGAGGTGGTCGAGATCGGGCGGCGCGCGGATTTCCTGCCTGTCGATACCGAAGCCGTCGATGCCCCCACCCGCGCAATGCTGACTGATGCCGTCGCAACCCATGGGTTGCAGGCGCTGGTCTCGACCGATGGCGATGGCGACCGCCCGTTGGTGGTCGATGATGCGGGCTGTATCGTGCCGGGCGATGTGCTGGGCCAGATCACGGCGCGGGCGCTTGGCGCGCAGATCGTGGTCACGCCCGTGTCGTCCAATACCGGGGTGGATGCGCTGGGGTTCGATCAGGTGATCCGCACGCGCATCGGATCGCCCTTCGTGATCGCGGGGATGGCGGACGCAGGCCCCGCCCGCGTGGTGGGGTATGAGGCCAATGGCGGCTTTCTGCTGGGGTTCGATGCACAAGGCCCCGCAGGCCCCCTGCCCCGGCTGATGACGCGCGACAGCAGCCTGCCGATCATCGCGCCCCTGATGGAGGCCGGCCCCGAGGGGCTGGCCGCGCTGGTCGCGCGCGGCCCGCAGCGCTTTACCGCCGCCGACCGGCTGGAGAATGTGGCGGCGGCGCAATCCGCTGCCCTGGTCGCGCAACTGCGCGATGACCCGGATGCGCGTGCGGCGTTTCTGCGCCGTCTGGGGGCCGCACCGCAGGCGCAGATCGATCTGACCGACGGGCTGCGCCTGACCCTGGGCGCGGGCCGGGTCGTGCATCTGCGCCCCTCGGGCAATGCCCCCGAACTGCGCCTTTATACTGAGGCAGAGACACCAGAGGCGGCGTCTGATCTGCTGGCCACCGGGCTGGACGCGCTGCGCACGCAGTTGCAATGAGCGCCACGGGGTGACAGCACCCGCCTATCCCGCCGCCATGCGTTTTCTCACCCAGCCCAGAAAGGCGCGGGCGGGCGCGCGCAGGGGTTTGCGCCCCGTGGCGTCCCAGACCGCGCGCCATTCGGCCTCCAGCGCGTGGACATCCCAGCCCGGAGCGAGCGCGCGCGCCTGATCGAGGGTGTCGGGCGAGAGCGGCGCAGGGCCCGTGCCGGGGGCGGCGGCCGGCGCGCGCAACGGCGTGACGCGGATCAGATCGCCCGGCATCTCCTCCAGCCGGTAATCGGGCAGATGGCCTTGCGCGATCATGTCGCGGATCATGCGCCGGAACACCCGCAGGGGCGAGGCCGAGCCGGATTTGTGATGCAACAGCTCCAGCCGGACCACCCATTCGGGCTGGCGCCCGCAATGCTTGCGCGCCAGCTCATAGACGCGCCGTTCCAGCGGCTTGCGCAGGCGAAAGTAATCGCGCGACAGTGTCAGCACCGATTTCGCCAGCACCGCGCGATAAAGCCAGTCGCTCAGCGTCACCGCGACCGAGACCATCCGCCCCCCGCGCGTGCGGCGCACGATCTCCCAGGCCTCGATCAGGCCGAAACCGCGCGTCGTCTCCAGCCCGCCGCTCTCGATATTGGTGGTGATGCGCGTGCCCGCCAGCCGCTCGAAGGCCTCGCGCAGGCGGCGATAGGCATCCCCGGATGTCTCGCGATTGGTGGCCACCAGCAGGTCATGGGCGCGCAGATGCAGCGTGCGCGCCACGGGTCGGCCGGCATTGATCGCCGCCATCAGCTGGCTGATGCAATAGATCAGGATGTCCTTGTCATGGATCGTGGCCAGGCCCCGAACCGAGGGCGTGACCGTCACCGCCACCCCGTTATGGCGATAATCCAGCACCCGCAGATCGGGCCGGGTGGACAGCGAGAAGACCGGATGCTCCATCGTGGCCAGATCATCCTTGGGGTTGGCCCCGAAAATGTCGCAGACGAAGAAATCACTCTGAGGGTGGCGGTCCGGCAAAAGCCCCGCGGCCCCGCTCATGCGCGGCCCCCGCGCGCGCCGGATATACCTGCCTGTGGGGGGTGCGCTGGCCCGCGCGCCCGCCTGTGGCCCATGCCTGTCATCGCTCTGCCCTCTGCCGCGTCACGGCCCTGCTATGCCGGGGGGATGGTCTTGCGCCACCCTTCCAATACCCCCAGGGGGCCCTGCCCGGGATTCGTGGTTTCAGTGACACCCAGCCTAGAGTTATCCACAGGCCCTGTCCAGCCTGCACAGCCCACCGACCCCGCCTGCAACGTGGGACCGGAATCGCCATAGCGTGGTTTCCGAGTCGGGCTTTCGTGGTTCCGGAATCGCAAAGGCCTCCTCTCAGAAAAAATCATCCCATATTTTCAGAGATTTACTGAGAAGCCTGACTCACTGTAACCTTTACTATAACAGAATATAACTGGACTGATCTGCAACGCCCCCGCAGACCCCCTGCTGCCCTGACAGCACCGGACAGGCCAAAACCCCCTGAATTTGCTGAGAAAAGAAGAAGGGTACACGCAAAAGCGTTGCATGTGCGCAAAAAACCCGTACATTGCAAAAAAATGCAAACATGAAGGCGCAGCCATGGCCAGCGAAGCCCCCCCGCCCCCTTATGCCAATATCGCCCCCGATGCGGCACTCGCAGATCTGGACGGGGCTGTGGGGACGGACAGCTTTGCAGCCCTCGCCCAGGCCTGCGCCAAGGGGCGCGCCGATCTGGCCGCACGGGGCCTGGATGACAGTGGCGAGCGGCAGCTGCGGATGTTTTCCACATGGGAAATCACGCGCTATCTGATCCCTGTCGCCCCGGGCCATTTCCGCCGGGTGCTGAAATCCAACCCCGATCTGCCCCAGGGCCATGCCCAGGTCGATGGCGGCACCCGCTGGTTCACCCTGGATGAGGTGCTGCGCCTGCGCGCCCATTTCGCCG
>REDZ01000056.1 GCA_007695345.1 Paracoccaceae bacterium | reverse complement strand
CCCCCCCCCCCCCCCCCCCCCCCCGGTTCGGCACCATAGACAATGGTATGCATGGCGCGAGCAGGGTGCTGGTGAGTATTTCCGGCAAGATGAAGATGGGGCAGAGGCTGGTTTTGTGATGCGTGAGGGCTGCCTGCTGCTCAGGGCAGGATATACAGCCAGACCCAGCCGGTCAGCATGACCCCGGCGGTGCCGATCAGAACCGAAGAGGCCGCGACCCGTCTGGCGCGACCATACATGTTTGCAAAGACATAGGCATTCACCCCCGGCGCCATGGCGGCGGTAAGGGTGGCAGAGCGCAGCGCTTCGGTGCTGAGGCCAAATCCGCGCGCGAGCCCATAGGTGATGGCCGGGTGCACGATGAGCGAGAGCGCCACGACAAAGCCGATGGTGCGCAGATCGCCCTCGGGGCGGTAGCGGAAGAGCACGCCGCCCAACGAGAAAAGAGCGGCAGGCAGGGCCGCGCGCACCATCAGATCAAGCGCCTGATCCATCACGCCGGGCAGGGGAAGTTGGGTCAGGTTGACCAGAAAGCCCAGTGCAATCGCGATCACCAGCGCATTGCGGAACATGGCCGAGAGCACATGGCGCGCGCTGTCGCGCAGCCGCCCTCCGCGATTGCGCAGCACTTCCATCGTGGTGATGCCGATGGCGTAGCAGATCGGCGAATGCAGCGCGATGATGGCGTAATTCGCGGCAAGCGCGTCCGGGCCATAGGCACGTTCGGTCAGCGGCAGCCCCAGCAGCACCGAATTCGAGAACAGCGCAACAAAGCCGATGGCGGTACAATCCTCCCAGTCGCGGCGAAAGAAGAGGCGGGCACCGGCAAAGCCGAGCACGAAGCCTGCGACTGCCCCGACATAGAAGCTGGTCAGCAGCCGCCATTCGAAATTCTGCCCCAGATCCAGCCGCGCGATGGCCACGAACAAGAGGCAGGGGATGGCGAAATTCTGCGTGAACAGGACGACTCCATCGACCTGCGCATCCGTGATAAGCTGCCGCCAGCGTGCGACATAGCCAAAGCCGATGACAAGAAACACCGGCAGGATGACATCGGCCAGAGCCTGCATTCATAGATCCAGTTCGATCACCATGCCGTCATGCGCGGGCGTGACATGCTCGGGGGTTTCGTCGCGCAGCGTGGCATAGTCGAGATCGTTATGCATATTGGTCAGGATCGCGCGCACGGGCGCGGCCTGTGCAATCCAGCCCAGCGTCATCTCCAGATGCGCATGGGTGGGGTGCGGCTTGCGGCGCAGCGCATCGATGATCCAGATATCCAGCCCCATCAGCCAGGGCCAGCTTTCCTCGTATATCGCGACGACGTCGGGGCAATAGGCCAGCCCGCCGATGCGAAAGCCCAGCGCGTCGATCGTGCCATGGTTCAGCCGCAGCGGGTGCAGGGTCAGCGGGCCGCCCGCGCCCTCGATGGTGATCGCGCCGGTGATGGTGTGCATGTCCAGGATGGGCGGATAGGGCGAGCCCTGTGGCTGCACAAAGGCATAGCCGAACCGGGCATAAAGCGCTTCCTGCGTGGGGCCATCGGCCCAGACGGCCAGCCGTTCGCGGGTATTGAACACCAGTTGGCGCAGATCGTCGATCCCGTGGACATGATCGGCATGGGAATGCGTATAGACCACCGCATCCAGCCGTCCGACCCCGGCATCAAGAAGCTGCGCGCGCATATCGGGCGAGGTGTCGATCAGGACCTGCGTGCGTTCCTCCCCCGTGATGCGTTCCACGAGCAGCGAGCAGCGGCGGCGGGTATTGCGCGGCTCCTGCGGGTCGCAATTACCCCAGTGACCGCCCAGCCGCGGCACCCCGCCCGAAGATCCGCAGCCCAGGATCGTGGCACGCAGGCGGCTCATGCTGCGGCTTTCCAGAACAGCCGGTCGAAATTGGCGGATGTGGCGGCGGCGAAATCGGCATAGTCCAGACCGAAAATCTCTGCGCCCACCTGCGCGGTATGGACAGTATAGGCGGGCTCATTGCGTTTGCCGCGATAAGGGGGCGGGGCCAGATAAGGCGCGTCGGTCTCGACCAGAATACGCTCAAGCGGCGCGCTGGCAAAGATCGCGCGCAGGCTTTCGCTTTTGGGAAAGGCCGCGATGCCCGACATCGACAGGTAGAAGCCCAGATCGAGTGCGGCCTGCGCCAGCCCTGCGCCCGAAGAAAAGCAATGCATCACGCAGCTATAGGGGCCGGCGCGATATTCTTCGGTCAGGATGCGGGCCATGTCATCATCGGCATCGCGCGCATGGATGATCAGCGGCAGGCGGGTGCGGCGCGCGGCCTCGATATGGAGGTGCAGGCTTTCCTGCTGGGCCGCTTTGCTCTGGGCTGTGTAATGATAGTCCAGCCCCGATTCCCCGATGCCCACCATACGCGGGTGATCGGCGATTGCGGTCAGTTCCTCCACAGTGACCATGGGCTCATCGGCCACGCTCATCGGATGGGTGCCTGCGGCAAAGAAGATCCCCTCATGCGATTCGGCAATCGCGCGGATCTGGGGCAGTTGGCGCAGGCGCGTGCAGATGGTGACCATACGCGTGACGCCCGCATCGCGCGCGCGCGCGATCACATCGTCCAGATCCTCGGCCAGTTGCGGGAAATCCAGATGGCAATGGCTGTCGACAAGGGCAGGGGGCATGACTTCTCCAGCATCGCAGGGCTCAGAGATATATCCGTGCCTCTGCTTCGGTTTGCAGGACCATATCAAGCACCAGCGCGGCAGGGTCAAGGTTGACAGCGCGCCCGTGGCGCGCGCGGGCGCCCAGCCGTTCGGCCAGCGTGGCAAAGCTGCGCGCGGCAGCGTCATGCGGGGCCATGCGCGCCAGCAGCGCAGCCTCTCCCGGCACGGCATCTGGGCCGGGGCCCAGCGTGCCCGCGCGGGCCAGCCGGGCAAGGAACAGCTCAAACAGGTTGAGCGTCAGATCGAAGCGCGCCTCATTCCCGCGCCCGGCGGTGGCATCGGCCAGTGCAAGCGCGCGCTGGCGGTCGATGCGGGGCAGGCCCTGGAACAGGTGCACGATATCGGCGTAGATCGCCGCGCCGCCGCCCTGCGTCAGCGAGATTGCTGCGCCGACCGATCCGCCCGACAACTCGGCCAGCGCCGCGCCTTGCTCGGTCACATCGGCCTGCGCCAGGGCGGACACGAAATCCTCGCCCGCCAGCGGGCTCAGGCGCAACTCGCGGCAGCGCGAGCGGATCGTGGGCAAAAGGCGCGCGGGCTGATGGGCGATCAGCAGCAGCGTGGCATTGGCGGGTGGTTCCTCCAGCGCCTTCAGAAGCGCATTCGCGGCATTGGGGTTCATCTCGTCGGCGGCATCGATGATGACAACGCGCCGCCCCGCGCCCGAGGCCGAGAGGCCGAAGAAACCGTGCAGCTTGCGCATGTCATCCACACGGATGACCTGGCGCAGGCGCCCCTTGTCGTCATGCCCGCGCCGGATCACCATCAGGCCGCCATCAGCCCCGGCGCGCAGGCGGCGGGCGACAGGATGGTCCTCGGGGATGGTCAGGCTCTCGGGCGGGGGTGGGGCGAACATGCCGCCATCGTGGGCTGGTTGGGCCAGCAGAAAGCGTGCGATCTTCCAGGCGAGGGTCGCCTTGCCCACCCCGCGCGGGCCAGTGAGAAGCCAGCCATGATGCTGCCGCCCTGAGCGATATGCGCGCAGAAACGCGGCCTCTGCCGCGTGCTGCCCGAAGAGCACAGGCGTTTCGCGCGGGTGCGGCGCGCCTGCGATCTGGTCAGGCGGGGGCAGCTCTGCAGGATCAGCCATGCGCGTCTTTCCTGCCCCCATCCTGCCCAATCGGGTCAGGCCCCACCCACCCACCCGCCTGCCCCCATTGGGCAGGATGGGGGCAGGCGGCACTCATGCTGCGGCCCATGCGTGAAAGCTCTCGGCAATTTCGGCGGCGATGACATCTTGTGCGCGCGCCCCGTCGATCACGCGGATGCGCCCGGGCTGAGACTGTGCCAGCGCCAGAAACCCGGCCCGCAGCGCGTGCTGAAACTCCAGCCCCAGTTCCTCGAACCGGTCCTCGCCCGAATGTCGTGCCAGACCGCGCGCCAGCGCGGCCTCCGGGTCCATGTCGATCAGGAAGGTCAGATCCGGCTCTATCCTGATCATCAGGCGGTGCAATTCATCGACCAGCGGGCGCAGGCTGGCCCGCGCCGCCCCCTGATAGACGCGAGTGGAATCGGCGAAACGGTCGGAAATCAGCGTCTTGCCTGCCGCAAGCGCCGGGCGGATGGTCTTTTCCAGATGATCGCGCCGCGCCGCTGTGAACAGCAGGATCTCGGTCTCGGGCGACCAGCGCGCGGGGTCCCCTTCGACCAGCAGGCGGCGGATGTCCTCGGCCCCGGTCGCACCGCCGGGTTCGCGGGTCAGCACGGCATTCGCCCCCAGCGCCTCGGCCAACAGCCGCGCCTGGGTGGATTTGCCCGACCCGTCAATCCCCTCGAAGCTGACGAAAACCCCTGCGCCCGCGCGCCCCATCATCAATTCATCGCGTCGCGGGCCGACCCGACAACCATGCCTGCCAGCTTGCGCGCTGCCGCCTCGGCGCGCACACGAAACCCGCCTTCGGCCACATCAGTTGCGGCCAGAAGCGGCAGTTCCAGCGGCGCCATATCCGGGATATCGACGATCAGCGTCGCGATCTGATCACCTGCTGCAATCGGCGCCGGGATCGGCCCGTCATAGACGATCCGCCCCTCGACCTGCCGCGAGGCTGTCGCGGGCAGCAGCACATCGCGGCTGTCACCGAGCACCAGCGCCACTGCAGAGGACGCGCCCAGCCAGACCGGGGCCTCGCCCATCACCGCGCCCGCATTGCCCAGGCTGACGTTCTGGAACTGGCGAAACGCCCAGTTGACGATCGCCTCGGCTTCGCGCACGCGGGCGGCTTCGCTATCCAGCCCGCCAAAGGCGAAGACGATGCGCCGGTCGCCTTGCCGCGCGGACCCGGTCAGTGAATACCCTGCTGCTGACGTAAAGCCGGTCTTGAGCCCGTCCATCCCGATCCCGGAGCCCAGTAGCGGCACGCGGTTGCTTTGCGGGATGTCGTTCCAGACAAATTCGCTTTCCGAGAGATAGGGGTAATATTGCGGATATTCCGTGATGATATGCTCGGCCAGAATGGCCAGATCGCGCTTGGACATCAGATGATCCGGATGCGGCCAGCCAGAGGAATTCGCAATCGTCGTGTTGCGCATCCCCAGTTCCTGCGCGCGGCGCGTGGCAAGCTGGGCGAACGCCTCTTCCGACCCGGCCAGCCCTTCGGCGGCCACGACCGAGGCATCATTGCCCGACAGAACCGCGATACCGCGGATCAGGTCTTCGGTCGTGGGCCGGTCGGTCGGTTCCAGAAACATGCGCGAGCCGCCCATCCGGTAGGCACGTTCGGACACCGCAAAGGTGGTGTCCATCGACAGGCGCCCGTCCTCGACCGCCTCGAACAGCATCAAAAGGGTCATCAGCTTGGACATCGAGGCCGGGGGCAGCGGCACATCCGCCCCCCGGTTCATCAGCACCGTGCCTGTGCCCAGATCGCGGATATAGATCGAGGGGGCCGCAGAATCGAACCCCCCGACCTGTGCCTGCGCGCCTGTGCCAAACGCGGTCAGAATGGCAAGGGCGACACCGCCCAGAGAGTGACGAAACCGGCCTGTCATCGTTTTCCCGTCCTGTACTGCATCCCACTGCCTGCGCGCCCTAGCGCCGCACGGCATAAGCGTCATTAAACCCGAGCGCCTGGACACGTTCAAGCATCCGGCTGCGTTCTGCGCTTGAACTTGCCGGGCCGACGACCACGCGCCAGAAGTCATTGCCCTGTGCGCTGCCTGTCACGACCCGCGCGCTCAGCCCGGCTTCGCGCGCCATGTCGGCGGCATTGTTGGCATTGCCTTCGACGCTGAAGATGCCGAGCTGGATCATCGGGCGATCAAGCGTGCTGGCCGGGGCAGGGGCTGTGTCCTGCGGCTGCGGGCTGGGCATGGGCGGTGGGGCATCTGCCTCGGCCGGGGCGTCACCGTCCAGCGTGGCGGTTTCGATCTCGCCCTCTGCCGGGGGGGCTGGTTCGGGCTCGGGCTCGGGCTGCTGGCGGCCCCCGAAGATACGGCTGAGCAGACCGCGCCGTGGTTCGGCCTCGGGTTCGGGCGCGACCTCGGTGCCGGGCAGGGCGATGCGCGCATCATCTGTGGTCAGCGGGGCGTCACTGTCAGCGGGGGCTTCAGCCGCCTCTGGTTCGGGCGCGATTTCCTGTGTGCGCAGGGCCACGACCTCGATCATCGTGGGCGCGCCAGCCAGAATGCCCACGGCATTGGCCGCTTCGGCCGAAACCTGAAAGCGCGGGCCGGGATTCTCGCGTTCGCGGCGGAACAGCGCGCCGATGGTTTCCTGCCCGGAATCGGTGTTGCGGATGATCACGCGCTCTGGCCCCGTCACCTCGGGATGCGCGACCCAGACCCCGCCGAGCGAGGGGCGACCATCCCACAGCCCGTTCTCGCGTTTGGAAAAGACGCTTTCATCCTCGACATCGAATTCGGTGGACATGTTCGCACTGGCATTCTCGCGCGATGCGGTGCCGTTCGAGCCGTCCATGCACGCGCTCAGACCAAGGGACGCCACCAGGCCAAGGGCCAGATACCGATGGGGGATGCTGCTCATAGTGTCACTCTCCGCCTGAATGCCGCCTGATCTTGTGTCAGGTTTCGGGGGCCTGCCAAATCACCCTGTCCATGCTTATACACAAAATGCGCGGCCAAGACAGCCTGTCCAACGCATTCAGTAGGGTGGTATGCATAGTAACGACACCCGGTACGCGACAAAAGTGCGATTGATGGGTCAGATGCACCCCCGCAGGTGTGATCGCGGGGTTGTGACCTAGCTGTCGTCGCGCCAGCGGTTCACCATCGGATAGCGCCGGTCCAGCCAGAAGGCACGGTTCGTCAGGCGCGGGCCGGGGGCCGACTGGTAGCGTTTCCACTCGGATATCGCGACCAGATGCGCCACGCGGGCCACAGTCTCGCGCGCGAAGCCATCCGCGACCAGATCGGACAGGCTGTGATCATGCTCGACCATGCGTTCGAGTATCGCATCAAGTTCGGCATAGGGGGGCAGGCTGTCCTCATCCCGCTGATCGGCGCGCAGTTCTGCCGATGGGGGCTTGTCGATGATCCGCGGGGGGATCACCTCACCTGCGGGGCCGGCCATCCAGTCGCGGTGATTGGCGTTGCGCCAGCGGCAGGTCTGGAACACGCGCGTCTTGTACAGATCCTTGATCGGATTGTAGCCGCCATTCATGTCGCCATAGATCGTGGCATAGCCCACTGCGATTTCGGATTTGTTGCCCGTGGTCAGCAGCATCGCGCCGGTCTTGTTCGAGAGCGCCATCAGAAGCGTACCGCGAATGCGCGATTGCAGGTTTTCCTCGGTCACGTCCGGCTCCAGCCCGTCGAAAAGGGGGGCGAGGGCGGCCTGCATCGCGGCGCGTGGCCCCTCGATCCCGATCTCGTCCAGCCGCACGCCCAGGCGCTGCGCCAGATCGGTCGCGTCCTGCAGGCTGTCGCGCGCGGTGTATTCCGAGGGCAGCATCACGCACTGCACATTCTCTGCCCCCAGCGCATCCACCGCCAGCGTGGCGACCAGCGCGGAATCCACCCCGCCCGACAGGCCCAGCACCACGCGCGAAAACCCCGATTTGCGCAGGTAATCGCCCAGCCCCATGACCATCGTGCGGTAATCCTGTTCCCAGTCGTCGGGCAGGGCGGCGCGCAGGCCGGTCCCGGCGCGCCAGCCTTGCTCGGTGCGGGTGAAATCGACTGTCTCGATCACCTCTTCATGCGCGGGCAATTGCAGGGCCAGTTGGCCGCCGGGGTTCAGCACGAAACTCGCCCCGTCAAAGACCTGATCATCCTGCCCGCCGACAAGGTTCAGATAGACCAGCGGCAGCCCCGTCTCGACCACACGCGCGACCATATGCGCCATGCGCGTGTCATAGCGGTGCCGCGCATAGGGCGAGCCATTGGGCACCAGAAGCATCTCGGCCCCCGATTCGGCCTGCGTCTCGGCCACGTCCGCGCGCCAGGCATCCTCGCAAATGGGCGTGCCGATGCGGATGGGCCCGGCGCGATACGGCCCCGAGATATCGCCCGAGGCAAACAGTCGGCGTTCGTCAAAGACGGATGTGTTGGGCAGATGATGCTTGCGCATCACGGCCCGGACCTGTCCGCCCGCAAGCACAGCGTAGCAATTGTAAAGCGCCCCCCCCTCGGCCATGGGCAGACCCAGCCCCAGCGCGGGGCCATCGGCGCAATCACGCGCCAGCGCATCAAGGGCAGTGCGCAGATCGGCCAGAAACGCCGGACGCCAGACCAGATCCTGCGTCTGATAGCCGGGCAGGAACATTTCCGGCAGCGCGACCATATCCGCACCTGCCGCGCGCCCGGCGGACCACGCCTCGCGCGCGCGCTCGGCATTGGCGTTGATATCGCCGAGGGTGGGGTTCAACTGGGCAAGGGTCAGGCGGAAGCGGTCGGTCATGCGCGGCTCTCGGGGTTGCTTGGCGCCCACATATCATGTTGACCGCCCGAGGGAAGCCGAAAGGGCGCAGCGGGGCGGGGGTGATGTTCCACGTGAAACACTAACACATTGATAGTAATGATAAAACTAGGTTATAGCAACGTGCGGTGCGATGTTTTGGGCAGGATTGTCCAGCCATCGGGAAAAGCGGGCAGCACCTGCATGGCAGGCTCTACCCGGCGGGAATTGCGCGGTCAGGGGCGCAACGGGCCGCAAAGCCCGAAATTGCGGCATGATGGATCAGGTTCTGGCCACAGATTGCGGCACAGTCGGAAAAGCTGCGCCACAGTCACCGCGTGCGCATGACAGCGCCCCGATTATCCGCGGTTCCGCTTGCGCGGCCAAGGTCCGGTGGGTAAGGCTTGCCCCGCACGCGCATCAACGGGCAGAATGACATTGCGCAAGCGCCTCGCCATCATGGCCGGTTTTCCGGGCCTTGTTCTGCTCGCCGTAGTCGTCACCGGCTTTGCGGCCTATTCCCTGCGCTTTGGCTTGCGCGGCATCGGCCTCGATCTTTCGGACGAGACCTATATCTACACGCCCGGCGGCACGGTCGCGAATATTGCCATCTTTTCGCATATGATCCTTGGTGCTGTGGCGATGGTGCTGGTGCCGTTCCAGCCGGTCGCATGGCTGCGCCGGCGGTATCCGTGGCTGCACCGGATCGCCGGGCGTGTGATCGTGACCGCTTCGATCGTGGTGGCACTTGGGGGGCTGGCCTATATCGCGTTGCGCGGAACCATCGCGGGTCCGTTGATGGATGCGGGATTTGCCCTTTATGGCGCGCTGATGCTTTGTTGCGCGGTGCAGGCGCTGCGCCATGCGCGGGCCGGCGATGTCGCGCGGCACAGCGAATGGGCGCTGCGTCTGGCGGTGCTGGTAATGGGATCGCTGATCTTCCGGCTGCATTATGTCATCTGGTACAGCCTGACAGATGGGTTGTGGAGCAACGCGCAACTGACAGGGCCGTTCGATCAGGTGCAGTATTTCGCCTTTTACATGCCCTATCTGGCGGCGCTCGAGATCTGGCTGAGGGCGCGCAAGGCCCCTGTGTCGTGAACTGCGGCGTTTGCGCATCGCCTGAACCGACAGACAGCGAAACTGCCGCGCCGCCGCAATCAATCGCGGGCCGCATCCCCGGCACGCCCGCCGCTCGCCCTGATGCCGCCACTCTGGCCCGCGCCTTTCAGCCGCCCAAGGCAAAAGCCCTTGCCAGCCTGCGCGCGCCTAACTACCCTCGCAGCCAGAATATTGGGGAGAACCGCGTCATGAGATCAGCCACGCTTCGCGCGCCGATGGCCTTTGCCTTTGCGACCTTGCTGGGCACAACCGCCCTCGCGCAGACGGATGGCGTGATGACCCGGCAGTATGACGATGGCGGCATCTATGAGGGCGAATTCCGCGACGGGCTGCAACATGGCACCGGCACCTACCGGCTGCCCAACGGGTTCGAATATACCGGCGAGTGGGTCGAGGGAGAGATCAGTGGCGAAGGCGTGGCGCGCTACCCATCCGGCGCGGTCTATGAGGGGCAGTTTCAGGCGGGCCGCCCGCATGGCACGGGCATCATGACCTTCTCGGACGGCTCTACCTATGAAGGCGAATGGGTCGAGGGCAACATCTCGGGTCAGGGGGTGCGGGTCTTTGCCAATGAGTCCGTCTATGAAGGCAGCTTTGCCGATGGCCAGCCCCATGGCACCGGCACCCTGACCCGCCCCGATGGCTACCGCTATGAGGGCGACTGGGTCGATGGCGTGCGCGAGGGGGCAGGGCAGATCACCTACCCGGATGGCGCCACATTCGAGGGCGACATGCGCGCCGATCTGCGCCACGGCACCGGCCTCCTGATCACACCGGACGGGCTGCGGTATGAGGGCGACTGGGCCGAAGGCGAGTTGCACGGGCAGGGCGTGCTGACCCAGCCCAATGGCGATGTCTATACCGGCGGGTTCGAGGCCGGGCTGCGCGAGGGTGAGGCGCGGGTCGAACAGGGCGACGGGCTGGTATTCGAAGGCACCTTCGTCAATGACCTGCGCGAGGGGGAAGGGCGCCTTTCCGGGCCGGATGGCTATCTGTATGAGGGCACCTGGTCCGAGGGCCGGATCGAGGGCGAGGGGCGGCTGGTTCAGCCCGACGGCTCGGAATATGTGGGCAGCTTCGTGAACGGTCTGCCCGACGGGACCGGCACCATCACCTATGCCGATGGCAGCAGCTATGAGGGCGAATGGTCCGAAGGCCAGTTCCACGGCCAGGGCCGCGCCGTGTTCGAGGATGGCGCCGTGTTCGAGGGGGGCTTCGTGCGCGGCCTGCCCGATGGCGAGGGGATCATGACCTTTGCCGACGGGCGTGTCTATACCGGCGAGGTCGCGGGCGGCGAGTTGCATGGCGCGGGCGAGATGGTCTATCCTGACGGGTCGGTCTATGCGGGCCAGTTCTCGGAAGGGGCGCGCGAGGGGCAGGGCCGGATCGAGCTGGCCGATGGCTTCATCTATGAGGGCGACTGGAGCAGCGGGCAGATCACGGGCGAAGGGGTGGCCACCTATGCCACGGGCGATGTCTATGAGGGCAGCTTCGTTGATGGCCAGCGCCACGGAACGGGGGTGTTGCGCTATGCCTCGGGCGAGGTGCTGTCGGGCGACTGGGAAGAGGGCGAGATGACCGTGCGCGACGATGAGGACGATGACGCGGCCGGGTCCGACTGACCCCATGGCGCGGATGCGGCGCAAGGCGGATTTGCCGGTAAAGGACTGCGCGCAGTGCGGCCGCCCGTTCGCATGGCGGCGCAAATGGGCGCGGGTCTGGGACGAGGTGCGCTATTGCTCGGACCGGTGCCGGGGGGAGGCGGGGGTGCGCAAGGCGGGCGAACGATCCTAGGCGCCACACGTTTTGAGTTTCAAAACCGGAACAGGACTGTTGCGGTCAGCGCGACTGCGGAAAGCAACATCTTTGGGCATCGGTCATGGCGCGTGGCAATCCTGTGCCCGGTCTTCAGACGCCTGCACATGTTCTCGATGTGATTGCGCGCTTGTAGCGTCGTGTGCCGTATGTCACGGTCGCCTTGCCCGCTTTGCGGCCGGGAATACAGAGCCTTGTTTCCGGGTTTTTCACTGCGATCAGCCAGTCGGCGGTTGGCAGATGCAGGGAAGGGCAGCAGCGCCCGAGGCGTCGCTGTCCTGACCCGCCGACATCAAGAACGTGATCGACCGCCCGATAGCCTCTGTGATGGCATGCAGTCTGGTGGTCATGCCACACCTGGTTCGTCCGATCAGGCGACCGTGCCCATATCGCTCCGGCACGTCCAGCGGTTGCACAGGGTCGTGCGCGGACCATCATCCGTGGGTGCATCGCACCACCGCACCCCCTTGCGGCTGATGAAGATCATCCCACTCAGAAAAGTGTGCCCATTGATCGATTTCCTTGCGGCGCATGGCTCACGCCGCAAGGCCGAAATCAGCAGGTCCCGAGCGTGCGTATCACGCGCTCGCCTTGGACTGCCGCTTGCGCTCATGCGGATCGAGAAACCGCTTGCGCAGCCGGATCGCCTTGGGCGTCACCTCGACCAGTTCGTCATCGTCGATATAGGCGATGGCCTGTTCCAGCGACAGGATCGTGGGGGGCGTCAGCTTGACCGCGTCATCGGTGCCCGATGCCCGCACATTGGTCAGTTTCTTGCCCTTCAGCGGGTTCACTTCCAGATCATTGTCGCGGCTGTGCTCGCCTATGATCATGCCCTGATAGACCGGCTCTTGCGGGTTGATGAACATGCGGCCCCGATCCTCAAGGTTCCACAGCGCATAGGCCACAGCGGTGCCATCTTCCATCGAGATCAGAACCCCCTCGCGCCGCCCCGGAATGGTGCCCTTGTAGGGCGCCCATTCGTGGAACACGCGGTTCAGAACGCCGGTGCCGCGTGTGTCGGTCAAAAATTCGCCGTGATAGCCGATCAGCCCGCGCGACGGCACATGCGCGATGATGCGCGTCTTGGCCGTGCCTGCCGGTTTCATCTCGACCAGATCGCCACGGCGCGGGCCGGTCAGCTTTTCGATCACGGTTCCGGTATAGTCGTCATCGACATCAATGGTCACTTCCTCGACCGGTTCCAGCTTCTGGCCGCCCTCATCGCGCATCAGCACGCGGGGGCGCGAGATCGACAGCTCGAACCCTTCGCGGCGCATGTTCTCGATCAGCACGCCCATCTGCAATTCGCCGCGCCCGGCCACATCAAATGCCTCACCGCCCGGCGTGTCGGTCACGCGGATGGCGACATTGACTTCCGCCTCGCGCATGAGGCGTTCACGGATGACGCGGGATTGCACCTTGGACCCGTCGCGCCCGGCCAGCGGCGAATCATTGATGCCGAAGGTCACGCTGATCGTGGGCGGGTCGATGGGCTGCGCGGGCAGCGCGGCCTCGACCTCGAGCGCGCAGAGCGTATCGGCCACGGTCGCTTTCGACATGCCCGCCAGCGTCACGATATCCCCGGCTTCGGCCTGATCGATGGGGGCCTGCCCCAGCCCGCGAAAGGCCAGAACCTTGGTCACGCGGAACTGCTCCAGCTTCTTGCTGTCGCGCGAGAGCGCCTTGATCGTCTCGCCCGCCCTCAAGGTGCCGGATTCGACGCGGCCGGTCAGGATACGGCCCAGATAAGGGTCGGCGGACAGCGTGGTGGCCAGCATGCGAAACGGCTCTGCGCGCGCGGCGACCTGTGCAGGGGTGGGGACATGGGCCACCACCAGATCGAACAACGCGCTCATGTCCTGGCGCGGGCCGTCCAGTTCCGTATCCGCCCAGCCATTGATACCGCTGGCATAAAGCACAGGGAAATCAAGCTGTTCGTCATTGGCGCCCAGATTGGCGAACAGATCGAATACTTCGTTCAGCGCGTTGTCGGGGTCGGCGGCGGGCTTGTCGACCTTGTTCAGAACGACAATGGGGCGCAGCCCCAGCGCCAGCGCCTTGGAGGTCACGAATTTCGTCTGCGGCATCGGGCCTTCGGCGGCATCGACCAGCAGCACCACCCCATCGACCATGCTCAGGATGCGCTCGACCTCGCCACCGAAATCGGCGTGTCCGGGCGTGTCCACGATATTGATGCGCGTGTCCTTCCACTCGACCGAGGTCGCCTTGGCCAGAATCGTGATGCCGCGTTCGCGCTCCAGATCGTTGCTGTCCATGGCGCGTTCGGCCACGGCCTGGTTCTCGCGAAAGGCGCCGGATTGCTTCAGCAGTTCGTCCACCAGCGTGGTCTTGCCGTGGTCCACATGGGCGATGATCGCGATATTGCGAAGGGTCATGGTCTTGGCCTTGTCAGGAAAGATGTCAGAAGGGGGCAGGGATGCCGCGCCGCCGCATTACCCGATCGGCGCGCGCCTGGCTACCCCCTATGTCCATTGCCCTGCCCGTTGCGGCCCTTGTGGCGGCACGCAGGGCGGGCGGGTGGGGCGTGCCGCCACAAGGGTCGCAACGGGCAGGCTCAGGTCGCGATATAGCGGTCGCGGCGGTGATTGATCGCAATGATGGCGTTCAGCACCACGGCGCCCAGGGCCGAATAGAGCACCAGGATCGGTTCCAGCACCAGAAGGGCGGCTGCGAAAAGCACGATGTCGAAGCCAAGCTGCACCCAGCCCGCACGCCAGCCCAGGCGTTCCTGACACCAGAAGGCCAGGATCCCCACGCCCCCAAGGCTCGCGCGGTGGCGAAAGATCGCCAGCAGGCCAGAGCCCGAGATCAGGCCGAACAGCACCGCCGCCACCACCGGATGTGCGGGGGTGACATCGACAAGATCCTCGACCACCAGCGACATTACCGAAATCAGCGCCACCGCGATGAATGTCTTGACTGTGAAGGCCGGGCCAAGCTGGGCCCAGGCAAGCGCATAGAAGGGGATGTTTATGGTAAAGAACACCACGCCAAAGCTGATCCCGGTCACATAGGCGATCAGCACGGCCAGCCCGGCCGTCTGGCCTGTGACCAGCCCCGCGCCTGTCAGGATCATGACGGCAAAGGCGCACATGGCCGCGCCAAAGACCAGCCCCTGCGCATCTTCGAACGTGCTGTGCTGGGCCGTCTCTGGCATGGCTCAGACCTTTGCGCTGAACAGGTTGATCACCAGAATGCCCGCGATGATCAGCACAATCCCCAGAAGCGCTGCCGCATCCAGCCGCTGGCCGAACATGGCCCAGCCGATGCCCGCGATCAGGCAGATGCCCAGGCCAGACCAGATTGCATAGGCCACGCCCACCGGGATCACCCGCAAGACCAGCGCCAGCAGCCAGAAGGACAGCGCATAGGCCACGACCACCACTGCGGCGGGCCACGCACGCGTCATGCCGTCGCTTGCTTTCAGCGCCGTGGTGCCGATCGTCTCGAACAGGATCGCCACCGCAAGATAGATCCAGTGCATCGCTAGCTCCTTTCTGTCACACCGGTTGCCCGGCGCGCATGCGCGCCACGGCGCGCTCGACCTCGCGCAGGCGCTCAGAATTGGGTGGGTGCGTGCCCAGGAACTGATTGCCCGGATCGGGGATGCGCCGGAACAGCCCCGCACCGCGCAGCGGGTCGAAACCCGCGCGCGCGGCGATTTCCGCGCCGATACGATCGGCCTCCAGTTCAAAGGGTTGGGCGTAGCGCCGCGCGCCGAGTGTGGCCGAGATGCCCATGATCTCGCGCGTGGTCACTTCATCGGCACCGACCAGGGCTGCGGCCAGACCGCCCACCAGCGCGCCGCGCTGCGCCTCGCGCTGCATCCGTGGGATGTGATCGGCGATGTGATGCGCGGCCTCATGTCCGAAGACCAGGGCGATTTCATCTTCGTTGCGCAACTCGCGGATCAGAGATTCGGTAAAGGCGATGATCGGGCGGCCCTGTTCATCGCGGGTGTGAAAGGCATTGGGCGGCTGGCCAGGCCGGTCATCCAGAATCACGGTGAACTCGCAGATCAGATGCGGGCTGCGTTCGCGGCAGATGCGGGTGGCGACCGGTGCCATCTGGCGCGCAACTGCGTTGAACTGCGCGCGCGTGACGGCAGCAACAGGGGGTTGCGCCGGGCTGGGCGCGGGCAGAGCGGTCTGTACTGGCGCCAGATCGCAGGCGGCCAGCAGGGCTGCCATCAGAAGCAGGCTCAGATGTCGGACGACGCGGATCACGGGGCTTTTTGTTCCTGCCACTGGGTGTACGGATCAGATAGCGCGAATGGGGCACGGGGACAATTCGATCCCCGCGCCCCTTGGCTGGTCTGTCGGGCCGCTGGCGCTATTCCGCCGCGCGCAACAGGGCGCGCAAGTCGTCCTGAAGGGCGTCGATCCGCGCTTCGGTTTCGGCGCGCTCTGCCCGCAGCGAGGTGATCTCGGCGTCGATGGCATCGACCCGGTCGCGGCGGTCTGCGGTGGCCGCACTGTCATCGCCCAGTTGCACGATCAGGTTTACCAGCCGCTCCTGATCGGCAATCAGATCGGCCTCGCGCGTGGCCAGCCGGGGCAGGGTGCGGGCCAGATCGCGCTCTTCGGCGCGCAGATCGCGCAGCGCGGTCACGGTATCGGCCAGATCATCGCCCTGCAGGCGCGCCGACCATTGCGCCAGCCCGTCCAGATCCAGCTCCAGAAGTGCGACACGGCGCGATGTCACGCGGCTTTCGACAATGGTTTCGCTGACGATCTCACCTGCGGGCACGGCAATCTCGAACCGCGTGGCGTCAAAACCGTCGCTGCCGTCCGTGCTCTCCATCTCCCAGCCGGGGCGGCGCGGGTGCAGCAGGGTCAGCACGCGCTCGGCCTCGGGCGCGCCCTCGACCCGGTAGGTGCTGCGCCGTTCCAGCCGTTCCTCTGCCACCAGCACACCATCCACGATGCGCGCCTGCCGCAGCGACTGGATCTCGCGCTGCGATTCGTCCACGCGCATGGCGGTGTCCTGCGCGAACTCGACCAGGTCGCGCGCACCGGGTGCCAGTTCGGGGATCATCGCGTCGCCTGCATGGCCGCGCGCATCCTCATAGAGCGTCGCGATCCCGGCAGGCAGGCGCAGGGGCAGGGGATTCTCAATCTCAAGCGCGATCATCGGGTGGGCCGCGCCAGACCCGCCGCGATACAGCGTCACGCGCGCATCGGACAGGGTTTCGCGCAGAAAGGGCAGCGAAATCATCTCGCCCGCCTGCACGCTGATGGATTGCCCGAGCGTGTAACGCGAAAAACTTTCGGCCTCCTGCATCTCGACCGGCATGGGGGCGGATGCGGCAAAGTCAGGGGCCATGTCGGCGGGGGCGGATTCGAGCATCATGCCGTCTTGTGCCCGTCGCGGGCTGACGGGGCGATATGCGTCCTGTCGGTCATAAAGCTGCGCCTGCAGGGCCTGAACCGCGCCTGTGGCCAGCGTCAGCCCCACATCGTCCCAGTCCTGCCCGGTCGCATTCTCGATCACGGCCCAGCCTGTCAGCTCCAACCCCTCGGGCGTATCCTCGGCCCGCCAGGCGGTTTTCCAGACGGGGGCGGGTTGCAGCCATGCCAGCGTCACGTCGCGCGGATCGCTTTCACTGCTGGTCAGGGTGACATCCAGTGTCAGCGCGCGGCTGCCGCTGCGCAGCGCCTCCAGCGCGCGTTCCAGTGCTGCGCGGTCCTGCGCGTCGTCAAACCGCATCTCGGTGCGCGCATCCAGGCGGATCTGGCCGATCCCGCCTGTCGCGCTGCGCAGCGCAAGCGCGTGGCAGCCTGTCTGCGCGGAACTGGCGCAGGGCACCGTGTTGACCCCCATGACCGTGCCGGTCAGCGTGGTATCGCCGCGTTCGGCCGTCACCGGCGCGCCGGTCATCGCGTCCAGCAGCGCGTGCAGATCACTCACATCCTCGGGCGCGAAGGGCAGGCCGGCGAACAGATCCTGCACCCCGCCGGGGCCGGTCATGGACAGCATGGGCACGCCGCCCGCCGGGTCCGACACGCGCAGCGATTTCAGGAAATCATCGATATCGGTGCGGCGGATCGGCAGGCGCAGGCCATCGGCGCCCAGCCGCCCCTCGGCCTCCAGCATCGCCAGCCCGGCGGTCGAGAGCGTGACATGGCGGATCTGCGGATCGGCAAGCGCGGGCAGGGCAAGGCTGCTGAGCAGGGCAGGCAGGATCAGGCGCATCCGTAGGGTCCTTTCGGGTGGCATTGGTGCAGATTAGGCCGCACCGGCCAGCGCCCACAAGCGTGATACGGACCTGCGGCGTAAACTTGCCGTGCGCGACAGGGGCTGGACCTGCGCCATCGCTGGGGCTATGCGGGGGGCCATGCCACAGGATGATGACGCGCCCCTGGACCCGAACGCTCTGGCCACCGAACCGCTTCGCCGCGCGCTGGGGTCGCGCTATCTGCAATATGCGTTGTCCACGATCATGCATCGCGCGCTGCCCGATGCGCGTGACGGGCTGAAACCCGTCCATCGCCGCATCCTGTTTGCGATGCGCGAGCTGAAGCTGGCACCCGGCGGCGGATTTCGCAAATCCGCCAAGATCACGGGCGATGTGATGGGCAACTACCACCCCCATGGTGATGCCGCGATCTATGACGCGATGGCGCGGCTGGCGCAGGATTTCAATGTCCGCTATCCGCTGGTCGACGGGCAGGGCAATTTCGGCAATATCGATGGCGACAACCCCGCTGCCGCCCGCTACACCGAAGCCCGCATGACCCGCGCGGCCGAAATGCTGCTGGACGGGCTGGCCGAGGATGCGGTGGATTACCGGCCCAATTATGATGGCACGCTGGAAGAGCCTGTCGTGTTGCCGGCGGCCTTTCCCAACCTGCTGGCCAATGGCGCAAGCGGGATTGCGGTCGGCATGGCCACGAATATTCCGCCCCATAACCTGGACGAACTGATCGAGGGCTGTCTGGCCCTGATCGCGCAGCCCGATCTGCCCGACAGCGATCTGGTCGCCCTGATCCCCGGCCCCGATTTCCCCACAGGCGGCGTGGTGGTCGAGCCGCGCGACGCCATCCTGAGCGCCTATCAGACCGGGCGCGGCGCCATTCGTCTGCGCGCCAGATGGGAGATCGAGGATCTTGGTCGCGGGCAGTGGCAGGTCGTTGTCACCGAAATCCCCTATCAGGTGCAGAAATCGCGGCTGATCGAGAAGCTGGCCGAGCTGATACAGGCCCGCAAGGTGCCGCTTCTGGCCGATATCCGCGACGAATCGGCGGATGATGTGCGCATCGTGCTGGAACCGCGCTCGCGCACCGTGGATGCGGACCTGATGATGGGGATGCTGTTTCGCAATTCCGATCTGGAAACGCGCTTCAGTCTGAACATGAATGTGCTGATCGATGGGCTGACCCCGAAAGTGTGTTCCCTGCGCGAGGTGTTGCGCGCCTTTCTCGATCACCGGCGCGAGGTGCTTGCGCGGCGCACGCGCCATCGGCTGGCCAGGATCGATCACCGGCTGGAAGTGCTGGAAGGCTTCATCATCGCCTTTCTGAACCTTGATCGCGTGATCGACATCATCCGCTATGATGAGGCCCCGCGCGCCGCGCTGATGCGCGAGACATGGGGCCGCGCCTTTGCCCGCGCCACGTCCGAGGCGGATTATGTGTCCCCACCCGAGGGCGAGGGCGAATTGTCCGAATTGCAGGCCGAATCGATCCTGAACATGCGCCTGCGCTCACTGCGGCGGCTGGAAGAGATCGAGCTGCGGCGCGAACGGGACGATTTGCTGAAGGAACGCGCCGAGCTGGAGGATCTGCTGGCCTCGGACCAGCTGCAATGGAAGCGCATCAGCGGGCAGTTGCGCGATGTGCAGGCGCTTTATGGCAAGGCCACCGATCCGGGCCGCCGCCGCACCAGCTTTGCCGAGGCGGGCGAGGTCGAGGATGTCCCCCCCGAGGCCCTGATCGAGCGTGAACCGATCACGGTCGTCTGCTCGAAAATGGGCTGGGTGCGCGCGATGAAAGGGCATGTCGCGCTGGACCAGAATTTCAAGTTCAAGGACGGGGATGAAGGGCGCTTTGCCTTTCATGCCGAAACGACGGATCGGATCGTGCTGTTCGGGTCCAACGGGCGGTTCTATACGCTGATGGGCGCCAATCTGCCCGGCGGGCGCGGCATGGGCGAGCCTGTGCGCCTGATGGTCGATTTGCCGAATGAGGCCGATATCGTCGATCTGTTCGTGCATCGCGCAGGCGTGCGGCTGGTCGTGGCCTCATCCGCGGGCGACGGGTTCGTGATCCCTGCCGATGAGGTGATCGCCCAGACGCGCACGGGGCGGCAGGTGCTCAACCTCAAGCCCGGCGCGCGCGCGCATGTCTGCCGTGTGGTGACGGGCGATCATCTGGCTGTCGTCGGAGAGAATCGCAAGATGCTGGTCTTTCCGCTCGACGACCTGCCCGAGATGACGCGCGGCAAGGGGGTGCGGCTGCAATCCTACAAGGATGGCGGGCTGGCCGATCTGACCACGATCACCCTGGCCGAGGGGCTGCGCTGGCGGGACCCGGCCGGGCGCACGCGGCACGAGGCCGATCTGACCGAATGGCTGGGCAAGCGCGCAGGCGCGGGCCGCATGGCGCCGCGCGGCTTTCCGCGTGACAATCGATTTACCTGAGCGCGGGGCATTTGCGCTGACGGCCCGGATCGGATAGGGCCATTGGCGCATGAGAGTTGGAGGTCAGCGATGACAGCATTCCCCAAATTCCGGCCTGCGCTTGGCGGTTTGCTGGCGCTTGCCGTTCTGGCGGCCTGTGCCAGCGGGCGGGAATTGCGCGAGGAACGCGCCGAACTGGGTGATTTCCGGCTGGCGCATACGGCCATCGTGGCCGACAACGCAACGCGGGGCCCGGCCTCGCGCAGCGCCGAGCCCGAAGAATGGGAAGAGGTGCTGACCACCGAACTGCGCCGCCGTTTCGACCGCTATCAGGGCAATTCGCTGTATCATCTGGGCATTTCGGTCGAAGGCTATGTGCTGGCCGTTCCGGGCATTCCCGTGGTCGCCGCGCCCCGCTCCGCGCTGATTGTGCGTGTGTCCCTGTTCGATGATGCTGCAGGCGGGCGGGTCAATGAGCGTCCGCATATGATCACTGCGCTGGAAAGCCTGTCGGGCGAAACGGTCGTCAGTTCCGGTCTGACCCAGTCGGCCGAACAGCAGATGCAGAATCTGGCCGAGAATGCGGTCTATTCCATCGAGCGCTGGCTGGCCTCCAACCCCGACTGGTTTCCCCCGCGCGGCGAAGGCACTGCACCCGATGTCGTGTTCGATCCCGACAGCGACTGGGAGATCCAGTCCGATTTTCTGGATGAGGACATGCAAAGCGGCAGGGTCGAAGATCGGGCCGGATACGGGATACGGCCCGCCCCGCGCGGCCAGGGCTGATACGGACGCTGACACGGGCGCGCGAAGGCGCTTGATTTTCCTAGCCAAGCTGGATATGCCCCGCCGCGTAGCACGACAGGCCGCGCATGCGGGGCCAGACAACAGAGGGTTTACAGACCATGGCAAAGCAAAAGTTCGACCGCTCGAAACCGCATGTGAACATCGGCACAATCG
>REDZ01000134.1 GCA_007695345.1 Paracoccaceae bacterium | reverse complement strand
GCGGCGGGGGGCGGGGGAAAACGGCGCGCGGCTGCCGCCCTCCTGCGGGGGCAGGGGGGGGCTGCCGCCCCCCCGACCCCCCGCTTCAAGGGGCTGACGGCCCCTTGAAAATCCCCGTGGATATTTTTGCAAAGATGAAAGGCTGGGGTCAGCTATAGACGCGGGCATAGCGCTGGCCGAGACCCGTGAGGATTTCATAGCCGATCGTGTCGAGAATATCGGCGATGTCATCGACGCCCTGATGCGGGCCGAGCAGGTCGAGCGTTTCCGGGTCATCGGGCAGGGCGGTGACATCGATGGTCAGCAGATCCATCGAGACCCGGCCCAGCAGCGGGCAGGGGACATCGCCCGCCCAGAGTGTGACCCGGTTTGACAGCGCGCGGTGGATGCCATCGGCATAGCCCGCGGCGATGGTGGCCACGCGCATGTCATGCGGTGCGATGAAGGTGTTGCCATAGCCCACGCTTTCGCCCTGCGCGACATCGCGCACCTGGATGACGGGGATCTGCAGATGCACGACAGGCTGCGCGGCGGTGAAGGGCGCGCCGCCATAGAGCCCGATGCCGGGGCGCGTGAGGTCAAAATGAAACTCCGGCCCCATGAGCGCGCCGCCTGTCGCCGCAAGCGAGCGTGGCACGTCCAGCCCGTCGGTCATCTGACGGAAGCTGTGCAATTGCTGCGCGTTCATCGGATGGTCGGGATCATCCGCGCAGGCCAGATGCGACATGATCAGATCGGGCCCCTGCGCCAGCACGATTTCGGCGAGGCTGGCCCATTCCGCCGGTTCCATCCCCAGCCGGTTCATGCCGCTGTCCAGCTGGATACCGAAGGGGTGATCAGGCAGCGATTCCAGATGGCGGGTCAGCTGCTCGACCGAATTGAGCATCGGGATGAGGTTTGCATCGCGCAGGATGCGGGCGTCGCCTTCCATATGGCCGCCATAGACATGTATCGGCAGGTCCGGCCCGATGGCGGCGCGCACGGCCAGCCCCTCTTCGGCGATGGCGACAAAGAAGCGCCGGGCACCGGCATGGGCCAGCGCATGGGCCACGTGGCCCGCCCCGAGCCCGTAGCCATTGGCCTTGACGGTCGCCGCCGTCTGCACGCTGCCCTCCGACTGCGCATCAAGTGCGCGCCAATTGGCCTGCAGCGCCGAGAGATCGATCCTGAGAACAGCCTGTGCCATAGGCGTCGCAATGCGCCAGCGCGCGCGCAAGGTCAAGCGCGGAAAACAGCCTCGGGCCGGTTCCCGCCCGCAACCGCCGGGGCGCCGCGCCGCGCGGCGATGATCTGGGCGAGCGTGGCGAGCGCGATCTCGGGCGGGGTGGTGGCCCCGATCGGCAGCCCTATGGGGGCGTGGATGCGCGCGGTCTGCTTTGCGCTCAGCCCGGTGGCGTGCAGGCGATCAAGGCGCGCGGCATGAGTCTTGCGGCTGCCGAGCGCGCCCACATAAAGGCAATCCGCCCGCAGCGCCGCGATCAGGGCCGGATCATCGATGTTCGGCTCATGCGAGAGGGCGGCCAGGGCGGACCAGCGGTCAGGGGGCATTTCCGTCAGCGCTATGTCCGGCCAGTCGGTGACCAGCCATGTGTCGGGCAGCCGTGCATTGGTCGCAAAGGCGCTGCGCGGGTCGATGACAATGACCTCCAGCCCCATTTGCCGCGCCATCGGGGCCAGCGACTGGGCGATATGCACGGCCCCGATGATGAAGAGCCGCAGGGCGGGCAGTAGCGGGTTGAGAAAGATGGGCCCTTCACTCTGCGCCTTGCCGGTCGTCAGGCAGGTGGCAATGGGCGCGGCCAGCGGGTCTGCGGGGTCTGCCCCCACCACCCGGCTGGCGCCTGTGGACAGGTCGGTGATCAGGACACAGCCGTTGCGTGCCGCGCGCATTTGCGTAATCTCCGGCAAGACAGGCAGCATCGGTGCGAGTGGCATCAGATGAATGCGGATGTGCCCGCCGCAGGAGAGGCCCGCGCGCAGGGCCATTGCATCGGGCACGTCGAAATCCAGCATGCGCGAGGTGCCTTGGGCAATCACATCAGCGGCCTCTGCGATCACCGCGCCCTCGACACAGCCGCCCGAAACCGACCCCTCGAATGCGCCCTGATCGTCGATCACCATATGCGCGCCGGGTTTGCGGGGGGCAGAACCCCATGCCTTGATCACGGTGGCGAGCGCCACGCCGCGGCCTGCCTGCGTCCAGGCAAGCGCGATGTCCAGCGGGTGGGCGGTCAATGAGGGCATCGGTACTCCGGGGCAGGATTGGGGTAGGGCGGGGGCAGGCTAGCGAGGGCATGACGGGACAGCAAGCCATCTGACATGCGTTACGAGTCGAGGTTTTTCGCCTTGCGCGCCGCGCGCATCCTGAGTACATGCGTGCCCAAGGTGGCCGCTGTAGCTCAGCTGGTAGAGCACGTCATTCGTAATGATGGGGTCGGGGGTTCGAGTCCCTTCAGCGGCACCAGTTTCTCCGCAGTCTCGTCGATGCAGGCCAGCGATTCATTCGCGGGTGATGAATTGCATGACCTCGCGGGTCGTGCCCTCGGTCAGCACCAGCTCCCAGCGGCCCGGACGGGTCAGTTGGCCGCTGCCGGACCATGCGCCGCTGCTGTCTGTGCCGGTATCGAGCGGGATGGGCTGGCCACCTGCGGGGCGCAGCAGAACCTCGGGCGCCTGGCTGGTGTCATGCTCGACTGTCAGATCCACACGGTAGCCGCCATCGATGGCCACGGCGCTGCGGATCTGGGGCTCGATCTCGACTGTGTGCAGCAACAGCGTCTGGTTCGCGCCGACAATGGGCAGGGGCTCGCGCACGAAAAACGTGACCGAAGCCATCAGGATGATGAAGCCCAGCGTGAAGGCCAGAAAGACAAGGGCGATGATGCGGGTGGACATGGGCACGATGCTCCGTTTTTCAACCCGATTACCATGCCCCGCCCGCGCGTCAACTGCGACCGGATCACAAGCCAGCGGTCACAGCCGGTAGCCTGCCGATACCTCGAGCACTGTGCCGGTGATCCCGCTGGCGGCAGAGGAGAGCAGAAAGCGCACCGCGCTTGCGATTTCGTCTTGCAGTGCAAGCCGTCCCAGCGCCGATCCGTCCGTGAAGTGGCGGATCAGGTCGGGCGGGCGTGGCGCATGGGCGCGCTCGACCGCGCCGGGCGACACGGCATTGACGCGGATGCCGCGCGGCCCCAGCGTCTTGGCGCAGGCGATGGTCAGGTTTTCCAGCGCGGCCTTGCTGGCCCCATAGACGGGTGCGCCCACGGGCGGAAAGCGGGCATTGATGCTGGTGATGTTCACGACAGATGCGCCCGGCGCAAGATGCGGCAGGGCCGCGCCAAGGATCACCATGGGGGCCAGTGTGTTCACGTTCAGGATATGCTGCGCGCGGGCCATGTCGAATTCCGGCAGCGGGGGTTCTTCGGCGATCAGGGCCGGGGCGTTCACTTGGGCAAGATCGACCTGCAGGATCAGGCTGTCGGGATGGGTGGAACGGAAAACCACCCGTGTCACTGTTTATCGGGCCGCCCGGTCCAGCACATCCTCGGCCCATTGATTCAGGCTCTTGCCTGCGAGTTCGGCGGCGAGCGCTGCACGGCGATGGACCTCGGGGCTGACGCGGAACATGACTTGGCCGGAATAGGTTTTCTGCGGCTCCTTGCCAAGCTGTGCGCAGGTCTCGATGTAATCCTCGACAGCCTCATGAAAGGCGTCGCGCAAGCCCTCCACTGTGTCGGCGTGAAAGCCCACGCGGTCGCGGATACCCGCGATATGGCCCAGCAGAATCCCGTCCTCGTCGTCATAGTCGATGCGGGCGGAATAACCTTTGTAGGTCATGGTGTTGGTCATGGTGTCACCCCGATTCGTTCGAGAAAGTCGCGGGCATCGCGGACCTGATAGCGCTTGGCTTCCTTGGCCGGGTGGGGCCGGTGGAAGGTGACGACCTCGCCATCCTTCTCAAACCGGACCCGCGAGCCACGCCCTTCGACCAGGCGCGCGTCTGCGGCAAGAAGCAGGCCCTCGATTGCAGCCCATTCAAGCGTGCCCGAAACCGGATCGGTGAAGACGGCGGCAAGGGTCTTGCGATGCTTGCTGTTCATCGTGCTCAAGATAGGATACGCTTGCGTAAAATGCAAGCAGATATGTGCTGGAGATGAAAAACACCCCGGCGCGGGGCCGGGGTTTTCCGATAGTCCTTGGTGCCGACCCACGCCGCCCCAACCTTATCGCGCAGTATGGAATGGAGCACGTCGCCATATTCGATATATTCACGCTCGATTGCCATGTCGGCGCCGCAGTTACCATGCCCCGCCCGCGCGTCAACTGCGACCGGATCACAAGCCAGCGGTCACAGCCGGTAGCCTGCCGATACCTCGAGCACTGTGCCGGTGATCCCGCTGGCGGCAGAGGAGAGCAGAAAGCGCACCGCGCTTGCGATTTCGTCTTGCAGTGCAAGCCGTCCCAGCGCCGATCCGTCCGTGAAGTGGCGGATCAGGTCGGGCGGGCGTGGCGCATGGGCGCGCTCGACCGCGCCGGGCGACACGGCATTGACGCGGATGCCGCGCGGCCCCAGCGTCTTGGCGCAGGCGATGGTCAGGTTTTCCAGCGCGGCCTTGCTGGCCCCATAGACGGGTGCGCCCACGGGCGGAAAGCGGGCATTGATGCTGGTGATGTTCACGACAGATGCGCCCGGCGCAAGATGCGGCAGGGCCGCGCCAAGGATCACCATGGGGGCCAGTGTGTTCACGTTCAGGATATGCTGCGCGCGGGCCATGTCGAATTCCGGCAGCGG
>REDZ01000166.1 GCA_007695345.1 Paracoccaceae bacterium | reverse complement strand
GCTCGATCGAGCCCGATTCGCGCAGGTCCGACAGTTGCGGGCGCTTGTCCTCGCGCGATTCGACCTGACGCGAAAGCTGCGACAGGGCAATGACGGGGATGTTCAACTCCTTGGCGATGGCCTTGAGGCCTTGCGTGATCTCGGACACCTCTTGCACGCGGCTGTCCTTGGACAGACCCCGCAAGAGTTGCAGGTAGTCCACCATCAGCACATCGAGCCCGTGGGTACGCTTCAGCCGCCTTGCGCGCGCGGCCACCTGAGCGATGGGCAGGGCGGGCGTGTCATCGATATAGAGCGGGCTGGATTCGAGCGATTTTGCCGCCTCGACAAAGCGGCGGAATTCCTCTTCGCTCATGTCGCCACGGCGAATCTGTTCGCTGGGCACCTCGGCGGCTTCGGACAGGATGCGCGCGGCAAGCTGTTCGGCCGACATCTCGAGGCTGAAGAACCCCACCACGCCGCCATTGACCGCGCCCTCGGTTCCGTCGGGGCGGGTGCCGTGCTTGTAGGCCTTGGCAATGTTGAAGGCGACATTCGTGGCCAGCGAGGTCTTGCCCATCGAGGGGCGCCCGGCAAGGATGATCAGGTCCGACGGGTGCAGCCCGCCCAGTTTCTTGTCCAGATCGATCAGCCCGGTCGAGATGCCCGCCAGCCCCCCGTCGCGCTGATAGGCGGCATTGGCCATCTTGACCGCATCGGTCACGGCCTTGAGGAAGCTTTGAAATCCGCGCTCGGCCACGCCCTGTTCGGCGAGCTTGTAAAGGCGCTGCTCGGCCTCGACGATCTGTTCGCGCGGCTCTGAGGCGACATCCATCTGCGCGGCGCGCGCGGAAATATCCTGGCCCAGGCGGATCAGGTCGCGGCGCACGGCCAGTTCATAGATCATCTGCGCATAATCGCGCGCGGCATAGGCCGAGATGGCCGCCGCCGCGATGCGGACCAGATAGGTGGGGCCGCCCAGCTCCTTGAGCCCCTCGTCATCTTCCATGAACGCCTTGAGCGTGACAGGAGAGGCCAGCGCATTCTTGTGAATGCGCGTGCTCGCAATCTCGAAAATGCGCTGATGGACCGGGTCGAAGAAATGTTCTGGTTTCACAAGCGCGGCGATGCGGTCATAGACATCATTATTGACCAGGATCGCGCCCAGAAGCTGTTGTTCGGCCTCGATGTTATGGGGCAGGCTGTCGATCTGCCCGTCATCCTTGCCCCGGATCGCGGAGATCTCGTTCATCCTTGCCCCCTGTTGCGCTGTTTTGCCTGCCTGCCCGGTGTGATACCGGATTCGGGGGGGACAGGCAAATTGTATAAGCCTGTGCATGAGGTGTGGATAACAGGATATGGGGGAGGTTCTGGCGATTGCCCACGACATGCTGGGGTGAAACCCGCAGGCTTGCCCCTGCGCCCCCCTTGGGCTAAGCGGTTGCGCGCAAACGGCGCAAGCCGGATCAACAGAGGGCGCGCGACATGGGCAAGAACAAGGGGCCGCGGCGCCCCCGGGCAGAGACGCCCAAAGGGTTTCGCGATTATTTCGGCACAGAGGTCAGCGCGCGCAAGGCGATGCTGGACAGGATCGCGGCGGTCTATCATCGCTACGGGTTCGATGCGCTGGAAACCTCGGCGGTCGAGACGGTCGAGGCGCTGGGCAAGTTCCTGCCCGATGTGGACCGGCCCAATGAGGGTGTGTTCGCCTGGGAGGAAGAAGGCGACTGGCTGGCCCTGCGCTATGATCTGACCGCGCCGCTGGCGCGGGTGGCGGCGCAGTATCGCAACGATCTGCCCACGCCCTACAGGCGCTATGCGATGGGGCCGGTCTGGCGCAATGAAAAGCCGGGGCCGGGGCGGTTCCGGCAGTTTTATCAATGCGATGCGGATACAGTGGGGGCCGCAAACGTGGCGGCGGATGCCGAGATCTGCGCGATGCTGGCCGATGCGCTGGAGGCCGTGGGGATCGAGCGCGGGGATTATGTGATACGCGTGAATAACCGCAAGGTGCTGAACGGGGTGATGGAGGTGGCGGGCCTTGCAGGTGATGACAAGGCCGCCGAGCGCGGGATCGTGTTGCGCGCGATTGACAAGCTGGACCGGCTGGGCGTGGAGGGTGTGCGCGCGCTGTTGGGTGAAGGGCGGAAGGACGAGAGCGGAGATTTCACCAAGGGTGCGGGGCTGAATGAGGCGCAGGCCGATGTGGTGATGGGCTTCATGGCCGCAGGCAGCGAAACTAATCCAGATACCTGTGCACGGCTGCGGGAACTGGTTGCGGACGCGGAGATTGGTGTCGAAGGTGTTGATGAGCTTGAGCAAATTGCAGCATTGATGGAGGCCCAAGGCTACGGCCCCGACCGCATCATCATCGACCCCTCCGTGGTGCGCGGCCTTGGCTACTACACTGGTCCGGTCTATGAGGCCGAACTGACCTTCGAGATCAAAGACGAAAAGGGCCGCCCGCGTCAGTTCGGCAGCGTTGCCGGGGGCGGGCGCTATGATGATCTGGTCAAGCGCTTTACGGGTCAGGCCGTACCGGCGACTGGCGTCAGTATCGGGGTGGATCGGCTCTTGGCGGCGCTCGCGGCCAAGGGGCGGCTGGACAGAGCCGCGCAAGGGCCTGTGGTCGTGACGGTGATGGACCGCAACCGCATGGCCGATTACATGGCCATGGTCGGCGAATTGCGCGCGGCAGGCATCCGGGCCGAGATGTATCTGGGCAACCCGAAGAACTTTGGCAACCAGTTGAAATACGCCGACAAGCGGGCCAGCCCCATCGCGATCATTCAGGGCGAGGATGAGGCCGCGAAGGGTGTCGTGCAGGTCAAGGATCTGATCCTTGGCGCGAAGATCGCCGCGCAAGCCACTGTCGAGGAATGGAAATCCCAACCCGCGCAGGTCGAGGTGCCGCGCGCGGACCTGCTGGCCACAGTGCGCGAGATGCTGGGGCGGCACGGATGACACCGGCAGAGGCCATCGCCAACGCGCTGCTGGCGGCCATGCGTGACGCGGGTGCGGTGCCGGTTGCGACCGAGATCCTGCAACCGGCGGACACGCTGCTTGACCTCTATGGCGAGGATATTCGCGCCCGCGCTTATGTCACGCAGGACCCGCGCGCGGGCGAGATGATGCTGCGCCCCGATTTCACCGTGCCGGTTGTGCAGGCGCATATGCAAAACGGTGCAGAGCCTGCGCGCTACTGCTATTCCGGCCCCGTCTTTCGCAAGCAGGAGGGCGCGCGGGCGCGGGAATATCTGCAGGTGGGCTATGAGCTGTTCGCCCGCGATGATGCCGCGCGGGCCGATGCCGAGGTGTTTGCGCTCTTTGCGCGGCTGCTCGACGGGCGCGGGTTGCGCCCCGTGACAGGCGATATCGGCATCCTCAAGGCCGCTGTGGCCGGGCTGGAGACGACAGACCACCGCAAGGCGGCTCTGATGCGCCATATCTGGCGGCCGCGCCGGTTCCGCGCGCTGCTGGAACGGATGGGCGGGCAGGGACCGCTGGCCGAAGCACGCAGCGGTCTGGTCGCGCAGTTGCGCGCCGCACCGCCCGAGGAACTGATCGCACAGGCGGGCCAGATGGTCGGGCGGCGCAGCGCGGAAGAAATTGCCGCGCGCGTGACCCGTTTGCTGGTCGATGCCGAAGCGCCCCCCATCCCGCAGGCGCAGGTCACGGCGCTGGAGGAATTGTTGTCGCTGAAGGCCCCCGCGCGTGGGGCGCTGGCGCAGATGCGCGCGCAGGGCTGGCCGGCGCTTGCGCGCGCGCTAGACCGGCTGGAGGCGCGGCTGGACGCGCTGGACATGGCCGGGATCGACACGGGCGCACTGCCATTCGAGGCCAGTTTCGGGCGCGTGCAGATGGAATATTACGACGGGTTCGTCTTTGGCTTTGTCGCTCCGCGCGACGATCTGCCCCCCATCGCGACCGGTGGGCGCTATGACGCGCTGACGGCCGTTCTGGGGCAGGGCCGCGCGATCCCGGCCGTGGGCGGCGTGATCCGCCCCGAATTGCTGGAGGCAGCCCGATGCTGAAACTGGGCGTGCCGTCCAAGGGGCGGCTGATGGACAAGACCTTTGAATGGTTCGGCGCGCGTGGCGTGCGGCTGCGCCGGACCGGGGCCAGCCGCGAATATGCAGGCGCGGTCGAGGGGGTCGCGGGGGTGGAACTGGTGCTGCTCTCGGCCTCGGAAATCCCGCGCGAACTGGCGGCAGGGCGTATCCATCTGGGCGTGACCGGGTCCGATCTGGTGCAGGAAACCCTGCCGGACTGGCCGCAGCGGGTGGTTGAGCTGGCGCAGATGGGGTTCGGCCATGCAGATCTGATCGTGGCCGTGCCGAAAGTCTGGGTGGATGTCGCAACGCTGGATGATCTGGATGCGGTTGCCTCGGCCTTTCGCGCACGCCATGGGTTCCGGCTGCGGATTGCGACGAAATATCACCGGCTTGTGCGCGACTATCTGCGCGCGCACGGGGTGGCGGATTATCAGCTTGTGGACAGTCAGGGCGCGACCGAGGGGACCGTGAAGAACGGCACGGCGGAAGCGATTGCCGACATCACCTCGACCGGGGCGACGCTGGAGGATAATCACCTGAAAATCCTGGCTGATGCGCCTGTCCATGCCTCACAGGCGACGCTGTTCGCATCGCGCGGCGCGGATTGGGCAGCAGCGCGCGATGCCCTGTCGGAACTTGCGCAGCGGCTGGAGATTGCGGTGCCCGAGGGGTTATAACGCGTCGCCCGCGCGCGCGCCGTCTGTCCGGCACGCCCACCCACCCACCCTTGCGCGCCGGACAGACGGCACGCGCGCGGGCACACACCGGGCGGGCGCAAAC
>REDZ01000108.1 GCA_007695345.1 Paracoccaceae bacterium | reverse complement strand
GGGGGGGGGGCGGCGGCCCCCCCCCCCCCCCCCCCCCCCCCCCGCGCGGGTAACAGCGTGACAGGATAAGGGGTACAACCGATGAAATATCTGCACACCATGGTCAGGGTCAAGGATCTGGACCGGGCCATCGCCTTCTACAAGCTGCTCGGGCTGGAGGAAACCCGCCGCATCGACAATGACAAGGGGCGCTTCACACTCGTCTTTCTCGCCCCGCCGGGCCAGCCGGAATGCCCGGTCGAGCTGACCTATAACTGGGACGGAGATGAGGAACTCCCCTCGGACAGTCGCCATTTCGGCCATCTGGCCTATCAGGTGGACGATATCTACGCCAAATGCGCTGAATTGCAGGCCGCAGGTGTCACGATCAATCGCCCCCCGCGCGACGGGCGGATGGCCTTTGTGCGCTCACCCGACAATATCTCGATTGAATTGCTGCAGGCAGGCGATGCGCTGCCGCCGCAGGAGCCCTGGGCCAGCATGGAAAATACCGGGCACTGGTGAATCAGCCTTTGGTCGTGGGCGGTGTGGGGGCGAAAAAGATGCCGTCATCGGCCACGGCCTGCACGGTTGCGGCGCGCACCATCTCGTGTTCCTGCGCATAGGCGTAGGACAGGGACATGTCGCATAGCTGGTTGATGAGCCGCGGAACGCCGCCCGTCAGGTCATGCACCCGCATCGCGGCCTGCTTGCTGAACACGCCCGGGCGGCCCCCGGCCACGCGCAGCCGGTGCGCGATATATTTCATCACTGTATCGGCTTCCATGTAGGGCAGGTGGTAATTCGCCGCGACCCGCTGGGCGAACTGCACAAGCGCCGGCCGGCGGACATTGTCGCGCAGTTCGGGCTGCCCGATCAGATAGAGCTGCAGCACCTCTTCCTTGCCCAGATTGATATTGGTCAGCATGCGCAATTCTTCCAGCGCCTCATGGGACAGGTTCTGTGCCTCATCAATCACCAGCAGAACGCGCCGGCCCTCATTGTATTCCTGCACAAGGAATTCCTGAACCCGCTGGAACTTGCTCTCATCGTCGATATCGTCCTTGGTCAGTTCCGGCAGCAGCCATTGCAGGATCTCGCGCGCCTGCGGCCGGGTATTCGTGACCAGCGCGATCGAAAGCGTGTCATCCTCTTCGATCTCGGCGATGAAATGCTGCAGCAGAATCGTCTTGCCCGCCCCGATCTCGCCGGTCAGCAGCGTGATCGGCGCACGCGTGGCCAGACCATATTGCAGCATGGTATAGGCCCCGCGCGCAGCGTCGGACCAGTACAGGAATTCCGGGTCCGGCGTCAGCGAAAAGGGGCGCTGATGAAACCCGAAATGATCGAGATATGAACTAAAACCGTGCGACATGATCCAAGCAGACAAGAACAGCACATCCGGTTTGTGCTGATCACCTCGGTTACAGTTGCGGTATGGCGCCAATCAAGCCGAAATGCGTTAAATCCGCGGCAATCTTGTCACCGACTGCTCCAGGAACCGATTCGCCACCTGCCTGCCCTCTGATTGACACAGTTCTGCCCGGATAGCGCCACGCGCAACGACATCCACGGTTTGACGCAACAGAATATTCGCATTCTGCACTTTGTTGTCAGTCCAGGAACAACAAACCCTGTGCATTTGGCAAATGCGTACGATTGTGACGAAATTCGCGTGATGCCTGCCACGAAAATGGCTAACACCATCTTAACGCCAGCGTGAGTTCTGGATGTCCGGTCCACCACTCGATAGCGGCGCGAAGAGACTATGGAAAGCGGTGGGTTAGCCGATGGGATTGCCAGTTCAAGTTGCCAAGTATCCGACACGTCCGGATGGATATGCCACCTCCAAGCGCGCGTCGGGGCATGTCCTGAATGGCGGGGCCTATCGTCTGTTCGGCAAACGCCTGCTGGATCTGGGGATGCTTTTCCTGATGCTGCCGATCGTTCTGCCTGTTATCGTGTTGGTGACGCTTGCGCTGCTGATCTCGGGCCAGACCCCGTTTTATACCCAGAAACGGCTTGGGCGTGACGGGCGCGTGTTCCGTATCTGGAAATTTCAGACCATGTATTCCGATGCCGACCGGATGCTGGACATCATTCTCGACTCGGATCCCGCCCGCAAGGCGGAATGGCAGGCGACTCAGAAGCTCAAGAACGATCCGCGGATCACATGGGTCGGGCAGTTCCTGCGCAAGACCTCGATCGATGAGTTGCCGCAATTGTGGAATGTGCTCATTGGCAACATGAGCCTGCTGGGCCCGCGCCCGATGATGCCCAATCAGAAGCACCTCTATGGCCCGACCTTTGCGGTCTATGCATCGCTGCGTCCCGGAATCTCCGGCATGTGGCAGGTTTCCGAACGCAACGAGACGCATTTCCAGCGTCGCGCCGAACTGGATATCCGCTACGCATCCGAGCTGAGCCTCAGGACCGATCTGAAGCTGGTCCTGCAGACGCTCAGAACAGTCCTGCGCAGCACTGGCTACTGAGCACGCGTGCCATTTCCAACCGGACGCCGCCGCGTAGGGGCCAGAGACTTGCATCGGACAGAAGAGAGTGTCAAAGCCGCGCTCATGGCACCTCACAGCGTTACCCTGCCCACAAAAGCCAACAGCCGTGCCGTCATCTGGCTGGTCGGGCTAAGCTGCCTGCCGGAAATCATCCTGACACTGATCGAGGCATCACCCTTTGCCGCCGGCAATCTGCGCGGCACGGCGCTTATGCTTGGGGCTTTCTGGAACGGCCTGCTTCAGGGCTGGGAACCGGTCTATCCGTTCCAGCGCGAGGCGATGTTTCTGACCTATGCGCTGTTGCATGGCGGGCTGCTGCACCTGATTGGCAACATGATCGCCGTTCTGGCCCTGGGCGGCATCGCCGTGGCGCGGATCGGGGAGCGCGGATTCCTGCTGCTCTATGCGGTCACGGCTATCGGTGGCGCGGCGGGCTTTGCCCTGCTGTCGTCGAGCGAGGCGCCGATGGTCGGCGCATCCGGTGCTGTCTTCGGGCTGATCGGGGCGTGGAAATTCTGGGAATGGCAGCTTCGCCAGCATCTGGGCAGTTCCATGCGCCCGCTCTGGCGCTCGCTGGTCGGTTTGGCGCTGTTGAATGTCATCCTGTGGCTGGCACTGTCCGGCCTGCTGGCATGGGAGGCGCATCTGGGCGGCTTCGTCGCCGGTGTGATCTTTGCTGCAATCGTGACCCCGACAATGCGTTACCGCGTCTGACACGGCAGCGCGATCCCGTGCCGAAAGCCTTGCATTGCATGGGCTGCGCGGGCGCAATTAATACGCTCAGGCCGCTTCCAGCGCTGCGATGATCGTTCCGAAATCATCCGCCTTCAGTGACGCGCCACCTACAAGCGCCCCGTCAACATTCCCGATGGCAAAGATTTCCGCCGCATTGCCCGGCTTGACGGACCCGCCATACAGCAGGCTCATGGCCCCGTCCGGCACGGCTGCGCGCAGCGCGTCATGCACTTCGGCAATCTGATCCAGCGTGGGCGTGCGGCCTGTGCCGATGGCCCAGACCGGCTCATACGCGATGACAGTATTGGCCGCTGTCGCACCCTCTGGCACCGACTCGCGCAACTGGCCAAGCACCACATCCAGCGTGCGCCCGGCATCCCTTTCGGCCTCGGTCTCGCCCACGCAAATGATCGTCACCAGCCCTGCGCGATGCGCCGCGCGCGCCTTGGCACCTACGGTCGCAGAGCTTTCGCCATGATCGGCGCGCCGTTCCGAATGCCCAAGGATCACATGCCGCGCCCCGGCATCCACCAGCATCTGCGCCGAGATATCGCCTGTATGCGCGCCCGCGTCCTGCGCATGGCAATCCTGCCCGCCGACCATCAGGGCGCTGCCCGCAACGGCCGCCGCCATCGGGGCAATCAGCGTCGCGGGCGGACATAACAGCACACCGCAGCCAGGCGTCGGATAGGCCTCTGCCAGCGCGCGCGCCTGATCCAGATCGGCGCGCAGCCCGTTCATCTTCCAGTTTCCGGCAGCCAGTTTGCAGGCACTCGACATGATCGCATCCCCCGTTTTGCGCCCAGAGTTACGCGCAAGCCCGGCGCGATGCAATCACGACCCTGCGCGCGCTGCGTCCATCTTGGCCTTCAGCGTGTCGACATCATCAAACTTGATCGATTCGCCGCAGCCGCAGGCATCGGTCACATTGGGGTTGCGGAAGCGAAAGCTGCTTTCCAGCAACCCGGTCTCATAGTCGATCTCGGTTCCGAACAGGAACATCTGCGCCATCGGCTCGATCATGATCCGGGCGCCATCCTGCTCCACCACCTCTTCATGCTCGCGCAACTCGACCGCAGGCTCCATGGTGTATTCCATCCCCGCGCAGCCGCCCTTCTTGACGCCGATGCGCAGGCCATGCGTGCCTTCCTTCTCCATCAGGCGCAGAACTTGGCGAACTGCGGCCGGGGTCAGTGTCACGGGGGATTTGCCTGGAATTGCAAACATAGTCCTGTCCTTGTCCGGGGGTGTGCGGGCCTCGACCCGAATGCCCCCTCGCTGTTACATGAAGCCCAGTTCCAGCCGCGCCTCATCCGACATCATGTCCATGCCCCATTGCGGCTCGAACGTCATGTCCACATCGACGGTCTGCACACCCGGCACGGCACTGACCGCATCGGCAACCCAGCCGGGCATTTCCCCCGCCACCGGGCAGCCGGGGGCTGTCAGCGTCATGATGATATCGACCTCGCCGGCCTCTGAAATGGCAATCGTGTAGATCAGCCCCAGATCATAGATATTGACCGGAATTTCCGGGTCAAAGACCGATTTGCAGGCCTCCACCACCGCATCGTAAAGGGGGTGGTCCGTGCTCGACGGCTTGATCAGCAACTCGCCTTCCTGTGGATCGCTCATGGTCTGCCCTCATCCAGCCCGCATCTATACCTGACTACAGATATAAGGATTATACCGCCTTGCGTCCAGTGGGGCAGATCACGCACTACAGGACATACCGGCTCAGATCGGCAGACCGCGCCAGATCGCCAAGGTTTCGCTCGACATGTTCGGCATCAATGGTCACGCGCTCACCCGCCTTGTCGGGCGCATGAAAGGACAGCTCCTCGAACACCCGCTCCATCACGGTATAGAGCCGACGCGCCCCGATATTCTCGACCGACTGGTTCACATCGGCCGCGATTCGCGCCAGCGCGGCGATCCCGTCCTCGGTGAAACTGACCTCGACCTCTTCGGTCGCCATCAGCGCGACATACTGACGGGTCAGCGCATTATCCGTCTCGGTCAGGATGCGGATGAAATCCGCTTCGGTCAGTGCGCGCAGCTCGACCCGGATCGGCAGGCGCCCCTGCAACTCGGGCAACAGGTCCGAGGGTTTGGCGATATGAAAGGCCCCGCTTGCGATGAACAGGATATGGTCTGTCTTGACCGGGCCGTGCTTGGTGCTGACCGTCGTCCCCTCGATCAGCGGCAGCAGGTCGCGCTGCACGCCTTCACGGCTGACATCGCCCCCGCGCGCATCGGTGCGGGCGCAGACCTTGTCGATCTCGTCCAGAAACACGATGCCATTCTGCTCCACTGCCTCCAGCGCCAGGGTCTTTACGCTCTCGTCATCCAGCAGTTTGTCAGCCTCTTCCGCGATCAGCAGATCATGGCTTTCAGCCACCGTGACCTTCTTGCGCACAGTCCGACCACCCAGCGCCTTGCCGAAAATCTCGCCGATATTCAGCATCTGCCCGCCCCCTGGCTGGCCCGGCAGGTCGAACATGCCACCCATGGGGTTAGAGGTATCCGTCACCTCGATCTCGATCTCGGTATCGTCCAACTCGCCCGACAAGAGCTTGCGGCGAAACATCTCGCGCGTGCCCTCGCGCGCGTTCTCGCCAGCCAGTGTGGCGATCACCCGGTCCTGTGCGGCCTGATGCGCGCGCGCCTTCACCTCCTCGCGCATGTGCTCACGCGTCATGATGATCGCGGAATCAACCAGATCGCGGATGATCTGCTCGACATCGCGCCCGACATAGCCCACCTCGGTGAATTTCGTCGCCTCGACCTTCAGAAACGGTGCGCGCGCCAGCTTGGCCAGACGGCGGCTGATCTCTGTCTTGCCGACGCCGGTCGGGCCGATCATCAGGATATTCTTGGGATAGACCTCTTCCTGCAGGTCATCCGGCAATTGCTTGCGCCGCCAGCGATTGCGCAGGGCCACGGCCACCGCACGCTTGGCCTCCTTCTGGCCGATGATGAACCGGTCCAGTTCGCTGACAATCTCGCGCGGGGTAAGGTCGGTCATGTGGCGTCCCTTGTAACAGGCTGGGGTGGAATAACGGTCTGACAGGTTCTGCGAAACATGCAAGGCGCTGGCGCGGACCGAGCCGCTGTCCGGGCGTGGCGCAAGCCGCACGCACAGGGCGACCCGAAGGATCAGGCGCTGATCGTCTCCACCGTCAGATTGCCGTTGGTATAGACGCAGATATCAGACGCGATCGCCATGGCCTGACGCGCGACAACTTCCGCCGACAGGTCCGACACCATCAACCCGCGCGCCGCCGCCAAAGCGAAATTCCCGCCCGACCCGATCGCCGCGACGTCATGCTCAGGCTCCAGCACATCACCCGCGCCCGTGATCACGAACAAGTCATGCCCATCGGTCACGATCAGCATCGCCTCCAGCTTTTGCAGATACTTGTCGGTGCGCCAGTCCTTGGCCAGTTCCACCGCAGCGCGCTGCAGTTGTCCGGGCGTGGCCTCCAGCTTGACCTCCAGCCGCTCCAGCAGGGTGAAGGCATCGGCGGTCGAGCCTGCGAAGCCCGCCACCACCTCTTTCCCGCCGGGCGACAGCCTGCGCACCTTGCGCGCAGACCCCTTGATCACGGTCTGGCCAAGCGAAACCTGACCATCCCCTGCGACAACGACCTCACCACCACGGCGCACCGCGATGATGGTCGTGCCATGCCAGCCGGGAAAATCACCCACCTTACACCTTCATCTTGCCCAAAATACTCCCGCCGGAGGCGCATCTCACGATCAGTCGGAACGCTGCGGGGGCGCGCATCTGCCCGCCCCCTCAGACACTCACACTTCGCTGTCGATCCAGCTTTGCAGCGCCGATTTCGGCGCAGCACCAACCTTGTTCGACACAACCTGCCCATCCTTGAACATGAACAGCGCCGGGATCCCGCGAATGCCCATGGACGCGGCCGTATCGGGGTTCTCGTCCACATTCACCTTGGCGATCTTGATCCGGCCTTCATATTCCGAGGACAGTTCTTCCAGAGCAGGGCCGATCTGCTTGCAGGGGCCGCACCATTCGGCCCAGAAATCGACGATCACGGGGATGTCGGACTCGCGCACTTCGGCGTCAAAAGTGGAATCGGTGACAGCAATCGTGGCCATGGGCCCCTCCAATCTGAATTGTTTCGATAGCTACCTATGCCTGCGCCGCGCCGGTTTCAAGCGCCGCGCGTTCAAGGGCGGGTTCAATCAGACCGGGCGGCACCTCCATCAAACGCGCCTGCGCAGTCCAGAGCAGCGCCACCCGCACCGAATGCCCCGGCCAGACCTGCCGGATCAGCGCGGCATAGGCCCCCATCTGGCGCAGCAATCCTTCGGGTGTCGCATCGGGTGTGTCGGGAACGATACGGTTCGATTTGTAATCCACTGCCAGCACGTCGCCATCCCCGACCACCAACCGGTCGATCACCCCAAAAGCGGGCCGGTCCCAGAGCGTGCCGGCAATCTCGACTTCGGCCAGAGTGTCCGGCGCGAACAGATGGGCCAGTGCGGGGGCGGCCAGAACGCCCTCGGCCTCGGCCAGCAAATCGTCCAGATCGCGCGGCACACCCTCGGCACTGCTGCCCAGCAATGCGCGCGCATGCTCCAACCGGCCATCAGCGGGCCAATGCGGCAGATGTTCCAGCAACAGGTGCAGTTGCGTGCCGCGCAGCAGCGCCGCCTCGCTGCTTGCATCATCCAGACCAGCCGCAGGCTCTCCCGGCAGTGCCTTGGCCCCGCCCAGTTGCGAGGGCGAGAGGAGCTGCGCCTCGCGTCCAGCCGGGGCGGCAGGCATACGGTAGAGCGCGGGCAAGGGCGGGACAGGGCGGCCCTCTGCGCCCGCCACGACAACGGGCTCGGCGGGCCAGTCCTGATGTTCATGGCGCAGTCCCGCCCCTGTCGGGCTGGCAAAACTGACCGCGCCCGCATGGCGCAGCCCCTCGGCCACGCGGTTATGCCAGCAATCGTCAGATTTCGCCTCGCCGGCGCCCGCCACGATCAGCCAGCTTTCCGCACGTGTCATCGCCACATACAAAAGCCGCGCATCTTCCTGCGCGCGCAATTCGGCTGCCGCGTCAAGCTCGGCCTGCAGTGCAGGCGGGGTCTCCGCGCTGACCCCGCGCCAGGCTGGGATGCCGCCAAGCGTCACGATCTGCCGCCGGTCCTGCGCGCGCCTGTCCGTCGTGTCCGGCAGGATCACGACAGGCGCTTCCAGCCCCTTCGCGCCATGCACCGTCATCACCCGCAACCGCCCGCCAGCCGCCCCCAGTTCGCGCTTGATCTGCACATCGCCATGCTCCAGCCAGCTCAGAAAGCCTGTCAGGCTGGGGGTTTCCATCTGCTCATAGGCCAGCGCCTGCGCCAGCATTGCGTCGATGCCATCCTCGGCCTCAGGCCCCAGTCGCGCGATCAGACGCCTGCGCCCGTCATGGCGCGTCAGCACCCGCTCGATCAGCTCATAGGGGCGCAGGAAATCAACCTGCCCCAGCAGATCGTTCAGCATGTCGCGCGTCGCCTGATCGCCCGTCTCGCGCAGCCGCCGCCACAAAAAGGCGCCCTCGCGGCCATGCGCCAGCCGGAACAGCGCATCCTCGGACCAACCGAACAGCGGTGAGCGCAGGCTGGCGGCCAGTGACAGATCATCCTCGGGCGTGTCCAGAAAGGCCATGAGCGCGCTCAGGTCGCGCACGGCCATTTCGCCCCCCAGCCGCAGCCGGTCCGCGCCTGCAATCTCCAGCCCCTGCGCCTTGCAGGCAGCGATGATCTCGTGAAACAGCGTGTTGCGTCGGCGCACGAGGATCAGCACATCGCCTTCGTGCATCGCGCGCGCGCCATCCCGATGCGGGATCGGGGTGCGCGCATCGATCAGGCGGCGCAGCTCGGCAGCGATGGTGCGGGCCAGTTGCCGGTGATGATGCTCTTCAGCCAGCACATCCACCGGGTCAAACCATTCGGGCGGGTCGCTCTTGTCCGGCGGCGGCACAAGCGGCCACAGATCAACCCGCCCCGGCGTGTCCGCAAAGAACGCGATATGCTGCGGTGCGCCCCCCAGCCCGGCATCTGCGGGCGGGCGAAAGGTCTGATCGACACTGCGCAGCACCGCATCCGAGGACCGGAAGGAATGCGCCAGCTCGGCCTCGTTCAAACGCAGGCCCACATGGGCCAGACGGTCGCGAAACTGCGCCTGCATGTCGTCGAACACGGCCAGGTCGGCCCCCTGAAAGGAATAGATCGACTGTTTCTTGTCGCCCACCACAAACAGCGTGCGGCTGGCATCGCGCGCACCCACGCCCGAAGTGAATTCCTGCGCCAGGTGCTCGATCACCCGCCACTGGCCGGGGGCTGTATCCTGCGCCTCATCGACCAGTATGTGATCGACCCCGCCATCGAGCTTGTAGAGCACCCATTGCGCCACGGATGGATCGGTCAGCAGCTGCCCGGCGCGCGCGATCAGATCGTCGAAATCCAGCCATCCGCGCGCGGCCTTCGCCGCCTCCAGCCGTGGCAGAAACGCGCGGGCGAAACGATGCAGTGCCATGCTCTGCCAATAAGCGCCAAGCGCGAGCCGAAAGGGTCGCGCTTCCTCCACACGCTCCATCAACGCATGAAACGGGTCAAGCAACCGGTCCAGCTTGCGCCGCGTGGTTTTCGTAGGATAGCGATCGAGCTTGGCACAAAAGGCCCGCGCACCGGTCTTGTACAGGAATTCCGCTTCCAGCGCGCCCAGCAGGTCCGTATCAGGCGCCGTGAAATCCAGCTTGCGCAGACGCTCCGCCGATTGCATGTCCGTGGTGCTGCCAAGCTCCAGATAGGGCAGCACATCCGCCATCAGCTCAGCCTCACCGCCCCGAAAGACCTGGCCCAGCAAGCGGTCCTGGTCCATATCCTCTGGCAGGCCAAGCGCCGCGCGCAGCGCGGCGCCCGGCTCCGGCCCGGCGAAGCGCTCCGCATTCCCGACAATCTCGCGCAGCAGATCATCCAGATCCGCACCCGTGAACACCATCGCCAGCGCATCCAGCGCGGGGCGGTCCGGCCCTTCGGCCATCGCGTCCAGCACCTCTTCCCGCAGCAGCCGGGCGGAACGCTCATCCATCTCGGTAAAGGCCGGGGACAACCCGGCCTCCAGCGGAAAACGGCGCAAGAGTGCGGCGCAGAAACTGTGGATCGTCTGGATCTTCAGCCCGCCCGGTGTCTCGATCGCGCGCGCAAACAACCGCCGCGCTGCCGCGAGTGAGGGGCCGGGCGTCTCGTCAATCGTCGCCAGTTCCGCGCGTAATTCCGCCTCGGGCAGCATTGCCCAGCCGCCCAGCAGCCGGAACAACCGGTTCTGCATCTCGCTCGCGGCGGCCTTGGTGTAGGTCAGACACAGGATGCGCTGCGGCTCCACCCCGCGCAGCAACAGCCGCGCCACCCGGTCGGTCAGCACCTTGGTCTTGCCCGACCCCGCATTGGCCGACAGCCAGGTCGAGGCCAGCGGATCGGACGCGCGGTTCTGTGCCAGTGTCGCCTCATCCATCGCCATCCCTCCCGACCTTCAGTGTTACGGGGCTGTCCTGCTCGGTCCATTCCCCGTAGCGGGACAGATGGTCGTAATCGGACATGTCGCGCAGGCTGAGCAGCATCCGACGCGCGGCGAAGCCGCGCGCCTCCTCCAGATAGGATGCAATCAGCCGCTCGAATTCCGCGCGTGTGTCGGACAGCAGATCACCCGTGATCTCGGTTTCCACCAGTTTCAGCGGGTTCGACAGCCCGATATAGGTGATACGCGCCACATCGCGGGCGCCCAGCGCGTCAAACGCCCCCTCCGCCGCCATCATCGCTTCGAGCAGCAATTGCTTGTCGAAATGCTTCTGTTGCTGTTTCGTGGGTGGTGCCCCGGTCTTGTAGTCGATGATATGCACCTCGCCATCGGGCCATTCATCCACCCGGTCGGGGCGCGCGGTCAGGCGGAATTCCGGCGCAGGCAGATGGAACACGCCCTTTTCCTCCAGCATCAGTGCCCGGCCCGGCTGGGCCAGATGCCAGTCCAGAAACGGGGTGGCGGCGCGGATCATGCGCGCCTGCCACAGGGCACGCGCTGCAGGCCAGGGCACCGCGTCATCCAGCACCTCGACCGACAGGCGCAACAACTGTGCGCGCAGGTCAGACTGTGGCGGTTCTTTCGTGAACCGCTCCAGAACCTTGTGCAGCACCGTGCCGCGCAGCAGCGCATCGGGGCCGGGATGCAACGGGTCGAGCTTGCGCAGCCCCAGCACATGGCGGGCATAGATCTCATAGGGGTTGCGGATCAGCGTTCGGATGGCCGTGACCGGCAGATCACGGGGCCGCACTGCGACCGGCGGGGCCGGCGCGGGGCGCGGCGCGGGCGGGTCATCGGGCACACCGTCCGTGTCGTCCTCGAATGCGGCGGCCAGATCCAGCAGCGCCTGCCCGCGCGCACGCATTGCTTCCAGCGCGGCACGCCCGCCCTGATCGGGCAGCCCGGCCAGCAGGTTCGTCAGCCGGTTCAGCCAGCGCGAGGGCACGGTCTGCGCCTCGGCATCGCGCAGGGCGCGGGTCAGCACGACCTCGGGCGCGGCAACAGCCTGCTGGAAGTCATGCGCAGACAGGCCGATCTGCCGTTCGGGCGCCAGCAACCCGGCATCGGCGCGCATGCGGCGGTTCAGCCAGGGATCGGGCTCGGGCGCCTTGGGCCAGACCCCGTCATTCAGTCCGCCCAGGATAACCAGATCGGCCCCCTGCACGCGCGCCTCCAACGTGCCCCAGATCATGATCCGCGGGTCCGAAGCGACCGGTTCACGCACCTCGAACCCCTGCAGGTATGAGGTCACGAACGCTTCATAATCGCGCGGTGACAGCGCCCCGCCTGCGGGGGCCTCATGCGCCAGATCCTCCATCGCCGCGCGCGCCTTGTCACCCGCTGCGGCCTGCCACAGCTCACCCGTGCCGCCCTGCACCCCGCCGGCCAGCCGTTCCGCCCGCGCCAGATGCGCGGCCACCAGATCGGCCAGGGGCAGTGGCCCGCCCGGCAGGGCTGGTGCCAGTGCATCCATCAGCCATTCGGCCCAGTCCGCGCAGTCCTTCTTCGCGCCGAAATCGCGCAGGAATGCCGCATCAGGATAAGCGACCGCCTTGCGCCGCAAACGCAGCTCCAGATCGCGCGTGTGCAGCAGATGCGACGGGCGGTCCGCACCGCTATGGGTCAGCGGGTGTTTCAGCAGCACCATCAGCGCGACCGTATCCAGCCGCTGCACCATCAGCGCTGCCGCATGGCGCAGAAACCGCCCCGGCGCTGACAGCGCCAGCGGGCGGCCCGCGCTGTCATCGGGCGTGATACGCCAAAGGTCCAGCACAGCCGACACACGCCGCGTCAACTCGCGATCGGGGGTGATCAGCGCGGCGCTTTGCCCGTCCTCACGGGCGCGGCGCAGGCGCATGGCGATGGCCAGCGCCTCATCCCTTGGCGATGGGGCTTCGATCAGGCTCAGCCCGGCGCAGGCCGTCTCAAGACCGCTCAGGTTGCGCCCCTCGACCATCCACTGATCAGTGACCGGCGCGGGCCGCAGCGCGAGCGATACCAGCCGATTGCGCGCAGGGGCAGGCGCGGGTGCGTCGCACCAGTCCTGCACGTCCTCGGGCGCAAGACCCAGCGCATCCATCAACGCGCGGAAGCGGAATTGCGGGTGGTCCTCTGTCTCCAGCCGCGCCCAGATATCCTGCGGCATGTCGGCATCGAACCCCGGCAGGATGACCGCGCCCTGCGGCAAGCGGGCAACGGCCTGCATCAGCAGGGCCGTGGTTCCGCGCGACCCGGTCGAACCCGCAATCAGCACCGGGTCGGCAGGCGGCGCGTCCTGCCATGCCGCGATCAGCGCCTCGGCCTGCGCGCGCAGCCGCCCCTCGGCATCGGGCGCGTCGGGGCGCAGCACCTGTTCGGCCAGCGCAATGAACCGCAGGCTGCGCGCCCAATGCGCCGAATGCGCGCTGACATCGAGGGCGTGCAGGCGTTCGGGTGCGACACCTTCGGCCTGCATCTCGGCAAACAGGCGCGCCAGACTGTCCGTCAGGTCATAGAGCGCGGAACGCGGGGCCAGATCGGGCGCAGCGCTCAGCAGCCGTTCGACCAGTTGCGCCAGCTCCAGCCTGCGGCGCAAGGGCGCGACGGGCGGCGGCAAGGCCGTCGCCTGCGGAAACAGCAGCGGGTCGGTGATCAGCCGGATACGCGGCAGCACGCCCGGCCCTTGCGCGATCAATGCGTCGCGCAGCGCGCGGCGCATCCGGGCGGAATTGACCAATACGCTGACCCGCGCGCGCACTTCGGGCGACAGGGGGGCCAGCCGGGCCGTCAGGCCAGTGGCCAGTGCGCGCGGAAAATCCACCCCGCAGGGCAGGCCAAAGACGCGGGCCCCATCCGGTGCAGGCGGAAAGATCGCAGCCGCCATGGCGCTAGCCCTCTTCAAGCGCTGCGATCCGCGCGCGCCAGGCTGAATTGCGGCTGTGGAACAACAGATGCCGTGTGTCGGCGCTCTTACCCGGTGTCAGGGTCAGGTGCAGTGCGCCCGGCGGGATCAGCGGCCCCAGGCGGTCGGCCCATTCGATCACGCAGATTGCGTCCTCGAACGCGTCATCAAGCCCCAGCTCGATATATTCCTGCGGATCGCCAAGGCGATAGAGATCCGCATGCCAGAGCGTCACATCTTCCAGATCATAGGTCTGCACCAGCGTGAAACTGGGCGAGGGCACGTCTTCCCAGCGCCCGAGCGCGGCAAGGCGCGACTGGATCAGCGCTCGGGCGAACAGGCTTTTTCCCGCGCCGACCGGGCCATGCAGCAGCAGCACATCGCCTGCGCCCAACCCTTCCCCCAGACGCATCGCGATCTGTGCCGTGGCATCGGGCGAATGTACCGTCAATGAGAGCTGAAACCTGTCCGACATTCGCCGACACTGGCATGCCAGCAAGGCCGCCGCCAGCCCCTTTCGAACCCCTCGCCCCGCTGGCTCGGCCCGCCACGGCCGCGCGCCGCAAGGCGGCCACCGAGCGGCGCGCGGATCAGACCCGAAGGCGAGAGCCCGAGTGGCGCGCGGTCCGAAGCTTGCGGCGCGTCAGGTCGTCCTGCCCCAGTGCCTCCGACGCGGCTTGTGGCGGATCGGCGGGCAGGTTCCCGGCGGATGTGCCGGAGGGGCGGCGTGCGACCGGATCGGCGGCATCGGGACGGTCGAGCAGCATGGAATGCACATCCATCTCAGCGCGTGTCAGTGCGCCGCACGGGCGCGCAGGCTGGACCGGCGGGCCCAGCGCCTGAAACAGCACCATCACGCTGCCGCCCCGAAGGCGCTGCGCGGTCACATTCATCAGCGCGCCCCGTTTATGCGCGATACTGGCCGCGATCTGTTTCTCGCCCTCGGTCGCAGCCGCAAATTCCGCCAGTCGCGCCCAGAAAGTCGTGGGCTCGCATTGGCCGGACCACATGCCGATGGCCCTGGCCAGCCCCTTGTCGGCCAGATCAGTGCGGGGATCGTCCTGCCAGATGGCGGCATAGGCGTCATTCGACGTAAGCGTCTGGCCCGCGAGGCTGAAGGTGATGACCCCGTCAGGCAGGCTGTCGAGCATGTGATGCATGGTATCGATCTCGGCGCGGAAGCTGCGCGTGAGGGTCGCCTCGCTGGTGATATCCTCGATGAAGAGCGCAATCGCGCCATTGGGTTGCGGACGGCCCGTGACATGGAAGGTGCGCCCGCCCTCGAGGCACCATTCCTCTGCGTAATCACCATTTTCGGCAGCGCGATCCATTTCGACGATTTCGGATCGCCAGCTGTTGAAATCCTTGGGCTCGGGCAGCATGCGCGCCTCTCGCAGGGCGAAGAGTACCTGTTCGAAACTGGGCTTTGCCGCCAGAAACAAGGGGTCGAGCCCGGTCAGATCAACCAGCGCGGGGTTGAAGACCTGCAAACGGCGCTCGGCATCGAACAGCGCCAGCCCGATCTGGAGCGAGGCAAATGTGCGCGTCAGTGTCTGCAGCGTTTCGCTGCGCGCGGCCTCTGTCTGTACGGCCAGATCGATGGGCGCGGCGAAATGCATGATCTGCGCGCCATGCGGCACCTGCCGGTAGGAAAACCAGCGCGGGCCATCGTCTGACGCGACGCTGACGCGCTCGGCATCCGGCGTCGCGCTGGTGTCGAAAAGTGCAGGTAGCGGCCATGTCAGCGCCGTATCGCGACCGTTTCCCTGGACCTGCTCCAGATAGGCCGCATTCGCCCAGACAACCTGCCCGTCAGAATCGGTCTGCCAGATCAGGGCGGGGGCGTGGCGCAGGGCATGGCGCAGGGTTTCGGTTTCGGATTTCAGCGTGTCGAAGCTCAGCCGGTCCATCGCGACCAGCCGCCCCTCGGACCGGGTATCGCTGAGGGCAAGCCGGGCGAGGCCATCCTTGAAGCTGCATTCAAGCACCAACCCGTCATCCGCGCCCTTGGCCCGCAACGTGATCTGTCCAAGCGTGCCAAGCTGCGCAAGCTGGCCCGTCAGATCATGAAAATGCGGGGCGAGATAGCGCAGCAGGCGCGGCAGGGCACTTTCGGCGACGGGCATGTCGGGCACATCATCGAGCGTGTCGAGCAACATTCGCGCCTGATCCGAGCAATCGACCAGCTTTTCATCGCGGAACAGAAAGACCGCCTCACCCTCTGACTGCGACAGCGCGGCCTGCGTATCCGGACCGGGGCGGAACACCCCCATCACGATGGCAAGAACGCCCAGCACCACCATTGACGCGCTTGTAACGATCGTGGCGCCCAACAGCACGGCCTGTGTCATTTGCTCTGCCCTCCGACAACCCGAGATGCCTCAACATGGCGGAGGATTGGTTAAGCGAGCGTTAAGGACGCGCGCCTGGCGAGGAGTTTTCGCGGGTTTCACGCGCGGTGTGTCACCAGTGCCTTACACATCAGCATTCAGATCCCTCAGCAAGCGGCCATGCCTGCGCACCTCGGTCAGCACATCGCCAAAGCTGTGCAGCCCGCGTGCCTGCAGCATCGGCAGCAGCTTCAGAAAGGCATCGGCCGTGGCGACCGTGTCGCCGATTGCAGTATGGCGTGCCTCTTCCGGGATGGTGATGCCCAGCCGCGCGGTCAGCGCGTCCAGCGAATGCTGTTCCAGCTGGCCAAAGACCACGGCGGACAGCAGCACTGTATCCAGCACCGGATGATCGAAGCGCACACCGATTCCCTTTTCATGGCGGCGCAGGAACTCCATGTCGAAGGGCGCGTTATGGGCAACCAGCACCGCCCCGCGCGCGAAATCGTGAAAGCGCTTCCCGGCCTCGGTGATGGTGGGCGCGCCCTTGACCATGTCCTCGGTGATGCCATGCACCTCGGTCGAGCTGTGCGGGATCGGGCGCTGCGGGTCCACCAGCGTGTCGAACACCTCGCGCCGCACCCGGCGGCCATTGACGATGCGCACAGCCGCGATCTGCACGATTTCGTCGTTTGACGGGGTCAGCCCGGTGGTTTCGGTGTCGAACACGACATAGGTCAGATCCTCCAGCCTGCTTTCCAGCACGCCAGCGTTGCGTTCCTTGGACAAGAGGTCGAAATCATAGACCACATCACGCTGGATCGGCGCAGGGCGGCGGGTGGCGCGGCGGGCATTGGGGATGGGCAGGCGCACGGCCTGCGCGCCATCGGACAGGGTTTCGGTCCAGGCCTCGGTCGCATGGGCGTTCAGCACCGCGCGGGGCGTCAGGTCAGGGGTGTCGGGGTCAATGGGCAGGGTCAGCCATTGATCGAATTCACCTACCGAAAGCGCCCTGCCCTGCCAGATCAGATCGAGGATCGCACCGGGGCCATCCTCTTCCATCAGGCGCAGCGTGAAGGCGCGCGCATAGTCCGCACCCGCCAGCCGTTCACCCAGCCAGCGCAACAGAAGCGCCAGTTCGAACCCGTCGCAGGTCAGCACCAATTCGCGACCTTCGGTGGCCAGCGTCAGGCCCATGGCATCGAATTGCGCGGCCACCCCGTCCATCAGATCGCGCGAACGGATCTGGCCGAGCGGGCGCCAGTCGGCGCGCCCCTCGTCATAACGCTGACCCAGTTCGGTGATCGCGGCGGTCAGGTCATGCACCTCGGACAGCAGAGCGTTTGTCAGTTCTGGGGTCTGCGCCATGTCGGCATCTTCGCTGATCACGCCGATCACGGTCTGCAGATTGGCGGCGGGGCGGCGCACGCGGTCGAACACTTCGGCCAGCAGCCCCTCACGCGCGGCATGGGTGGCCAGATCGGCGGTGACATCGCGCAGGGTCAGCACGAATCCGGGGCGACGGTTGTGATCGGTGCGGCGCAGGACGCGCATGCGGCCCTGCAACAGCCGACCGCTGCCCGTGGTGGCGCAGATCAGGTCGGACGCCGCCTCGGGATCATCAAGCTGCGAGAGACGTTCATAAGCATGGCGCACCGGCCCTTCGCGCAGGTAATCCAGCAGGTTGCGGTCCAGCCCCGGCGCGCCGCCCGCTTCCAGGATCGTGACGGCCTGGCCGTTATAGAACACAAGCTGATAGTCCGCCGTGCACAGCAGAACCGCCACCGGCACATCGGCCAGCAGCTTTTCCAGCCGCGCCTTTTCCGAGGACAGGCGCGAGGTTTCGCGCGCGACGGATTCGGCCAGCGCCGAGCGGGTCTGCGCCAGCGAGCGCGTGATCTCGGCCGCGGCGGGGGCCAGATCGCCCAGATAGCGCGCATGTTCACGCTCGGCCTTTATATCATCGGCCACATCGTTATGCGCGCGGGTGCGGATAGCGCTGGCCAGCCGGTCGATGGCGCGGGCCACATTGGCATCGAACAGATACCAGATGCCCGTGACCAGAAGCAGGATCAGGAACCCGCCCAACAGGCCCGCCTGCAGCAGAGCATCCGCCAGCCCCGGCACCTCGCTGCGCGACAGGACCAGCCAGCCGCCCAGCCCCAGCGCCACCACGGCACCAAGCCCCAGCGCGGCAAAGAACAGCAGGATGCGCAGGCGCAGGCTAAGGCGGTCAAGCATCCGCGATACCCTGGGCCGATGCGCCGCGCGGTTCCGACAGGATCTTGCGCACTTCTTCGCGCAACTCCTTCAACTCGAACGGTTTCGAGATGAACCCGTCTGCCCCCATCGCCAGCCCCTTGCGCCGCTCCATCGCAGAGCCGCGCGCCGTCATCATCAGGATGCGGACGTCACGACAGCTTTCATCGGCGCGCACCGACTGGCAGATTTCATAGCCCGACACTTCGGGCAGCATGACATCCAGCAACACCAGATCGGGCTTGCGCTCGCGGATCAGATCTACCGCGCCGGCACCCGTTGCCAGCCGGGTCTGGCTATAGCCTTCGCGGGTCAGCAGATAGTTCAGCGCGACCGCGATATTATCCTCGTCCTCCACGACGAGTATCTCAGCTTTCCGGGCCGTGTCCTCCATGTGCTCCTCCTTCACATGCCGCCGCAAGGAACGGGTCCCCTTCGGCAATCTGATACCATTCGGCATTTTCGGGCAGTCCACCCGCCCCCATGCGTGTGCCTTCGGTCAGGTCCGCGCGCCGGGCATTGGCGCAGTCGAACATGGACTGAAAGCCCATGGTCAGCGCCCAGCGTTCCTGCAGGATCACCCCGGTCAGCACCAGATCGGGGTTGCGGCTGTTGCGCTGCCGGATCCGGTTGTCGACCGCGATGATGCGGTTGGTCAGCGGCACGACATAGGTCCAGGGCCGAAACCAGGACGAATGCTGGTTCTTGCTGACCACCACGATGTCATCGGGCAGGCCCGCCTGGTAGCGCGGCGCCCATGAGTATTCGAGGTAGATCACCATGGTTAGCATCGCCGCCGCCGCCCCGGCAGGGGTCAGCCATTCGGGCAGGCGCCGCGCGCTCAGCCGCCGCAGCAGGTGGCCGATACCTCCGCCGCCCACCCCGGCCACGATCACGGCGATGAATTCCAGCAACATGGATGCCCCCTAGCCCAGTGTTCCGGCAACCTGGCCGACAGCCGATTGCATGGTGCGCACGACGACAAAGGCGTCGCGCAGATGGCTGCGCTCGAAATCCGACAGGTCCGAGGGCGCGAGGAAATTGTCGGGCTTGCGCCCCATCCGCACCAGCGTCGCCTGATTTTCCAGCCGCAGATTGGCGATCAGGTCATAGGCCTCGATCAGGTCGCGCGCGCCCGAGACCGAGATGATGCCCTTTTCCTCTGCCACCAGAAGCCGTGCGCGGGTATTCGCCGCCGATATCTGACCGCGCAGCGCATAGACGCGCGCCAGATCGGTCACGGGCACCACGCCACCCAGTTTCATGTCGATATGGTTCTTGTGCTCGCCCGACCGGATGGTGGCAAACCCGCGCAACAGGCCCAGCGGCGGCGTGTGCTTGACCGAGTTCGAGATCATATGCGCGACAAAGATGGAATTCCTTGACGCGGCTTGCAGCGTTTCCTGCTGAAGATCGCGGAACAGGCTGACCTGCCCGCCGATGGGGCGCAGATCGAACATGACCGATGCCAGCATCTGCGCCTCGGGCGATGGCGAACTGATCCAGCCCTTGAAATAGCGCCGCCAAGTCCGCAGCGGCTGGCACCAGCGCGGGTTCGTCGCCATCATGTCGCCAGGGCAGTAGTAATAGCCCGCCGCGTGCAGCCCGTCCGATACGAAGCGCGCCAGATCCGTGAAATAGGGCATGTCATCGGGCGTGACGCTGTCATCGATGATGATGCAATTGTCCTGATCGCTGACCCCGGTCTGTTCCTGCCGCCCCTGCGACCCGCAGGCCGCCCAGAGATAAGGCGCAGGCGGCGGGCCCAACTTGTCCTCGGCCAGTTTCAGCAAGCGCCGGGTGACAGTGTCGGCAATATCGGTGATCAGCCGCGTCACCACTTCATGCGCATTATGGGCACCCACAAGCTGCACCAGCAATTGCGGTATCCGGTCCGTGACCAGTGCGAGATGATCGTAGCTTTCGGCCACGGCGGCATCGCGGACAAGCTGGGCCGAACTGATCGCCTGAAAGCGGGTCAGATCAGTCTGGGTTATCATCCCCAGCAACCGCCCGTCACGCGCGACCGGCAAATGCCCGATACGGTTTTCCAGCATCAGATGCAGGATGTCCGAGCCCAGCGCATGCGGCTCCAGAGCGAGGGGGTCCGCTGTCATGATCTCGGCCACGGGGGTTTCGGCCGTGCGCCCTTCGGCCAGCACGCGGCCAGAGAGGTCGCGTGTGGTGACGATGCCGACGAGCTTTTCGCCCTCGACCACCGGCAGGCAGGAAAACCGCTTGTCACGCATCAGCCTTGCGGCATCCTGCACGGTCATGTCCGGGGTCACGGCAACTGGCTTGCGTGTCATCAGATCGGCCACTTTCAGGGTAGCGAGATCATTCTGCCGCGCGGCCTTGCCACTATGGCCTCGGCTGAAGAACCGCTCGAAGGCCGGGAAATTGGCGATCAGATGACGCAGTTCCTCGCCCGGCAGGAACAGCAGCACGGCATCGGATGTGGTGGTCGCCGTGGTCACAGCCAGACCGTCGCGCAGGAACCCACGCTCGCCAAAGGAATTGCGCGGGCTCAGGATCGAGACCAGCGCGCCATGCGAATCCGTCACCTCGACAGTGCCGGATTTGACCAGATAGACGCCTGAAATCGGCTCTCCGACAGAATAGACCGGGCTATCCGCGGACACCTCCTTGCGGCTGAAGCAACGGGCGACACGCGCCAGCTCGTCCTGCGGCAAGGAATCATAGGGGTGCACATTCTGCAGAAATTCCGTGATCCGGCTGATGACGTCCGACATGGCTGATCTCTTTGTTGTTGCAGCGGCCGGGGGAGGGGTGACCTGCCCCATCGTGACACGAGGGGCAGGCCGTTGTCATTGCGCCAGATCAGTGATCGACGGCCGCGCCTGCGCCTTTCGGCACGCGGATGCCTTCGACCATTTCCTGAATCTCGGCCGGGGCATCGCCGGTCGCCTTGTTGACGATATAGGCGGCTGCGAAGTTCAGCGCGGCACCGACTGCACCAAAGCTCAGCGGCGAGATGCCGAACA
>REDZ01000102.1 GCA_007695345.1 Paracoccaceae bacterium | reverse complement strand
CGCTTCATGTTCTGCACGGCCAGTGCGGGGCCGGGCACGGCCAATCTGCTGACGGCGGCGGCACTTGCCCATGCCAACCGCCTGCCGATGCTGATGCTGTGTGGCGATACCTTTCTGACCCGACTGCCCGACCCGGTGCTGCAGCAACTGGAACATTTCGGCAATCCGGCGCTGGGGCTGAATGACGCGTTCAGGGCGGTCAGCCGCTTCTGGGACCGCATCACCCATCCGGCGCAGGTCATCCAGTCGCTGCCCGCGGCGCTGGCCACCATGCTGGACCCGGCCGATTGCGGTCCGGCCTTTATCGGATTGCCGCAGGATGTGCAGGGCTGGACCTGGGACTATCCCGAAAGCTTCTTTGAACGGCGCGTGCACCGTATCCGCAGGCAGACCCCCGACATGGCCGAGATTGCCGATGCCGCCGCGGCCTTGCGTCGCGCCGAGCGCCCCATGATCATCGCGGGCGGGGGCGTGCAGTATTCCGGCGCTGTGGCCGAACTGACCGCCTTTGCCGAAGCGCATGGCATTCCGGTGGTCGAAACCATCGCAGGGCGTGCGAACCTGCTGGCGACGCATCCGCTCAATGCCGGGCCCATCGGTGTGACCGGGTCGGAAAGCGGAAACGCGATTGCAGAGGCAGCGGATGTGGTGCTGGCCGTGGGCACAAGGTTGCAGGATTTCACGACCGGGTCATGGACGGCATTCGCCAAGGATGCGCGCCTGATCGGGCTGAATGTCGGGCGTCATGACGCGATGAAGCATCTGTCCCTGCCAGTGGTGGGGGATGCGAAGCTGGCGCTGCCGATGCTGGGCGCGGCGCTGGGCGGGTATCGCGCCCCGCAGGGCTGGACCGACCGCGCAGGCGCAGAGCGTGCCGAATGGGATGCCTATGTCGCGCAGAATGTCAGCCACGGGAACCGTCCCAATTCCTACGCGCAGGCCATTGGCGTGGTCAACGACCTCTGCCACCCCCGCGACCGTGTCGTGACGGCGGCAGGCGGTCTGCCCGCCGAGGTGACGGCCAACTGGCGCACACTGGATATCGGCACGGTCGATGTGGAATTCGGCTTTTCCTGCATGGGATACGAGATCGCGGGCGGCTGGGGCGCGCGCATCGCCCAGTCAGAGGTCGAGCCCGAGCGCGATACCATCGTCCTTGTCGGCGATGGCAGCTATCTGCTGATGAACTCGGATATCTATTCCTCCGTGCTGACGCAGAAAAAGCTGATCGTGCTGGTGCTGGACAATGGCGGCTTTGCCGTCATCAACAAGCTGCAGAACAACACCGGGCAGCCCAGCTTCAACAACCTGATTGCGGATTGCCCGACTGTGGACGCGCCCTTCGCGGTCGATTTTGAATCCCACGCCCGCGCCATGGGCGCCGATGCCGTGACCGTGGCCAATCCGGCGGAACTGGCAGAGGCCTTCAGGCGCGCGCAGGCCGCGGACAGGACCACCGTTATCGTCATGCAGGTGGACGCGTATGAGGGATGGACCACCAAGGGCGGCGCCTGGTGGGAGGTCGGGACCCCGCATGTCTCGGACAGCGAAACCGTGCGCGAAAAACACCGCGCGACCGAAGCCGCGCGCATTCGCCAGCGGCAGGGGGTCTGACATGCGGCTCAAGGGCAATCGCTTTGTCGTCATCGGACGGGCCGGAATGGACCTGTATCCCGATCCACCCGGCACCCGGACCGAAGAGGCGACGCACTTCGTCTCCTGCCTCGGCGGATCATCGGCCAATATCGCTGTGGCGATCACCCGGCTGGGCGGGCGCGCCGATCTGGTCACCTGCGTCGCCGATGATGCGATCGGGCGGTTTGCGCTGAACGAACTGGACCGGTACGGGATAGGCCGCGCGCATGTGCGGTCGGTGGGCGGTGAGGCGCGCAATTCGCTTGCCGTTGTCGAAAGCCGGGTCGAGGACCATCAGTCGGTCATATACCGCAACGGCGCGGCGGATTTCGAGATGTGCGACGCAGATGTCGAGGGCGTGGATTACAGTGCCTATGACGCGCTGATGACCACCGGCACCGTGTTCGCTGCCGAACCCTCCCGCAGCGCGGCCTTTCGCGCGTTCGACCTGGCGCGTGCTGCCGGGCTGCCGCTGATCTTTGACATCGACTACCGCCCCTATTCCTGGCCTTCGGCGCAGGTGGCCGCAGAGGTCTATTCCCGCGCAGGGGCGCTGTGCGATGTGATCGTCGGCAATGACGTGGAATTCGGCTTCATGGCCGGGGATTATGCCAGGGGGCTGGACAAGGCGCGCGCGCTGGTGGCCGAGGGCGCGCGCCTCGCGGTTTACAAGATGGGCGAGAAAGGCGCGATCACCATTACCCCCGAGGGCGAGGTGAAAACCGGCATCTACCCTGCCACGCCGCTCAAGCCGACAGGGGCGGGTGACAGTTTCATGGGCGGTCTGGTCGCCGGTCTGGCCGATGGTCTGTCCGTGCGCGATGCCGTGCTGCAAGGCTCTGCCAGTGCTGCCATGGTGGTGGCGCGTGTGGGCTGCGCACCCGCCATGCCCACGCGCGCGGAACTGAGCGATTTCCGCGCCCGCCATGCCGATCCCGACGCTGCCTGAACAGGAGACGCCAATGCATATCCCCCCCCATGACAACCACAACCGCGCCATCGTCGATGAAGGTGACGCGCATGTGCCGCTGGTCTATTTCAATATCGTCAAGCTGCGCGCGGGTGAGAGTTTCGACTACCGCGTGAAGGGGTATGAAACCTGCGTCGTTCCCGCCACTGGCACGGTGGCCGTGGACGCAGGGGGCGCGCGTTTTGCGGATATCGGCAATCGCGGCGCCGATGTCTGGGACGGAGAGCCCGAGGGCGTCTATGTCCCCACAGACACGGGTGCCCGCATCACGGCGCAGACTGATGCTGAATGCTTCATCGCGGGCGCGCAATATGGCGAAACGCTACGCCCCTTTGCCGTGCGTGCGCCCGATCTGGATGTGGTGCAATATGGCAGCGATGACACCAAGACCCATCGCAAGATCAAGCATATCCTGGGGGCTGCGCATCATGACCGGGTCGGGCGTCTGCTGGTGTCGGAGCTGTTTACCGTGGGCGCAGGGGGCTGGTCGGGCTTTCCCAGCCACAAGCATGATACCGACCGCCTGCCTGACGAAACCCGCCACGACGAATGCTACAATTTCCGCTTCAAGCCCGATTACGGGTCCGGCCTGCAGATGCTGCAACGGGTCGATAATGAACCGGGTGACGCCTATCACATCGTCAATGGCTCTACCGTGCTGATCGACAAGGGCTATCACCCCTGCTGCGTGCTGCCGGGCTATGAGATGTATTATTTCACCATTCTGGGCGGGCAGTCGCAGCGCAGCCTGAAACAGTATTTCCAGCCGACCCATGCCGAACAGTTGCACACGATCCCCGGTATCATGGATATGGTGGCCAAGTTCAAATGACCCTTGCCACGCTTTCCGATGTGCTGCGCCCCGCGCTGCGAGATGGTTATGCCGTGCCCGGGCTTGTCTGTCTGGGGTGGGAGGATATGCGTGCCTATGCGATGGCCGCGCAGGCCGAGCGCGCGCCGGTCATCCTGCAGGCCGGTCCATCGTGCCGCGCGCATACGCCCCTGCCGGTTCTGGGCGCGATGATGCGGCATCTGGCAGATAGCGTGGATGTGCCGGTCGTGGTGCATCTGGATCATGGCTACACGCTTGACGACTGCCGCGCCGCACTGGATGCGGGCTTTACCTCGCTCATGTATGACGGGTCGCGCAAGCCGCTGGCGCAGAATATTGCAGAGACGGCGCAGGTGGCGGAACTGGCCCATGCGGCCGGCATTTCCAGCGAGGGCGAGATCGGATTCGTGGGCTATGCGGGGGGCGATGCCTCTGCCGGGACCAACCCGGCAGAAGCCGCGCGCTTTGCCCGTGAAACCGGGGTCGATGCGATGGCGATTTCCGTGGGCAATGTGCATCTGCAGACCGATCACGCAGGCGGGCTGGATGAGGGCCGCCTCCGCGCGATCGAGGGGGTGACCGATGTGCCGCTGGTGATCCATGGCGGCTCGGGCGTGCCCTATGCGCAGCGCGCCGCGCTTGCGGCGGGATCGCGCATTGCGAAATTCAATATCGGCACCGAATTGCGGCTGGCCTTCGGGCAGGCGCTTCGCGCGGCGGTCAATGCCGACCCGGCGCGCTATGACCGGGTGTCGATCCTGAAAGAAACCGAACCCCCGGTGACAGAGGCCGCGCGCGCGGTCATCCGGAACTTGGGCGCATCAGGGAGGGCATGAGATGCTGCGGATCGGACTACTGGGCTGCGGGCGCATCGGACAGGTGCATGCGCGCAGCATCAAGGCGCTGGACGATGCCCAGGTCGTGGCCGTCGCCGATGCGATGCCCGATGCCGCGCAGGCGCTGGCGAACAGCACTGGCGCCGAGATGCGCGACACCGACAGCATATTGACCGCTGCGGATGTGGATGCCGTGGTCATCGGCACGCCTACGGATACGCATTTCGACCTGATCCATGCTGCGGCGCGCGCGGGCAAGGCGATCTTTTGCGAAAAGCCCATCGACATGTCGGTGGACAATATCCGCGCCTGCATGGATGTGGTGTCGGGTGCGGGTGTGCCCTTCATGACTGGGTTCAATCGCCGGTTCGACCCGAATTTCGCCGCACTGCGCGCGCGTATCCGCGCCGATGATATCGGTGCGGTGGAACTGCTGACCATCACATCGCGCGATCCGTCACCGCCGCCTGTGTCCTATATCGAACGCTCGGGCGGGTTGTTCCGGGACATGATGATCCATGATTTCGACATGGCGCGGTTTCTGATGGGAGAGGAATTTACCCTTCTGCACGCAGTCGGCAGCGCGCTGGTGGACCCGGACATCGGGGCTGCGGGCGATGTGGACACGGCCGCCGTGATCCTGACATCCGAGAGCGGGCGCATCTGCCAGATATCGAACTCGCGCCGCGCCGCCTATGGCTATGACCAGCGGATCGAGGTGCATGGCCAGAAGGGAATGCTGCGCGCCGAGAACCAGCTTGAAACCACGGTCGAGCTTGCGACCGACGCCGGTTTCCAACGCGCCCCCGCGCAGCATTTCTTTCTGGAACGGTATGAGGCGGCCTATCTGGCAGAGATGCGCGCCTTTGTCGCCGCGGCCCAAGGCGGCACGTCCGCCGCGCCGGGCATCGAGGACGGGCTTTTTGCCCAGATCCTCGCTGATGCCGCGACCCGGTCGTGCCAGAGTGGCCAGCCTGTGGCGCTGCCAAGCGGTTAGTCGTCTTCGGGTTCGCGCCAGTTCAGGATCAGATGCCAGGCCATGACCCCGCCGACAGCGGCGGTCAGCCATGCCCAGATCATGCTGCCGATGGACCATTCCACCCCCGACCAGACGAATGGTATCGCCACCAGCAGATAGCGCCGCCATGCCGGACGGTAAAACGGGTGAGAGGTATCAATAAGTCGCATGTCCGCATCCGGGTCGTTTCAGCCGCACTGTTTGCAGATCATGGCCTGACAGGCAAGCGCCTCGGGTGATGGTGGGCTCAGGGGTGCTGCCTTGCCTGCAGATCCGCAAGCGCCTGGGCCAGCGCGTCATCCGTCCACTGGTTCAGCACCGCTTCGCGCAGCAGGTCCTTCTGGGTTGCGGGGGCCAGCCCGCCCACGGGCGGGTCGCGGTCCAGATTGGTGGGAAAGGAATACCCCTCGGCAGCGGCGCCCAGAACAGCCTCGCGCGCCTGCTTGGACATCGTGTTCTGTGCAACAGCCTCGGTCAGCGGCGCATGGATCGCGCGGCAGATGGCAGCGCGGTCCACGCTTTCCATCGCCCGCCCGAATGCCGAGGATATCTGCAGCAGATTGACCATGCGGTGAATATCCGCGCTGTGATTGGCGCCAGCGGCATGAAACAGCGCCGGGTTGAAGAACAGGGCATCGCCCTTTTCCAACGGCAACTGGACGCAATGCGCATCGAAATGCGCACGGAAATCGGCCCGCCGCCATGCCGCATAGCCGGGGCGGTAAAGCTGCGAAAAGGGCAACAGTTTGGTCGGCCCCGCCTCAACCGGCATATCGCAATGCGCGATCCCGCCCTGCAGTGTCATCAGCGGCGACAGGTCATGCACATGCGCGGGATAGGTCGCGCTGATCTCTGCCGTCTGGAACCCCAGATGATAGTCGCGATGGGCCTGCTGCGCCTGCCCGCCCGGATGCACCAGATTGATCTGGGCGGTCATCTGATAATTCGGGCCCAGCCATGCCTCGCAGGCGGCATCGACCGCCGGGCTGGAAAAATAGCGCACAAATGTCTGCGGTGCCGCAAGGGCAAGTTTCTGCAGCGAATTCCAGATGCGGTCATTGCTGCCGGCTGCGGCGAAGTGATCGGCGCGCGCCCCGCTGGCTGCGCGTTCCTGCGCGATGATCGCCTGATATTCGGCGGTGGCATCGTCAATGGCCGCATGATCGGGGCAGGCCTGTTTCAGCACGAATACGCCGGCCCCTGAATGCAGGATTTTTGCCCATTCACTCATCAAGGCGCGGCGCGTTTCGGACGCGTCCAGCGCGGGGGCCAGCCGATCAATGTCATAGACCGGCACATTACAGGTTATAGCGCCGGCCTGCGGCACATCTGCCTGATCCACGCATAGGGCAGTCAGGGTGCGAAACGCCTCCAGATCGCATTCGGCCTCGGCATAGTAGCCAGGCGCGGGGGGTGTCAGATCAAGGGTCATGGCAGAATCCTCCGGGGTTTGTCTGACCCGAAGCCTACCGCGCGATGGGCTTGCCTGATTACACAAAACACATCAGAAATACATCAATGACCCATCGTTTCCCGATCAAGGAGATTGCGCGCCAGGCCGGTCTGGGCACGGCGACTGTGGACCGGGTGCTGAATGACCGGCCCAATGTCAGCCCGCAGGCCCGGACCCGCGTTGCCATGGCGCTGCGCGAGCTTGTGGCGCAGGAAGAACAGCTTGCGGTGCAGGGGCGGCGGCTGTTTCTGGATGTGCTGGCCGAAGCGCCCAGGCGCTTCTCGCGCGAGATACGTCTGGCAGCGGAAGCGGCGATGCGATCCGTGCCCGGTGTCGCAATCAGGCTGCGTTTCCAGTTTCACGAAGTCATGACAGAGGCCGAAAGCCTGCACGCGCTGGATCGCATCGCGCGGCGCGGCAGCCATGGCATCTGCCTCAAGGTGCGGGATACTGCGGCCATGCGCGAGATGGTGGATCATCTGGCGCAGTCCGGCATTCCCGTCTTTACCCTTGTGACTGACCTGCCGGGCAGCGCGCGCAAAGGGTATTTCGGGCTGGACAATGCGCAGGCAGGGCGCATCGCGGCCTATCTGATCGCGCAGGCCCTGCCGGATGGCCGCGCAACGATCCTGACCTCGCGCAGTCAGGACAGTTTCAGGGGCGAAACAGACCGGCTTGCGGCCTTTCGTGCATTGATCACCAGTTTGCGCCCCGGCATGCGGTTGGTGGATGCAAGCGGCGGGGCCGGAATACGCGCCGCCACGGGCCGTTCGCTTGAGGCTGTGCTGGCGCGGGGCATTCGGCCCGACGCGATCTATTCCATCGGCGGTGGCAATGCGGCGATCCGGCGCAAGCTGGCGGAATACGGGCAGCAACCCTTGGTGCATGTCGCGCATGATCTTGACCATGAAAACCGCCACCTGCTGAAACAAGGCGCGATCAGCTATGTCCTGCACCACGACCTGACACAGGACATGCACAAACTGTTCATGATGGCGCGCGATGCCTCTGCCGGCACGCTGCAGAGCGGCTGCCATGGCATGAGCGACATTCATGTCATCACGCCGTATAACCTGCCGGGATCAGCCTGAAACCCCGATGCGTGCGCGATAAGCTGCGCCGATCCGGCAGAACCAGATGCACCAAGTCGCGCGTCTCAGGATTAACGCATCCTTACACAATATCGCGCCGCAGCTTATTCCGGCAGCCATGGTCCTGACATTTTTGCCGAATAGGCAGCCCGCGCGAGGCTTGGCAGACCGCGCCCCGGTGGGATATGTCAGAGCGCACGCAGTTGGAACAAGGCAGGCGTGATGCAGGTTGAACACACGCGGATAAAGGATGTTGTGCTGATAACGCCGCGCCGCTTTGGCGATGCGCGGGGCTGGTTTGCCGAAACCTGGAACCGCCGGACGCTGCAGGCGGCGGGTCTTGAATGGCCGGACTTCGTGCAGGACAATCACAGCTTTTCCGCCCCACGCCATACGCTGCGCGGCCTGCATCTGCAGCACCCGCCCCATGCGCAGGACAAGCTGGTGCGCTGTTCGCGCGGGGCGGTGCTGGATGTGGCGGTCGATATCCGCAAGGGCTCGCCCAGCTATGGGGGGCATGTTACGGCCACGTTGTCAGCCGAAAACGGCGCGCAGCTCTATGTGCCAAAGGGCTTTCTGCACGGGTTCCTGACGCTGACCGAGGATTGCGAAGTGCAGTATAAATGCACCGATTACTATGCGCCCGATTGTGATGATGTTGTCCGCTGGGACAGTGTCGGGATCGACTGGGGCACGGATGCGCCGGTCCTGTCCGACAAGGATGCGCAGGCGCGCCCCTTCGCGGAATTTGACAGCCCCTTCACCTATCAGGGCGGCGCATGACATTGCTTGTGACCGGGGGCGCGGGCTTTATCGGGTCCGCATTGGTGCGACTGGCCATCGCGCAGGGCCGCGATGTCGTCAATCTGGATGCGCTGACCTATGCGGCCTGTCTGGACAATCTGGCACAGGTGGCCAACAGCCCGCATTACCATTTCGAACAGGCCGATATCCGCGACCGTGCCGCGCTGGACCGGTTATTCGACGCGCATCGCCCCGACGCGGTCATGCATCATCCTTGATGAAATGCGCCCTGCTGGCGCGCCCCATGCCCGGCTGATCGATTTCGTGGCCGACCGCCCCGGCCATGACATGCGCTATGCGATTGATGCCACGCGCATCCGCCGCGAGTTGGGCTGGCAGCCCTCGGTCACGCTGAAAGAAGGCTTGCGCCGCACAGTGCGCTGGTATCTGGAGAATGAGGACTGATGGCGCGCGCTGCAGGCGCGCGACGGGGTTGGCGAAAGGCTGGGGGTGCGGACATGACGCGCAAGGGGATCATTCTGGCTGGCGGGTCGGGCACGCGGCTCTGGCCGATCCCCATGGGCGTGTCGAAGCAGTTGCTGCCGCTTTATGACAAACCGATGATCTATTATCCGCTGTCAGTGCTGATGCTGGCCGGCATCCGCGAGATCGCAATCATCACCACACCCGAGGATCAGGCGCAGTTCCAGCGGCTGATGGGCGATGGCAGCCAGTGGGGGCTGCGGTTCGAATGGATCGTGCAGCCCAGCCCGGACGGGCTGGCGCAGGCCTATCTGCTGGCACGCGACTTTCCGGATGGCGCGCCTTCGGCCATGGTGCCGGGGGACAATGTCTTTTTCGGCCATGGCCTGCCCGACGCGCTGGCCGCCGCCAATACGCGCGATCGGGGTGCCACGATCTTCGGCTATCACGTCACCGACCCCGAGCGCTATGGCGTGATCGATTTCGACGCCGAGGGCGCGGTGCGCGCGATTATCGAAAAGCCTGCGAAAGCGCCGTCCGGCTATGCGGTCACAGGCCTGTATTTCTTTGACGGGCGCGCCCCGGACATGGCTGCAAAAGTCACGCCCTCTGCACGGGGCGAGCTGGAAATCACCGATCTGATCGAACTCTATCGTGCGTAAGGGGCGTTGCAGGTCGAACGGTTGGGGCGCGGCTGTGCCTGGCTGGATACCGGCACCCATGCCAGCCTGCTGGATGCGGGCAATTTCGTGCGCACCCTGACCGAACGGCAGGGCCTGCAGGTCGGATCGCCTGACGAGATCGCCTTTCGCGCGGGTTGGATCGACGCCGAGGCGCTGCGCGCCCGCGCCGCACGTTTCCGCAAGAACAGCTATGGCAGCTATCTGCTGGGCCTGATCGAAGCCGAAGGGCAGGCCGGTGGCTGAGGCCTGTGCGCGCGCTGCGCTCAGCCGAACACGCCCTGCACGCACCAGCCATCGCGCTGGGGGGTATGAAACAGCCATAGCCGCGCGCCCCGGTCGGTCTGAACCTGCCAGTAATCGCGCAGCCCCGAGCGCCAGCTTGGGTCGTCCAGCCACCATTCGGGGCTGATGCGTTCCGGCCCCTGCGCGGCGGTCACGCGCCACCATTGCCCCCGCCAGCGAAACCCGCGCGGGACAGTGCGGCCCTGCCCTGCGATGGGTTCAGGCGCAAACAGGGTCAGCGGGCGGGGCGGCGTGTCGCGGCCTGCCCAGTCGCGCGCGGGCTCGCTATAGGCTGCAGCGGCAAGGGTGCAGGCCTTTTCGGGGATATGGCTGTCTGCGGGCAGGTGGCGGGTCACATGCTCGAACCCTACGCGGTTGCACAGCCGCGTCAGCAGATCGGCCAGATCATCCTGCGCCTGCGCGCCGCTGGTGGTGATCTGTTGGACGGGCAGCGGCTCGACCGGGGCGGCGCTCAGCCGCATCCGGTCGATGCCAAAGCCGGCATCCATCCCTTCAAGTGCGCGCATCAGCAGGGGCTGCATGGCGCTGGCATCGCGCATCGCGCGTGCAAGCCCAATCTCCAGATGCACGGCAGAGCCATCGACGCGGGACAATTCCAGCACCAGGCCCCGCGCGCCCTGTTCGGCCTGTCGCAGATGCCCGCAGAGACGGTCAAGCAGCCGGGCGATCCCGGCCTCGATATCGCCCATCAGGCCAATCGGCTCGGGCAGGGACAGGCGCACAGCGAAGCTGGGCGCCTCGGGGGTGGGGGTGACAGGCTCGGCCAACCGGCCAAGCGCCTGATCCAGCCGCATCATCGGGCCGGGGCCGAAGCGCCGCGCCAGATTCGCGCGCGGGATCTGCGTCAGATCGCGGACGATGCGCAGGCCCAGCCGTTCCAGCCCCTCGACCACGTCGCCCTCCAGCCGCAAGGCCGCCAGCGGCAGTGCCATCAGCGCGCGCTCGGCTGCCCCTGTCGGCACCACGCCCCCCGCCCCGTAATGCGCCATGGCCCAGGCCGCGCCGCGCGTCTCGGCGCTGGCGGCGCGGGTGGCAAAGCCCATGCGCGCCAGCCGGTCGGTCAGATCCTCCAGCAGCGCGGGCTCGCCGCCCGCCAGATGGGCCGATCCGGTAATGTCCAGCACCAGCCCGTCCGTGCCGTCCACTGCCACCCAGGGGCAGTAGCGTGTGGCCCAGCGGCGCAGCGTCTCGAGTGCCTGCGCCTGGCCGCGCGGGTCGGCCGGGCGGGTCAGCAGATCGGGGCAGAGCGCGCGCGCATCCGCCAGCCCCATGCCGGGCGCCAGCCTGCAGGCCGCCGCCTCCGGGTTCAGCCCCACCAGCCGGTCGGCCCCGCGGTCCTTTGCCACCAGCGCAAAGGGGCCTGCCACCGGGTTGCGGCGCAGCGACAGGTCCGGCCCGAAACGGGGCAACCAGAGCGAGAGGATACGTCGGGGCATGGCAGATCATATGTTCGCTTTATGTTCTGGTATCTAGAATAGGCCCCCGCCAGAGTCGAGTCATCTGCCCCAATGGACAGCCAGCCAGCGCGCGCGCCCTGCCAGCCCGTTCGGATGCACTGCTTGTGATCACCCGTCAATCCCTTTACATCTTGCGTCTATGGGCCGGATTGTCTGCCGGTCGTTGCCATTTCAGGGAGTACTGCATGACACGGATCACCAAGGCGGTCTTTCCGGTCGCAGGTCTGGGCACGCGTTTTCTGCCCGCGACCAAGGCGATGCCGAAGGAATTGTTGCCCATCATCGACAAGCCCATCGTGCAATATGCCGTCGAGGAAGCGATCGCCGCCGGTATCACCGAACTGGTCTTTGTCACGGGCCGCAACAAGCGCGCCGTGGGCGATCATTTCGATGCCAATCTGGAACTCGAGGCGCAGCTCATGGCCAAGGGCAAGACCGAATTGCGCGACATGGTGCGCAATATCGTGCCCGAAGGCGTGGCCTGTATCTTCGTGCGCCAGCCAGAACCGCTGGGACTGGGCCATGCCGTGCTCTGTGCTGCCCCTGCCGTTGGTGATAACCCGTTCGCCGTGCTTCTGGCCGATGACCTGATGCAGGGCGGTACGCTGCCAACGCAGGCGCTGGTGACGGCCTTTGACGCGGCACCGCGCACGATCCTTTCGGTGTCCGAGGTCCCGCAAGAGGATGTGTCGAAATACGGCATCGTGAAAGCAGGCAGCGCGGATGCAAGCGGGGTCATGCCTGTCGAGGGGATTGTCGAAAAACCCCCGGTCGCAGATGCGCCGTCGCGGCTGGCATCTTTCGGGCGGTATGTCTTTACGCCCGAGGTGTTCGACATCCTGCGCAACCTGAAGCCCGGCGCGGGCGGCGAGATCCAGCTTGCAGATGCGATCGACCAGCTTGCCGCGCAGGGCAAGGTCGGCGCGATCACCAACCCGTCGCGGCGCTATGATTGCGGGGCGAAATTCGGCTATCTGACGGCGGTTGTCGATGTGGCGCTGGGCGATCCGGAATATCGTGACAGGTTCCTCGCCCTGATCCGCGACCGGGTGTCCGAGGCGGACAAGGCATAGACGTTTCAGAACGACCACAGCATGAGAAAAGGCCCCGTGGATGCCACGGGGCCTTTGCATATGCGTGCTGCAGTGGTGTCAGTCGGCTGCAGCGTGCTCTTCTTCCTCGGCCTCGGACGAGAAATCCGCGAGAAAGGCGATGATGTCATTGGCCGTGCCTTCATCACGCACGCGGAATGACATCTGGCTGCGGGCGCGGCGGTCATCCAGCACCTCGCGCAGGTAATCCTGCGGGTTCAGCAGATAGGGCACCATATTGTCGGCGTCCCAGACCAGCCCTTCTTCCCCGGCCTCGACCAGCGAGCCACCGTAGCGAAAGCCGTCAACCGTGCCGGCCTGACGCCCGATCACACCGTACAGGTTTGGCCCCGTGCGTACATTGGCCCGACCGGCAAGCACATCGCCATCATCATTGACGACATTGTGGCAGTTCTGGCACTGGCTGGTAAAGGCCGACTCCCCGGCTGCGGGGTCGCCTGCCTGTGCCGCAAACGCGACAAACGAGAATGCAACGGCACTCAGCGCAGTGGTCTTCAAGGTTTTCATCCAGTTTCCTCCCATGGATCCATCTGCGATAAAATGTCTCACTCTGCCATCAGGTCAAGACGGTAATTCTTACGCGACAGCATGCGCGATCGCGCATTGCGACCAGAGCGCAGTCAGCGCATCGACCAGCCGGTCGATATCGGCATCCGAATGCAGCGGGCCCGGGGTAATGCGCAGCCGCTCAGTGCCCTTGGGCACAGTCGGGTAGTTGATGGGCTGCACATAGATACCCCAGTCATTCATCAGGATATCCGAGATCATGCGGCACTTGACCGGATCGCCGATCATCACAGGGATGATGTGGCTGTCATTCGGCATATGCGGGATACCCTTGGCATCAAGCCGCGCGCGCAGTTGTGCCACTCGTTCGCGCTGCGCCATGCGTTCGGTCTGCGAAGATTTCAGATGCCGGATCGAGGTTGTGGCCGCCGCCGCAATGGCCGGGGGCAGGGCAGTGGTAAAGATGAACCCGCTGGCGAAGGAGCGGATGAAATCGCACAGCGCCTTCGATCCGGTGATATAGCCGCCCATCACGCCATAGGCCTTGCCAAGCGTGCCCTCGATCAGCGTGATGCGATCCGCCAGTCCCCGCTCTTCCGAGATGCCGCCGCCACGGGGGCCGTACATGCCGACGGCGTGCACCTCATCCAGATAGGTCAGCGCGCCATGCGCCTCGGCGACCTCGATGATCTCGCGCATGGGGCAGATATCGCCATCCATGGAATAGACACTCTCGAACGCCACGATCTTGGGACGGTCGCCCACGGCCTTGAGCTTGCGGTCCAGATCGCGCCAGTCATTATGCTTCCACAGCACCTTGTCGGCGCGGCTGTGGCGGATACCTTCGATCATCGAGGCATGGTTCTTTTCATCCGACAGGATCACGGCATTGGGGATCTTCGCGCCCAGCGTCGAGAGCGCGGCCCAGTTGGACACATAGCCCGAGGTGAACAAAAGCGCCGCCTCCTTGCCATGCAGGTCGGCCAGTTCATCCTCCAGCACCCGATGCGCGTGATTGTTGCCCGAGATATTGCGCGTACCGCCCGCGCCGGTGCCGCAGGCTGTGACGGCGTCGACCATGCTGCCGATGACATCCGCGTGATGGCCCATGCCAAGATAATCATTCGAGCACCAGACTGTCACTTCCTGCACGGACGGGCCGTCATAATGCTTGACGCGCGGAAAGGCCCCGCATTGACGCTCGACCTCGGCAAAGATGCGATAATTGCCCTCGGTTTTCAGCTTGTCGAGTTCAGCGGCGAAATGAGCGTCGAAATTCATGGGGTCCCCCTCGGGTGAGTCTTTGTCTTGTGGTTTGCCGGTGCCGGTATCATCCAGCGCCAGAGTTTGTCATCACGCACGCGCCAGACCATGAACCAGTGTTCCAGCAGTGCAAGCGCAGCGAGCATCGACAGCAGGGTAAAGCCGATGATCGCGCCCTGGTCGCCCGCCTGCAGCGCACGCCAGAGCCGTTCGAGAAAGCAGCCCGTGCCCAGCGCGAGCAATGTGACCGACAGCGGAAAGAAGCCGCTGACAGGCCCTTGCCGGAAATAGCTGGACAGATGCGTCAGTGGTGAGGGCAGAAAATCCGTATTGATGCGCGGCACGCCCAGATACAGGTTCAGCTTGGCCGAGATGCGCGCCAGAAACAGCAAAAGGAAGGTCCAGAGCGCGAAGCTGTTGGCCGCCCCCCAGCTTGCGATCAGCAGCACCAGCAGGATGCCCGCCAGCAGCAACTCATGATAGGCGATCGTGCCGAATGCTGCGCGAAAGCGCTGCAGGGGGGGCAGACCGGGCGCGCAGGCGCGCCGGTTCGGGCCGGTGATGATGCCCGACAGAAAGGCCAGCTCGACCCAGCCCCAGAGCGCCAGTGCGGACAGAAACGCCAGCCACACCCCTTGCGGGCTGGGATCGCCCAGCGTGGCATTGACGCCCAGCACCCCAAGCACGGCCAGCGGCAGCGACAATATCACCGACCAGGCATGCTGGTCCGGCCCGCCCCTGTCGGCCACATGCACCCGCCACAGCAGGATGCCTGTGGCAAACCACCACAGGAACAGCGCAGCAAGGGCAGCTATCCAGGGGGTGTCGAACATGGGCGCGGTCCTTGTTGTCGGGCGTAAGGTGGGTTTAAACCCACCCTACGGACCATATCAGTAGCTTGGCTCCATCCGCACGGATGCGGGTGGCGTGTTTTTCTTGACCGGCAGCAGATAGAGGCGTGCAAAGCCCAGCCCGGCGCGCGTCATGCCGCCCCATTTGCGCAAGCTGCCCTTCAGGCCACCGGCTTTGGTGCCCTCCTCGACATCCTTGTAGGCGGCCTCGATCTTCTTGAGTGTCGGCAGCCAGGCCGGATGGTCGATATCCAGCTCCATCGGAAAGACCTGCTTCGCGATCTCGCCGGTCTTGCGGAACACCTCCTGGTCGTACCAGTCGATATCGACACCCAGCGCGTCATGAAAGGCGGGCCTCGCGTGATCGCGCACATACATGGTCGCAAACACCGCTGTCAGGAAGAACCGGATCCACAGCTTGTTGACGAAGCTCTCGGTCAGCTTGGGGTCGGTGCGCATGAGAAGCGCAAACGCCTCGCCATGGCTGAACTCGTCATTGCACCATTCCTTGAACCACTTGAAGATCGGGTGAAAGCGCTTCTCGGGGTTCGCCTCCAGGTGCCGGTATATCGTGATATACCGCGCATAGCCGATCTTTTCGCTGAGATACGTGGCATAGTAGATGAACTTCGGCCGGAAATAGGTGTATTTCTTGGCCTTTGTCAGAAATCCGAGATTCACTGCCACACCGGCTTCGCGCAGCGCGTCATTGATGAAGCCCGCATGCCGCGCCTCATCGCGGGCCATATAGTTGAACAGCTCGCAGATATCCGGGTTGTTGCCGCGCCGCTTCATTTCCTTGTAGAGCACGCAGCCAGAAAACTCGGCGGTGCAGGAGGACACCAGAAAGTCGATCAGCTCGCGCTTGAGCTTGGGATCCATATTGTCCCAATCGACCTTGTCCCAATCCGCGGTCTTCTTGAAATGGCCCTTGTTCGGGTCCGATTTCATCTGTGCGATCAGGGTATCCCACTCTTCGCGAACCGGCGTGACGTCGATGCGGTCCATCTCGTCGAAATCAGTGGTGTAGAAGCGCGGATTCAGCAGAGTGGATTCCTGCGCCATTGCGTCGGTGTCGAACTTGTCGCCCATCTCGGCGGCAAGCTCGTCATGGGTGGTGGCATGCACGTTCATACGCTCATCTCCTCTGAAAACGAGAATTCACAGAGTTCCATGAATTCGAAATCCCCGGTCATCCGCGTCCACAGACGCTCGAGCGCGTTCGCGCGGGTGATGACGGCAGTGCGATCCTCGCTGATCACCTCGCCCCAGGCGGCCAGAACGGGCGGGCCCTGGACCTGGACTTCATCGCCCGGATGCACGACCGAGCCATCGTTGAAACGTACATGCGCATGCAGCGCTTCGAACCGGTGGCTGACCTCGACAGTGCAGGGCACCTGTTCGACCTTTCGAGAGAAGAGTGACATTTTGTTTTTCCCTTGGTTTGTTTTTGTCGTGCGGGCCGTTTTGTTACGGCACCGTCTGCAACAGCCGTTCGAACGCGGCCTGATTGTCGCCGCCGAACTGGGTCAGTTCAACGCGGTATTCTGTCAGGGGGTCAATGGCCGCCAGACGGCCATTCTCGTACTGAACGATCGTCAGCGGAAGTGCCGGGTCGAGCCCGTGACGCCGCCGCATGGTCATCAGCCCGTTCTGGATGACCGTGACGAACCCGCCATGATCCATGTCCGCCAGCAGCGTGCCATTGGCATCATAGACGCTCACCGCCTGTGCGTCATGGCCCACAAGGCTGATGGACCATTCCTGCACCACAGGCGCGGGCGGCGGGATCGCGACCCGTTCGCGCCCGGTAACGCTGGCATAGGTGACAAGCGCCAGCGACACGGCGGCCAGCGCGAACATGCCGCGTACCAGCCCGATCGGGATCATGTCGTTTTTGTCCTGGCGCTTGAAGCCGGGCTTGAAGGGTTTTTGAGGATTGGGATCGGTTGTCATGGCAGGTCTCATTCGGCTGCGACCAGATCGCCCTCCGCGGGGGCGGTCCGGCGTTCGATGACGGGCTGGGCGACGCGGGTTTCCGCGGCCTCGGCCAGGATTTTCGACACATTCGCGGCATCCGGGATGCAGCGAAGCGCGGGTTTCGTCACGCGCACATGGCCGGGGCGGCAATGCGGCCACAGCACCAGATACGAGAATTTCGTCTCGCCCAATGTCTCGAGCGCGATTGTGCCTGTGCCATTGCCGCGCAGCGACAGATCGGCATTCGCGATCTGGCGGAAGGGCAGGTTCAGCGTCACGTTCAGTGCGGCCCCGATGCGCATGGCCACGCGGGCGGTCGTGATCGTATAGACCGTGCTGCGCGCCATCGCCGTGGCCAGAATGGCGATCACCGCCATCGCCAGCCCCCACAGCCCGACATAGGGCAACCCGTAAGCCAGCGCGCCTGCAATCCCGGCATCGATGCTGCCGACACTCGCCCGCCAGACGACGATGACGGCGAAATATCCGGTGATCCAGTTGATCTTGAAGGCTTCACGCGCGAGCTGCAGGGTCGCAGGGCGGCCCTGCCACAGGATACGCTCGTGTTCAGGGGGCCGCTCGGGCAGCCCCTTGACGGGCTCAAAGGCGAAATCATCATGTGACATGGTCCGGTTCCCTTTTTTTGTTGTCCGTCCGGGCTCAGGCCGGTTCGGACAAGACCTTGTTCAGCGCCGCCATCTGCGATGCGCGCTTGTCTGCGGTATAGAGATAGCCACCCGCCACATAGCCAGAGACCTTCTCTTCCTCGAGCTTGGTGATCTGCGCATCCGAGGCCAGCACCGGAATGCCCTTGAAGCTCTCGGAATCGAGCGCATTGACCACCACACGGTCAGACTTGATCTTGACCATCGGCATCGGCACGATCCGTGTGCCGCCATCGTCGAGCGTGACTTCCAGATAGCGCACAAGCTGTTCGGGCACGTCCACCCACATATCGCTGACCTTGCCGGGCGATTTGCGGTCATGGCACATCACTGGCAGGCCGCGCGGGTCACGCCCGGCCGCGACGGAGAAATCGCCGACTTTTGCCATGGGCTGGATCTTGGCATGGCCATGCCCGTCCAGTTCCGGCTCATCGCGGCGCGCCGCCCAGGATGCCGGGCCGACACCGTCCTTCAGCGGATCACCTGTCGGCGCAAAGGGAAAGCCCGTCCCACCACTGGTCGGCGCCAGCGCCAGATCGCGCTTTTCACGCTCGAGATCGGGGGCCTTGAATTCGCCGCGCCCATGGGGAAGATGGAATGTCTTGGGTTCGGGGATCGACAGCAGCGAATTGGTCTGGCTGCCATCCTCGTTTTCCAGCGGGTAGCCTTCGCGCATGTTCTCGCGCTGGATGTAGTAGACCAGCCCGGCAAAGAAGATCCAGAACATGTAGAGAGAGATCAGTGCCAGGTCGAAATTGCCGAAAAAGATCCAGCCATAAGGGGCATCCATGAGTTTTCCTCCTTGAGGGTCAGGTTGGGAAATCGGCCAGGCCGATCCTTTGGTTACGCGTATCTTCGGTGTGAATGATCCGGGTCCGCACCAGCGGCCCGAGGATGATGAGCGTCAGGAACAACAGCCCGATCTCGATGTGATAGACGACGGAATAGCCGATATCGGGGGTCATCAGGCCCGCGCCCAGATGACCGGCATTGGCCAGCCCCTGCACCGTGTCCCGGATGCCGCCACCCAGCGCCACGGCCAGCCCGGCTGCCGTGGCCTGCGCTGCACCCCATGCGCCCAGCGCCATGCCGCCGCCCACGATCCCGCGACGCGGCATTTCCATCGCCGCTGTCAGCGTTGCGACCGCGAACAGCCCCAGCCCCAGACCGATGCCCCAGGCTCCGGCAAAGAACACGACGCTCGATTGCAGCGGGCCGGCAAAGATTACGGCAGCAAAGGCGAAAATCCCCACCAGAATGCCGCGTGCGGCCATGCGGAACTGGTCCATGCCCTGGCCCAGCCAGCGCGCGGCCAGCCAGAAGCCCAGCAGCGCGCCAAAGGCCCAGACGGCAGTCAGCGTTGTGGTCGCCGCGACCGACAGGCCAAGGATCTCGCCGCCATAGGGCTCCAGCAGCACATCCTGCATGTTGAAGGCCAGGCCACCGACGAACACCACCGCGAGCAGCCGTCCGGCCTGTCCCCCGCTGATGTAATCGCGCCATGCATCCTTGAAGGCAGGCTTGGGCGCCTCGCGCTCTGCGCGGGTCATGGGCTTGATCTTTTCCTGCCGCCACAATGCGATTATGTTCAGCGCCAGCGTGACCACAGCGCAGGCCTGCACCACCTGAATCAGGCGCAGATCGCTGAAATCACGCAGGAAATACCCCACGATCAGCGCCGATATCGCCATCCCCACCAGGAAGGTCACGTAAAGCAGTGCCACCACGCGCGGGCGCGTCTCGTCATCGGCGCGGTCGGCGGCCAGCGCGACCCCGGCGGTCTGCGTCATATGCAGGCCAAAGCCCGTCATCAGAAAGGCCAGCGCCGCGATCACCTCGCCCGCAAAGGGCACCTCATGGACCACATCGCCCGTCAGCACCAGCAGTGCAAAGGGCATGATCGCCAGCCCCCCGAACTGCCAGAGTGAACCGAACCACAGATAGGGCACCCGTTTCCAGCCGATGGCCGAACGGTGATTGTCCGACCGGAACCCCAGAAGCGCGCGGAACGGCGCGATCAGCACCGGCAGCGCGATCATTATCGCCACCAGCGAGGCCGCCAGCGACAACTCCACGATCATCACGCGGTTCAGCGTGCCCAGAAGCAGCACAGTCGCCATCCCGACCGACACCTGAAACAGGCTCAGCCGCAGGATCTGGTTCAGCGGCAAGCCCTCGGAGGCGGCATCCGCAAAGGGCAGCCAGCGCGTGCCGATGGACTTGAACATGGATTTGGGGATGATCATGTCGCCACCCTCAGACATTCGGAAATATAAAACCCGCGAGAGATGCGCCCGACCCGGTCCAGCCCGGCCACATCCAGCCGCCGCCAGTCCTGCGGGATCATCACGGGCGACCGGTCCGCGCGCGGAAAGATCTTGCCTGCGTTGAACATCGCCATCAGCAGCGGCGTGCGCGGCGCAACCGTGAACACCACCTGCCCCGCCCGCGCGGCCAGACTGTCCAGCGCGACCTCCAGATCGGGGCGCGTGTAGTAGATCAGGCTATCCATCGCGATGACATGCTCAAAGCGCCCCAGCTCAGGGGCCAGCATGTCACCTGCGCGGAAGTCCACGCGCCCTGCCAGCCCCTCGGGCATACGGGCGCGCGCAATCTCGACCAGCCGGGGCGAGATATCGATGGCCGTGACATCGGCCCCGCGCGCGGCCAGTTCCGCACTCGCCGCGCCGGTGCCGCAGCCTGCATCCAGTACCCGCGCGCCGCGCAGATCACCGGGCAGTTGCGCCAGCATCATCGCCCGCATCGCGTCGCGCCCCGCACGCACGGTCTGGCGAATGCGCGAGACCGGCGCATCCGATGTCAGCCGTTCCCACACCCGCGTGGCGCTGCCATCGAAATAGCCGGCGACGCGCGTTCGCGTCGCGTCATAGCTGGCAGAGGGGGCGAGGTCGCGCATCAGTCAAATCCCAGCAACTCGAAAATATCGCGATCCGGCAAGGGCGCGGGGTTGAACGCTTCGGTCCCGTTATAAAGCGCCTCGGCCAGCCGCATGTATTCCGCCCGGCAGGCGAGGATGTCCTCATCCGCATCCATCTCGAACAGCGTCTTCTTCTTCAGGCGCGAGCGGCGGATCGCATCGACATCCGGCATATGCCCGATCCGGTTGAACCCCACGGTCTCGCAAAAGCGGTCCACCTCATCCGTATCGCGCGAGCGGTTGGCGATGCAGCCTGCCAGCCGGACCTTGTAGTTGGCCGATTTGGCCTGCACGGCGGCAATGATCCGGTTCATCGCATAGATGCTGTCGAAATCATTTGCGGTCACGATCACGGCACGGTCGGCGTGCTGCAACGGCGCGGCAAAGCCACCGCAGACCACATCGCCCAGCACATCAAAGATCACCACATCCGTGTCCTCCAGCAGATGATGCTGTTTCAGCAGCTTCACCGTCTGGCCCACGACATAGCCGCC
>REDZ01000098.1 GCA_007695345.1 Paracoccaceae bacterium | reverse complement strand
GCGGCATCGTCCTGAATGTCTGGGATTCCGAGCACTGGAACCAGGCCGAATGGTATCGCATCGAAGAGTGATCTTCGCATGACACCGGCCTGCCCCGTCCATGCGGGGCAGGCCACCCTCTGACCAAAGGCACGCCCCATGCTTTCCTACACGCTGCGCCGTCTGGCTTTTGCCGTGCCCACTGTGCTGGTGATCAGCCTGATCGTGTTCCTGATGCTGGATCTCGCGCCGGGCGACCCCACGGCCAGCCTGCCCATGACCATCCCGCTGGAGGTGCGCGAACAGATCCGCATCTCGCTGGGTCTGGGAGAGCCGGTGATCGTGCGCTATTTCAAATGGCTGCAGATGACCCTGGTGACCGAGCCGCTGCATGTTCTGGCCGGAGTGACCGGCTGGGACATTGCCCCGCAAGGCCCGCGCATCCTGTCCTGGCAGACCCGTTCCCCTGTGGGCGACATCATCGTGCAGCGCGTGCCGCAGACGCTGTGGGTTGTCGGCATGGGCTATCTGTTCGGCATCCTGATCGCGGTGCCCATCGGCGTGATATCGGCCTATCGCCAGTATAGCTGGTTCGATCAGGTCGGCACATTCGTGTCCATGGTCGGGTTCTCCGTGCCCACCTTTTTCACGGGGATCGTGTTCATCCTGGTCTTTTCGGTCTGGCTGGGCTGGTTCCCGTCGATGTATGACACCACCCATGTGGTGCGCGACTGGAACTCGTTCCTGTTCCAGGTCAAGCAAATCGCGATGCCGGTCGCAGTGCTGGCGCTGTATAATGCCAGCCAGATCAGCCGCTTCATGCGCGCCTCGATGCTCGACAACCTCAACCAGGATTACGTGCGCACCGCGCGCGCCAAGGGGCTGGGCGAACAGACCGTGGTGCTGCTGCATGTGCTGCGCAACTCGATGATCCCGGTTGTCACGGTCATCGCCATCGGTATCCCGACCGTGTTTACCGGCGCGATCATCACCGAACAGATCTTTCGCGTGAATGGTCTGGGGGACGCTCTGATCCGCGCGATCTATGTCAGCGACTGGCCCATGGTGCAGACGATCACCTTCATCTTTGCCATCCTGATCGTGATGTTCAACCTGATCGCCGATGTCCTTTATGGCATCCTTGACCCGAGGATCCGCTATGACTGACGCCGCCAAGCCCTTCTCGCCGGATGAGGCCTTCAGCCCGCCGCGCAACCAGTGGTGGGATGTCTGGGACCAGTTCAAGAACCACCGGGGCGCGCTGGCAGGGCTGGCCGTTTTCGTATCCATCGTGCTGTTCGTGCTGGTGGGGCCGTGGGTCTGGCAGGTCGATCCCGGCCAGATCAACATTCGCGAACGCAATCAGGGCATGAGCTGGCAATACCCGCTGGGCACCGACCAGCTTGGCCGCGATCTGCTGGCCCGGATGATGTATGGCGGGCGCATCTCGGTCGCGGTGGGGCTGACGGCCATGCTTCTGGGGCTGATCATCGGTACGCTGATCGGGGTGCTGGCGGGGTATTTCAAGCTGCTGGACGGGCCGCTGATGCGTGTGACAGACCTGTTTCTGGCCCTGCCGCTGCTGCCGCTGCTGCTGATCCTTGTCACGCTGTTTCGCGACACGCTGGCCCGCACCTTTGGCGAGGCGATCGGCGTGTTCCTGCTGATCTGTTTCGCCATCGCCGTCACTAGCTGGATGCAGACCGCCCGGATCGTGCGCGGCGATGTGCTGGCGCTGAAGGAACGCGAATATGTGCTGGCGGCGCGCTCCATCGGAACGCCCTCGCTGCGGATCAATACCCGCCATGTGCTGCCCAATGTGCTGTCGCCCATCATGGTCTCGGCCACGCTGGGGATCGCGACAGCGATCATCACGGAATCGGCGCTGTCCTTCCTTGGCCTGGGCTTCCCGCCCGATTTCCCGACATGGGGGCGCATCCTCTATGACGGGCGCGACTGGATCGAGCAGTACCCCGCCCGCGTGGTCTGGCCGGGGCTCCTGATCTCGATGACGGTGCTGAGCGTCAACTATATCGGCGACGGGCTGCGCGACGCGCTCGACCCGCGCATCCGCGGGCGCTGAGCCTGCGGATGCTGACCGCCGATCCCTCGCCCGGCGCGCTTGCGGGTCTGCAGCAATTGCGCCATACGCTGCATGCACGCCCCGAATTGTCGGGGGCCGAGGGCGAAACCGCCCGCACCCTGCGCAACGCGCTGGTCGAAACGCAGCCCGATCAGGTGATCGAGGGGCTGGCCGGGCACGGGCTGGCGCTGGTCTATGACAGCGGCGCGCCCGGCCCCTCGGTCCTGTTCCGCGCCGAGCTAGATGCGCTCCCGATAACCGAGGCCAGTGGCGTGCCCCATGCCTCGCGTCGCGCGGGCGTCGCGCATCTGTGCGGCCATGACGGGCATATGGCGATCCTTGCAGGGATGGCACGGCATGTCGGCCAGCACCGCCCCCCGCGCGGGCGCGTCGTCCTTCTGTTCCAGCCGGCCGAGGAAACCGGTGCCGGCGCGCGCGCCGTTCTGGCCGATCCGCGCTTTGGCACGCTTGCGCCCGACTGGGCCTTTGCGCTGCACAACATGCCGGGGATGGAACTGGGCCATATCACTGTCGCCCCTGGCCCGGCAAGCTGTGCATCGGTCGGGCTGCATCTGCGCTGGCAAGGGCGCGAAGCCCATGCCGCCACGCCCGAAAGCGGCCTCTCGCCCGCCCCGTCGCTGGCCGCGCTCATGGCGCTGATCGCTCCCCATGCCATACCCGGCGCGCTGACTGGCGGGTTCCGACAGGCGACGCTGTGCCATCTGTCGATGGGCGCGCGGGCCTTCGGCATCGCGCCCGCGCGCGCCGAGGCGATGCTGACCCTGCGCACGATCACCGACAGCGCGCTGGCGGCGTTCGAGGCCGAAATCCGCAACGGCCTGCAATCCTTCGACCTGTCGCCCGACATCAGCCGACATGACCATTTCAACGCCACCGACAACGACCCGCAAGCCGCAGCCCATATCACCCGCGCTGCAACGGGCCTCGGCATCCCCGAGGGCGATTTCCCCCTGCCCATGCGCCCGTCCGAGGATTTCGGAGCCTTCAGCGCGACCACCCGTACCGGACTGTTCTTTCTGGGCTCGGGGCGCGACCACCCTGCCCTGCATGACCCGCATTACGATTTTCCCGACCCGCTGATCGCGCCGGGGGTGGCGCTGTTCGCCCGCATCATGGATCAGGTGATGCGCGACTGATCTTCACCCCTCACGCAGCGCGCGGCTGAAAAACGCGGTCAGCGGGTGGGTCAGATAGGCAATCGGGCTTTGCGAGCCGGTGGCGAAGAACACATCGACCGGCATGCCGGGGCGCAGCGTGATTTCGCCCAGCGCCCCCTCGGCCATCCGCAGCTCGACCCGGTAATAGCGCGGCGCGCCCGCCTGGTCCTGAAACACGTCTGCCGACACATGTGTCACCTGCGCCTCAAGCTGTGGCAGGTCGCGCTGGTTCAGCGCGGGCAATACGATGCTCGCCTGCTGGCCCTGCATGATCTGGTCGATATCCGAGGGTGCCACCTGCGCCGTGATGACCAGCGGCCGGTCGGTCGGCACCAGATGCAGCGCCGCATCGCCCGCGCGCAGCACTTCACCCGCCCCGCCCACCGCCAGCGCATGCACGCGCCCGCGGATCGGCGCGCGCAGGGTCAGCCGTGCGATACGGTCGCGCAATGCCTGCCGCTGTTCGGTCAGTTCAGCCTGTTGCAGCGTGACATCGCGCAATTCCCGCAGCGCTTCTTCCCGGTGCTGGGCCTGGAGCGAGAGTATCTGATACGCGATCTCGGCCCGGCGCTCTGCCGCCACGGCCCGGTCAGCAACAAGGCCCGCATGGCTGCCGCGCAGCCGCGCGGCTTCACGCGCCAGCGCAGTCAGGCGCGCGGATTGCGCCAGGCCTTTCGCGATCAGCCTGGCCTGAACGTCATGTTCGCGCTGCACATGGGCGCGCTGGTCGTCAATTGCAGCGATCTGCGCCGCGATCCCGTCGAGCTGCGCATCGATCTGCACCTTGCGTTGCGATAACTGCGCAACGAGCGCCTTTTTTACCATGCGCTGAACGTCGAACACCGCAGCCTCGCTGTGCAGACTCGCGGCGAACTTCTCCTGCACTGCGCGCAGCGGTACATCCTTGGGTGGGTCCAGTTTATCCGCACCCGCGATCACAGCCTCCAGCCGCGCGCGCCGCGCCAGAATTTCGGTCAGCCGCCCCTCGATCAGCCGCAGCTCCGTCTCCAGCGCCGCCCCGTCGATGCGCAGCAGAAGCTCTCCGGGCCTGACCTCCTGCCCCTCGATGACCGGCAGGTCTGCGATCACACCGCCATCGGGGTGCTGCAGGGCCAGCAGATTGCGTTCGACCGCGATCATACCCTCGCCGATGACGGCCCCGGAGAGGCGCGCCGCGACCGCCCATGACCCGAAGCCGAACAGAAGAAAGACGATCGCGGCGGCAGCGATGCGCAGCGGCCCCCGCGCCGAATAACGCGCGGATGTCATCGCGGGGCCCCGTTGCGACCAGCCTCCCACGGGAACCGGATCTGGCCGGCATCCGTCAGGACCGGCGCTTGCAGCGATTGCGGGACAGACCGAGTGGCGGTGTGCCGCCGGGCGGTTTCGCCGCCCGGCGGGCGGGGCCGGACCATGGCGCCGCGCTCCAGCCGGATGGTCATGTCACAACCCTGCAGCAATTCGACGCGATGCGTGGTCAGGACCACAGTCGCCCCCCGGTCCCGCACCGCAGTGATCGCCGTTCCCAGCGCGCGCACCCCCTCAGCGTCGAGACTGGCATCGGGTTCATCCAGCACGATCACGACAGGATCGCCGAAAAAGGCGCGGGCCAGCCCGATCCGCTGGATCTGACCACCTGAAAGCCGCGTCTCCTCAGCCGTGACCAGTGTCGCGTAGCCATCGGGCAGTGACAGGATCATGTCATGCGCGCCGGTCGCCTTCGCAGCGGCGATCACATCGGTGTCGCTGGCCGCCGGGTCCAGACGCGCGATATTATCGCGCAGGCTGCCCTCGAACAGGGTGACGCGCTGCGGCAGAAAGCCCAGCGCTGCGCCAAGCTGATCGGGCGGATACTGGTCCAGCCGCGCGCCATCCAGCCGGATCTCGCCCCTATCTGGCGGCCAGTGCCCCGCAAGCGCCGCCGCGAGCGAGGATTTACCCGCCCCCGAGGCCCCGACCACGCCCAGAACCTGCCCCGGCTCCAGCGCAAAGCCTACATCCCGCAACACGACACGCCGCGCCCCTGTCTGCGCCTGAAGCCCAAGCTGGCGGACGACCAACTGCCCGCGAGGGGCCGGAAGCCGGATGCGCGCGCACGCGCGCGCCGGATTATGCGACAGCAGGTCGCGCAAGCTTGCCATACCCGCGCGCGCTAGCTGCACCTGCGGCCAGCCCCCGATCAGCTGATCCAGCGGCGCGAGCGCCCGTCCCAGAATGATCGAGGCCGCGATCATGCCCCCCGGCGTCAATTGCCCGCGCAGCACCAGCCACGCGCCCGCAGCCAGAATCGCGGATTGCAGGAACAACCGAAGCGCGCGCGCAATGGCGCCGAACCGCCCGCTGGTATCGCTGAGCGCCAGCGCATGGTCGAGCGCCTGCCGCCGCTGCCCCTGCCAGCGCGACAGCGCGCCTGCGCGCATGTTCATCGTGTCGAGTTCGGGGCTGTGCTGCGCGATCTGGCGGGTCATCCGGTCGGCCCGGTATGCGGATGTCTGCGCCTGGCCCACCGGTGCGCGGCTGGCGCGGATATTGGCCATGCCCAGCCCGGCCAGCAGCAGCGCCGCCAGGCAGGCCAGTAGCCCCAGCCATGGGTTCAGCAGCGCGATGATTCCCAGAAACAGCGGCACCCAGGGGAAATCGAACAGCGCCATAAAGGCCGGGGCGCTGGCGAATTGCTGAAGGCCCGAAAGTTCGGCCGGGGCCCTTGCGGCGCGCATGCGGTCCGTGTTCAGGGCCGCCGCAAAGACCTGCGGGTCAAGCCGGTCGTGAAGCTGCGCCCCCAGCCGCGCGCCAATACGCGCACGCGCGTGATCGAGCACGCCAAAGACAGTGTAGAGAAAGGCCACCAGCGCGAACAGGACCAGCAGAGTTGGTTCCGACTTGCTGGACAGCACGCGGTCATAGACCTGCAGCATGAAGATCGGCCCGGTCAGCATCAGCAGGTTGGTAAAGACACTGATCCCCCCGATGGTCCAGACCAGCCGCCCCTCGCCGCGGGTCAGCAACCCCCTGATCCGGTCGTTGGGCGCGGTATCGGGGGGGCGGGTCATTCAGGTGGTCTTCCCGGCTGCGGCGATGGACAGTTTGGCCCGCGGCTGGGTTTGCCGGAGCGTAGCAGGACCATGCCGCAAAGAGTTTGAGACAAGGTTAAGGCTGATGCGCGCTTGCGGATGACTGTTGCCCGAGCGCTGTTCCGGGCGCAGCAAAGGCGGCCAGTATGTCTGTGCAGACCTGCCAGACCGGCTGGTTCGCCCGAATCGGGGTCGCGCCAAGACCCTGCGCCGACAGTCGGTCATTGCGCCGCAACGCGGCCGTATGGCCGGGCGTGCCGGGGCGATGTGTGGGCGAGTTGCGCTTCGCCAGACGTCGTGCAATCACACCGGACGGCGCCGCCAGATGGATGACGTGATCGACCTGTTCGACAAAGGGCGCGACAACCCGGCCGAACCCGCCGACGACCGCGACGGGGCGCCCGGATGCCCGTGCCCGCGAACAGGCCGCATGAAACAACGCCTCTGGCCAGGTCCAGACAATATCACGCTCCATCTGCGGATCGCCCTGTGACAGGTCAAAGCGCAGCGGGCTGTATCTCGCGGCACGGCAATACATGCCGATCGCGGCATCCGCATCGACGATCCGGAACCCGATGGCCTGCAACAGATGCCCGACGCTGGTCTTGCCGGTGCCGTTATTGCCGGTGATCATGCTCAGGGCCGGGGGCGCGGATGGCAGGCCATGCAGGCCTTTGGCAATCAGTGCTGTTGCATCCGGCCCATGGGCCGCGCATAGCGGGTCTGCATAAGCGTGGATGACCTGCTGCGCGCGCGCATCCTGTCCGGCGTTCCGCAAAGATCCGATCGCCTGTAGAATGGCATAGCTGCCCGGCTCACGCGTTGCCCCCAACACCTGTTCCCACAGCCTCGCCGCTGCGCTGTCGTCCTGCGCGAGCGTGGCAAGCTCCGCCTGCTGGCGCAACACTGCAGGGCACTCGCGGGGCTGCGGCTGCACGCGCGAGAGCAGGCGCGCGCCCGAGGCGAAAGATCGGCATTGCCGATGGAACCGCGCCAAACGCTGTGCCAGTGCGGCATCGGGTTGGCGGGCAAACAAAGCCGCGCCATAAATCAGGGCGGCGCGGATATCGCCCAGATCCGCGCGAGCCGTCATCGCAGTCGCCAGCCCCTGCAGATCCATCCCGGTGGCCCGCGCGCGATGCAGGCCAAGATCGTGTCCCGGATGCGCCTGCAACGGCGCATCTGCGACAGTCGGTCCGCGATGAGAGTCTGAGCCGAGCATGGGATTACCCTACCCCTAAAACCTTACTGAAAGATCAACGAAAAAACCGCCCAACAGGCAACGGAATGTTAATCCGCTGTGCCCAGATTGAGGGCAGACCCGACATGCCAGGCCACCAGACCACATGAGGCAAAGACGCGTGAGCCAGTTTCGCCACCCTACTGACGGATATGCATTTCTTGTCACCTACGGGCGCTCGGGCTCGACCTTGCTGCAACGGGTCATGAACGCGGTGCCGGGCTGCCTGATCCGGGGGGAGAACAACAATGCCCTCTACCCGCTGTTCCAGAGTTGGCGCGCCCTCGCGCATAGTCCGGACATACGCGACATGCGGGCCAGATCCCTGATTTCTGACCCGGCGCATCCCTGGTTCGGGGCGGAGTGTGTCGATGCCGACACCTATGCACGGATGCTGACCGAATGCTTTGTTGCGCAGGTGCTGCGACCGCCTCCCGGCACCCGCATCTGTGGGTTCAAGGAAATCCGCACTCTCCCCGATCAGGCCGAATTCCGCGCCTATCTGAGGTTCGTCCTGCGGATCTTTCCACGCGCGCGCCTGATCTTCAACACGCGCGATGTCCATGCAGTCGCCCGTTCTTCCTGGTGGCGGCGGCACGATCCGGCAGAGGTGCAGGCCGTGATCCACTCGGCTGAGCAGGTCTTTGACGCTGTTGCCGCCGCCCATCCGGCCCGTTGCCTCACCCTGCGCTATGAGGAGTATGTCGCTGACCATGACGCACTGGAGCCGCTATTCGAGGTGCTCAATGGGCGACCGGCGGCGGCAGATATGCGCGCGATCATGCGCGAACGGTTGACCCATGCAACCTGAGCGCCGCAGCTCAGCGGCACAGGACTGGCCCGACCATGGCCCTGTGACATTCACCGCAGGGGACATGCTGTGCATGGAGATCGATCTGAGCCACCAAGCCTGCGTGAATATCGATTTCCTTGATCCTGTGGCGGGGGATGTGCCCTTTCACCTGTCGCTGCGCCGTGATGAGGGCGTGATCGTTCTGAACCGCTGCGCGGCAACCGGCTGGCGGCGAGAAGTTCCGCTTGCCGCGCCCCTGCGGCGCACGCTGCATGATCTGCATCTGGAATGCCTGCGCGATCTGCTGGGAAATCTGGCGCTACGGGTCTGGCTGGACGGACGGGTCGTGGCGCGCGCAGACGCCTATCCGCGCCCAGCCCGCGGGGGGCGGTTCTTTTTGCGGCGCGGCTTTGTCGGGCTGCGCCGGGTCAGCGCAATGACCTGGCCCACCGGGCTGCGATCGCTGCGCCGCATTGCGCCCATGACGCGAGGTCTGAGCCCTAGAATGGAACTGATTCTGCCATACCTTGCGACCACAGAGGCGCAAGTCGTGTTGCCGGACGGGACACACCTGCCCCTTTTGCCCGTACCGGGCGACGGGATGCCGGGATTGCAGCACCTGAGCCTGGTCAGCCTGCCCGGGCGCATCTGGCACGGAGCGGATGTTTTACTGAAATTGCAGAGGCTTGGCACAACCGAAACACTGAACCTGCGTCGTGCCGATCTGTGCGCGGCATTGCAGCGGCCAGAGGCTGGCTGGATCGCGCAGAACGACATCGCCGCCCGGATGCAGATGCTGGAGCATGTGCATTTTGCAAAGGTGTGGGATGCACTGCCCCCGAAGTTGCGTGGCATTCTGCAACGGGCCGCAGCGACGGCTCCTCAGGCCGGGTTCGGCCCGCCAGACAAGCTGAAACCGGCAGATCCGCCAGCCCCATCCCAGACCGACCCGGTTCTGGGGGCACGGGACGCGTTTCACCGATGCGCGGGGCAGAAACGTACCGACGCCCCATCCGAAATGTTCAGGGCGATCTGCGCAGAGCATGATCTTGCACCCGACCAGATCGTGCCGCTGGCGCTGCAGTTGAGTGAATGGTTCTGCCTGCATTCGGACCCGCGCCTGCTGTGGCCTCTTGCTGCACGGATGGACGCGGGAAACGAAGTTGGGCTGGCCGCGCTACCGATGCTCTGGGGGCAAGGGGACTGGCCACTGATCCGGCAGACACTGCGCCGCTACCCGCGCAAGGGCGGTGGATGGGTTCTGACCCCCTGCCTTGCATGGACCGCCTGCGCCTTGGCGCGGAACATGCCCGATCACCAGGGGGCGCCACCGCCCGCCGAACAGCGGATCGCGATGATGACCGCGCTGCTCGATCTTGTGGCCGAACTTGCGCCGAACAATGCGTCCCATATGCCTTGCACAAGACTGATCGGCGCTGTGCTGGCGATCCTTGCGCAACTGCCCTATCTGCCCGACTGGTGCGCAAGCTGGTATCCCGCACGGGTGCTCGCGGCCTATGGGTTGCGACCGGAATTCTGGCAACAGGCGCGCGCAGATAGCACGGTCATGGCGCTGCCCCAGATCGCCGAGGCCGCGCGCCACTTCGAGATGCTCGAACGCGCGCTTGCGACGGGCCGGCCCCTGATGCAAGCCGCATCCCCGTTTCTTGAAAAGCGCATCGCCGGGGCAGAGCCTCTGGCGCGGGTCCTTGGCCAACAGATCGCGGACCGTCCCGATATCACGGGACCGCCCATCACTGCAGAGGCTTGTCTGCGCTGGCTGGCGCGACCGCGCACCGGGGCAGAGCGCGCCGCACTCATGCTTGAAAAGGACGAACCGGTGCACCGGGCCGCGTGCCACGCGATGCGGTTCGGCGCGCGGCACATCCCGCGCCCGACATGGTCGCGTGCGACAGCGCATCTTGCGGCACAGATTGCCCTCTGCGAGCAAGCGCTGAAACAAGGGCAGATACCCCTGGAGCCTGCAGTCACTGAATTGAGGCGCGCCGGATCGGCGCTGTGCATCCCTGAGGTTGGGTATGCCGGGCTTGCCGGGTTGCTGTCCATTGCCGAAACAGCGGCACGTCAGGGCGATTCCGAGCTTGCGCGCGACCTGCGTGACACGGCCTTGCAGTCGTTGCCTGCCGGGCAGGACCTGCCGAAGGAGGCGCTGGCAGCGCGTCTGTCGCTCGCCCGGTTCGTCGCGCTTTGCCCCGAGCATGCCGTGCACGTGCAGGACCGGATCAGCGTGGATCCCGACATGCTGCCACGCGATACGCAGGACGCGCGCGCGCGGGCATTACGCGCCACCGCATCGCCTTTTGCCGATACGCTGGTCGCCCTTGTCTCTTGCCATGCCAATCTCGCGTCGCGCGTGCCGCAGGTCATGGCGGCCTGGGGCACTGTACTGCGCGCCCGCGGCATCCCGGTGATAACTGTTGTCGGTCGGCCGGCAGGTCAGTACCGCGCACCCACGCGCTTTGACGGGTCGGTGCTGCAACTCGATGCGCCTGATGATTACGAAGGCCTGCCGCAGAAAATATTGGCGCTGGCGGAATGGGTGCTGGCGCGCACCGGCTTCGGCCGGATGCTCAAGATCGATGATGACTGCTATCTCGACCCCAATGCCTACTTTGCCGATGGCGCCTTTCTGAATACACCCTATTATGGTCGCCCGCTGCGCCGCGTTGCGGGGTCGATGGACCGGGCATGGCATATGGCAAAGGCGGGGTCCGTTCGTGGCCGACAGGAGTTGGACAAATCGCCCGAACCCTCGCTTTATGCCGATGGCAGCACCGGCTACATGCTGGCGCGCCCGGCCCTGCAGTCGCTGGTCACGACCCGCAACACTGCGCGGGGCCGCGCACTGGAACAGGTCTCGTTCATGGAGGACAAGCTGGTCGGCGATCTGCTTGGCCTGGCCGGGGTGACGGTCAAGGGGCCCGGCTATGATGTCGCGGTCTTTCGCAAGGCAGCGGCGGGGCTGCCGCCGCTGTCGCAATATGAAAACAGCTTTCTGCCCTTCGCGGGCTCTGGACTGAAACTCGTGCATCTGGACGGCGAAACACCACCCGCCAAGGCGCAAGATGCCGCGTGCAGCCCCTGGCCCAGCCCGATGAAGATCTGGCCCGCCAACGTGCCCGCCCGCACTGGCTGGGCGAATAATGCGCTCGATCTTGTCACCCCGCCCGAACGGCTGGAGGCGGCGCGCACCGCCCCGCTGGCCGTCATCGCGGTCATGCGCAATGAAGCGGTCATGCTGCCGCATTTCCTGGCGCATTACCGCAGACTGGGGGCGGGCGCCTTTCTGGTGGTGGATAACGGATCAGATGACGGCACACTGGAGGCGCTGCTTGCCCAGCCTGATGTGAGCGTCTTTTCGACCGACACGCCCTACCGCCTGTCCAGCTATGGGGTTGATTGGCAGGAAGCGCTGATGGCGCAGTTTCGTCTGGGCAAATGGTCGCTGCTGGCCGATGCGGATGAGCTGGCCTTCTGGCGGCTGCCGGACGCGGATGGCCATGTCCGCGGCGATCTGCCCAAATTGCTGGAGGGGGCTGACTTTGCGCAATGTGACGCTGTGCGCCTGCTCATGCTCGACCTTTATCCGGATCAGCCGCTGTCGCAGGTGCCACTGACCCGCGCCCCTTTTGCCGAGGCCGGGTGGCTGGACCGCAAACCGCTGCTGCGCGACTGGCAGGGTCGCGGGCCCTGGTCGAATTGCGAGACCGTGACCAGCGCGCTTCGCCATCGTCTGATGGCGCAGGGCGGGGCACCGGCGCGGGCCAATCTGTTCGTGGCCCAGAAATACGCGCTGCTGAAATACCATCCGTTGATGCGGCTGTCAGCGGGGCTTCATTACCTGACCGGGGCAAGGGTCGCGGCGCGGGATCTGGCGTTGGGGCATTTCAAGTATCACGCCGCCTTTCACGCCAAGGCAGAGGCCGAGGTCGCGCGCGGCCAGCATTTCAACAATGCCGAGGAATATCGACAGTATCTCGGGCTACGGGCAGAGGCGCGCGATGTGATGTATGACCCTGCCCTTTCGGTCCGGCTGGCGGATTGCAAGACCGTGCAGGAGATCTGCGCAGCTTTCGGTTCGGGGCATCCGGCATTGCGGGGAAAGCGGGCTGCCGTCACCGGCGCGGGGCTGGCCATGACGAACACCAAAGCCTGTGCAAAACCAGTGCTGGATCTGCAGACCGCTGTCGCCCTGCCCCGGACCGGCGGGACGAGGCGCGCGGCGCACCGCATGCCTCGGGCCACCGGGTCCGGTTGACGGATCATGCAGCGTTGAAAGAGGCCAGAGCAGTGGAACAGTTGCAGCCCTCGTCGTTCAATACCCGTCAGGCTACGATCCGCGCCAGAGAGACAGCATGCAGGCGTGTTTTCCTTACCCCGCTGCGGCGCTACACTGCGCCGAAGCCGAAATCGCGCGGGACGCGGTCAATCCCGTCAAGCACCAGGTCGGCCATGATCTGCGCCAGCGCCGGCGCCATGGCGAAGCCGATCTTGAACCCACCATTGAACACATACTGCCCCGCCCGCCCCGGCCATGGCCCCAACAGCGGCGCGCGTGACCGTGCGCGGGGCCGCACACCCGCCCAGCGCGCGATGACCGGCGCGCCCTGCAGCGCGGGACATATGGCCAGCGCGCGGGCATGGAGCGCATCGCATTGGGCATCCACACTGTCGGGGCTGTCGAAATCGCGTTCGCTGGTCGAGCCGATGGCGATTGTGCCATCAGCATGGGGCACGATATGCAGCCCGTCGGCGAAAAGCTGCGGTGCTGCGCGCGCGTCATGGCGCAGCAGCAGCGACTGCCCCTTGACCCCACCACCGATCTTGCGGCCCAGCGCCGTGCTCAGCGCCTCCAACCCCTCATACCCGGTGGCCCAAACGATCTTGCCGCGCGGCTCTGCCGTGCCAAAGACGATCTTACCGCCCAATGCCTGAAACGCGCCTGCCAGCGCCTGCCCCGCTCGGCGCGGATGCAGCCGCGCACTGAGCGTGTCATGGATCACCCAGCCGGATGGCGCATGCATTGCCAGACCCGGCGCCTCAGCCACTGGCAGGACATGCCACTGCGCAAAGCCCTGCCACAGATCATCCGCCCCTGCCGCACGACCGCGCGCCAGTTCCAGCCCCCCATCCGGCACGGGCTGCACCCGACCCAGCCGGGCATAGCCCGGATCGATGCCCGAGATCTCCTGCACCCGATGCCAATAGTCTTGCGCCATGCGCAGCGCGTCGAATTGCAGGGCTTTCTTGGCGTTCCAGTTTTCGGGCACATGGGGTGCCAGCGCCCCCACCAGCCCGCCGCTGGATCCCGCGCCAATACCGCGCGCCTCGGTCACCTGCACGCGGGCGCCACGTTCGCGGCAGGCAAGCGCAAGGGTCAGACCGAACACCCCGGCCCCCATGATCGTCACATCCGGCATTGTCATTTCCCGCGCGCCTCTGCATGTATCCGGCAAGGGCAGACATAAGGCAGATACCGATGAACGGCCAGCATGCAGCGCTTGCCTGGAAGGAAGAGGGTGTCCCGGTTTCAACCCGGTTCGACGACCCCTATTTCTCGCTTCAGGACGGGCTGGCAGAGACGCGGCATGTGTTCATTGACGGCAATGACCTGCGCGCGCGCGCGCAGGTCGGGTTTCACATTGCCGAGCTTGGCTTTGGCACCGGGCTGAACCTGCTGGCGACTCTGGAGGCGCTGCGCGGCGTGCCAGGCCCTATCCGCTACACGAGTTTCGAGGCGTATCCGATCCCCCGCGCGGATGCAGAACGCGCATTGCGGGCCTTCGCGGAGCTGGATGCAGCCGGGCTGCTGGAGCACTGGGGGCAGACGCGCTTCGCCCTTGGCACGCTGGAGGTCGAGATCATCCTGGGCGATGCGCGCGAGACATTGCCCAACTGGGACGGGAAGGCTGATGCATGGTTTCTGGACGGGTTCTCGCCCGCCAAGAACCCCGAGTTATGGACCGACGCGCTGATGGCAGAGGTCGGGCGACACACACAAGCGGGCGGCAGTTTCGCGACCTACACGGCGGCGGGGCATGTGCGCCGCGCCCTGACGGCGGCGGGGTTCACGGTCACACGCGCACCGGGATACGGGCGCAAGCGGCATATGAGCCGGGGCCGCATGGCATGAGCCCGCAGAACAACACGCTCGGCATCTGGCTGATGATCGCCACATCCTTTGTCTTTGCCATGCAGGACGGGCTGTCGCGGCATCTGGCGGGCGAATACAATGTGCTGATGATCATCATGATCCGCTACTGGTTCTTTGCCAGCTTCGTGATCGTGGTGGCCGCGCGGCAGGCCGGCGGCCTGCGCGCGGCGGCGACGACGAGGCAGCCGATACTGCAGATCTTTCGCGGAGTGCTGCTGGCGCTGGAAGTCTGCATCATGGTCACCGCCTTGGTCGTGATCGGACTGGTGGAAAGCCATGCAGTCTTTGCCGTTTATCCGCTGCTGATCGCCGCCTTGTCCGGTCCGGTGCTGGGCGAGGCTGTGGGCTGGCGGCGCTGGATGGCCATCGCGATCGGATTTGTCGGGGTGCTGATCATCCTGCAGCCCGGATTTGGCGTGTTCCAGCCGGCGGCCCTGATCCCGCTGCTGGCCGCGCTGATGTTCGCGCTTTACGGTTTGCTGACCCGCTATGCCGCGCGCAAGGACAGCGCGGCGGTCAGCTTTTTCTGGACGGGTGTGGCCGGGGCGGTCACGATGACGCTGATCGGCGTGTGGTTCTGGGAACCGATGGCGCGGGGTGACTGGGGCTGGATGATCCTGCTCTGCGCGACCGCGGCCTTCAGCCATTTCCTGCTGATCCGCGTCTATGAAGTTGCAGAGGCCAGCGCCGTGCAGCCCTTTGCCTATCTGCAATTGCCCTTTGCCGCCGCCCTTGGCGTTCTGATGTTCAATGAGGCAATCCGCAGCAATGTGGTGCTGGGGGCGGCTGTCGTGGTGGGCGCGGGGGTGTTTACGCTGTGGCGCGCACGGGTAAAGGCCGCCGGATCGTCCTAACCGCGCCCGCGCGCAGCGAGTTCCGGCAACAGGGCCGAGAAGTCGCGGCCTTTGCCACCTGCTGCCACGAACGCCTCATAGAGTGCCATGGCCCGCGCGCCCATGGGCGTGTCGGCATCGACCATTTCCGCGGCCTGCTGGGACAGGCGCAGGTCCTTGAGCATCAGTTCTGCCGCGAAACCGGGGCGGTAATCGTTATCGGCAGGGCTGTTCGGGCCGATGCCGGGCGCGGGGCAATAGGCATTCATCGACCAGCTATATCCCGACGAGGTCGAGACGACATCGAACAATCGCTGCCGGTCCAGCCCCAGCTTGTCGGCCAGCGCAAAGGCTTCGCAGGTCACGGCCATGGTGACGCCCAGGATCATGTTGTTGCAGATCTTGGCCGCCTGCCCGGCGCCTGCATCGCCACAATGCACCGCCTTTTGCCCCATCACGTCAAACAGCGGCTGCACGGTCGCGAAACTGACTGCATCGCCCCCCACCATAAAGGTCAGCGTGCCTGCCCCCGCCCCGGCCACACCGCCTGAAACGGGCGCATCCAGCGCCCCCAACCCGGCGTCGCGGGCCAGTGCCGCGACCGCGCGCGCGCTGTCCACATCCACGGTCGAGCAATCGCACAGGATCGCGCCGGGCGTCATGGCAGGGGTCACCTGTGCGGCGACACTGCGCAGGATTGCGCCATCGGGCAACATGGTGATCACCACCTCTGCCCCCGTCGCGGCCGTTTCGGCGCTGTCTGCGCGCGCCACGTCTGCGGGACAGGCGGCGGACAGGTCGAACCCCGTGACCTGATGCCCCGCTGCCGCAAGATTGGCCGCCATCGGTGCGCCCATATTGCCCAGCCCGATAAAGCCGATCTTCATTGCCTGTCCCCCCCAGTCTACCGGGCGTGGCTGCCCGCCCCGCTTATTCCATCGCCTTGAAGTTGAAGGCCGCGCCTTCCTTGATCCCGGAGGGCCAGCGCGTCGTCACGGTCTTGGTGCGGGTGTAGAACTTGAACGCATCCGGCCCGTGCTGGTTCAGATCGCCAAATCCCGATTTCTTCCAGCCGCCAAAGGTATGATAGGCCAGCGGCACCGGGATCGGCACATTGATCCCGACCATGCCGATATTGATGCGGCTGGCAAAATCGCGTGCGGCATCGCCGTCGCGGGTGAAGATCGCAGTGCCGTTGCCGTATTCATGGTCCATGGCAAGGCCGATCGCTTCCTCATAGCTGGCGGCGCGCACCATCGACAGGACGGGGCCAAAGATTTCCTTGCGGTAGATATCCATATCCGGCGTGACGCGGTCGAACAGATGCGGGCCCACGAAAAAGCCGTTTTCATAGCCCTGAAGCTTGAAACCGCGCCCGTCAACGACCAGTTCGGCGCCTTGCTCGATGCCGGACTCGACCAGTTTCAGGATGCTCTCCTTGGCGGCGGCTGTCACGACGGGGCCGTAATCGACATCATCGCCGCCGGTCCAGGGGCCGACCTTCAGCGCCTCGATCTTCGGCACCAGACGTTCGCGCAGCGCATCTGCCGTCCCCTCGCCCACCGGGACCGCGACCGACACGGCCATGCAGCGCTCGCCCGCCGCGCCATAGCCTGCGCCGACCAGCGCATCGGCGGCCTGATCCATGTCCGCGTCGGGCATGATGATCATGTGGTTCTTGGCGCCGCCAAAGCATTGCACGCGCTTTCCGGCAGCGCAGCCCCGCGAATAGATGTAATGCGCGATGGGGGTGGAGCCGACAAACCCCACGGCCTGAATGGTGTCATTGTCAAGGATCGCATCAACCGATTCCTTGTCACCATTGACCACCTGCAGCACGCCATCGGGCAGCCCGGCCTCCTTGAAGATCTCGGCCAGCATCAGCGGCACCGAGGGGTCACGCTCGGACGGCTTCAGGATCATGGCATTGCCGCAGGCCAGCGCCGGGCCCATTTTCCACAGCGGGATCATGGCCGGAAAGTTGAAGGGCGTGATGCCTGCGACCACACCCAGCGGCTGGCGCATGGAATACATGTCGATGCCGGGACCGGCGCTGTCGGTGAATTCGCCTTTCAGCAGATGCGGCGCGCCGATGCAGAATTCGATCACTTCCAGCCCGCGCTGCACATCGCCCTTGGCATCGACAAAGGTCTTGCCATGTTCGGATGACAGTTTTTCGGCCAGCTTGTCCATGTCGCGGTTGATCAGCGCGACGGCCGCCATCATGACCCGCGCGCGGCGCTGCGGATTGGTGGCCCCCCATTTCTCTTGCGCCTTGGCCGCGCGGGCGACCGCGTCATCCAGTTCCGCACGAGAGGCAAGCGGCACGCGCGCTTGCACCTCACCCGTCGCGGGGTTGAACACATCGGCAAAGCGCCCCGACGTGCCGGGAACGCGTTGTCCGTCGATCCAGTGTGACAGCTCTTCCATCTTGCCCTCCATATCTCGGCTTTGGGGCAGGATAGGCTTGCATTTTCGCCGATGGAAGCGGCAATATTCAAGATATACCTTGCAAATTTGCAAGATGGAGGGGCTGTTGCGCGACTGGGATGACATGCGGCTGTTTCTGGCGCTTGCGCGCACCGAAAGTCTTGGCCGCGCCGGGGCCAGCCTGCGGCTGGACCCTGCCACGATCAGCCGCCGCATCGCGCGACTGGAAGGGGCGCTGGACAAGCGGCTGTTCACACGTTCGCATCAGGGCTATGCGCTGACCGAACAGGGCGCGCGCCTGCTGCCCCACGCCATCGCGGCCGAAGCGGCAATGACTGCAGCGACGCATGAGGCCGCCGAGGCGCAATCCGGCCTTGCCGGTCAGATCCGCATTGGCGCGCCCGATGGCTGCGCGAACTATCTGTTGCCGCAGGTGGTCGCCCGCATATGCGAGGGCAATCCCGGCCTGGATGTGCAGATCATCGCGCTGCCCCGCGTCTTCAACCTGTCGCGGCGCGAGGCGGATATGGCCATCGGCGTCTCTGCCCCGCAGGCCGGGCGGCTGAGCGTGCAGAAGATCACCGACTACCGGCTGAGCCTGGCGGCAGCGCAGGACTATCTGCACCGGCACCCCCCCATCACGGACCTTGCGGCGCTGAAATCGCACCGGATCATCGGCTACATCGCGGATATGATCTTTGACAGCGAACTGGATTATCTGGCCTCGCTGGGTTTGGAGCGTGTGGCGCTGGCGTCGAATTCCGTCGCCGTGCAGGTCAATGCGATCCGGCTGGGCGCAGGGGTGGGCGTGGTGCATGATTTCGCACTGCCCTCGGCGCCCGGTGTCGTGCGGGTGCTGCCCGATGCGTTCAGCCTGACGCGCAGTTTCTACCTGATCCGGCATCTGGATGACCGGCGCGTCGCGCGACTGAACCGTTTTGCCGAATTGCTGCACCGGGGGCTGCGGCAGGAACTGGCGCGGCTGGAAGCACAGGTCGGCTGAGCTAGAGCGCAAGCTCCGCCCAGATCGGAACATGGTCCGACGGCTTTTCGCCCGCGCGCACATCCGTGTCGATGCGGCATTCCTGCAGCAGATCGGCGGCATAGGCATTCAGCAGCACATGATCGATGCGGATACCGTCATTGCGTTCAAACGCGCGGGCCTGATAGTCCCAGAACGTGTAATGCCCCGGCCCCGCATGGCGCAGGCGAAAAGCATCGGCAAAGCCAAGATTCAACACCCGGCGAAACGCCGCGCGCGACGGCAGGCGAAACAGCGCATCCTCGCGCCAGGCCTCGGGGCGGGCGGCATCTTCGGCCTGCGGGATGATGTTGAAATCACCCGTCACCAGCAGCGGGGTTTCCTGCGCCATAAGCTCGCGCAGGCGCGCTTCCATCCGGTCCATCCAGGCCAGCTTATAGGCATATTTGCCGCCGGCACGCGGCGTGCCGTCGTCGTCCAGTTCGACCGGGTTGCCATTGGGCAGATACAATCCGCAAATGCGCAGGGCGTGGCGCTCGCCCGTCACTGTCGCCTCTATCCAGCGGGCCTGTTGGTCCGCGTCATCACCGGGCAGGCCGCGCGTAACATCCTCCAGCGGGGCTTTCGACAGGATCGCAACCCCGTTGAACCCTTTCTGACCATGGGTTTCCAGATTGTAGCCCCGGTCCTCGATCAGCTCGCGGGGAAATGTCTCATCCGTAGACTTGATTTCCTGCAGCACGGCCAGATCAGGCTGCGCGTCATCCAGCCAGCGGGTCAGCGCGCCGGCGCGGGCCTTGATGCCGTTGATGTTGAAACTGGCGATCTTCATGGCGGACCCATGGCTTGGAATTTGCGCGACAGTGCCAGTTTGCAGCGCAGGGGGCAAGCGCCGGGCGCAGGCACGCTGTGGAGAAGGTGATGCAGGAGGCGCATATCTTTTCACCGCCTTGCACATAAATTCATCGCGTCACGAATTGCCCTGCGACGAAGCACCAGCGCCGTCGCGCGATAGATTGCCTTGCCCCGGCCAAGGCGGCATCACCATCGCAAGGAGGCCGGATGAACGCTCATTCTACTGAATTGCGCCATCAGCGAAGCGCGGGGATCGCCCGCGCCGGATACGCGCTGCGGCGCGGGCGGGCGCAAGTGCAGGCGCTGCATCAGTGCGGCTCGGCCAAGGCCATCGCGCTTGACGGGGGCGAGGTGGTGTTTCTCAACACCTCTGGCGGGCTGACGGGCGGGGATGTGCTGGAATACGGCCTGTCGGTGGGCGATGGCTGCAGGGTCACGGCCACCACCCAGACCGCAGAGCGTGTGTATCGCAGCGCATCGGGGCAGGCGCGGATGGGCGTGACGCTGGATGTGGGCGCAGGCGCGCATCTGGACTGGCTGCCGCAGGAAACGATCCTGTTCCAGCGCGCCCGCGCGCGCAGACGCACGCAGATCACGCTCGCGCCCGGTGCCACCTGCCTGAGTGTCGAGACGCTGGTGATGGGCCGCGCCGCGATGGGCGAGACGCTCAGCGCATTGAATTTCCATGACCTGCGGATGATCCGGCGGGGCGACACGCCCCTGCATATAGAGGCGCTGGCGCTGGATGGCGCGCGGCTTGGCGCGTCCAGCGCAGGGCTGGATGGCGCGCGCGCGGTGGCGACTGTCGTGCGGGTCGGACCGGGCGCAGAGGCCGCGCTCGAGGGGCTGCGTCCCGCGCTGACTGACCCGGACTGTCGCGCAGCGGCCTCTGCCCCGGATGGCCGCCTGGTCGTGCGTCTGCTGGCGCGGGACGGCTGGCCGCTGCGGCGCTGTCTGGCGCGTATCCTGACTATCCTGCGCGGGCGCGCCCTGCCGCGCGTCTGGCAAATCTGACGGAGGCTGCATGAACCTGACCCCACGCGAAAAGGACAAGCTGCTGGTCGCGCTGGCCGCGATGGTGGCGCGCAACCGGCTGGAACGGGGCGTTAAGCTCAACCACCCTGAGGCCATTGCACTGATCACTGATTTCGTGGTCGAAGGCGCGCGCGATGGCCGCCCGGTCGCTGAGCTGATGGATACCGGCGCGCATGTCATTACCGCCGATCAGTGCATGCCCGGCATTCCCGAAATGATCCATTCCGTGCAGGTCGAGGCCACCTTTCCCGATGGCACCAAGCTGGTCACGGTCCACCACCCCATCCGCGAGAAGGAGTGAGCGATGATCCCCGGAGAACTCATCTGTCCCGATGGCGAGATCGCGGTGAATGCAGGCGCGCCCGTCACGGTGCTGGAGGTGTCCAATACCGGCGACCGCCCGGTGCAGGTGGGCAGCCATTATCATTTCGCCGAGGCGAATGACGGGCTGTCCTTCGACCGTGCCGCGGCACAGGGCCAGCGGCTGGACATTCCCGCCGGGACAGCAGTGCGCTTTGAGCCGGGCCAGACCCGGGAGGTGCGGCTGGTGCCCTATGCGGGCGGGCGCAAGGTGTATGGGTTCAATGGCAAAGTTATGGGGGCGCTCTGATGGCTTACAGCATTTCCCGCGCGGCCTATGCCGATATGTATGGCCCGACTGCAGGCGACAAGCTGCGCCTGGGCGACACGGATCTGATCATCGAGGTAGAGCGCGACCTGATCACGGAACGCGGCGGCTATGGCGAAGAGGTCAAGTTCGGCGGCGGCAAGGTCATCCGCGATGGCATGGGCCA
>REDZ01000149.1 GCA_007695345.1 Paracoccaceae bacterium | reverse complement strand
CGCCCCCCCCCCCCCCCCCCCCCTGCCTTGTCCTCGAAAAGCGCGCTCAGTTGACCGGGCAGGCCCCGTCCGATGCGGCATCCGGCGCCCAGCAGGGGGCTTCGGCCTCGTCGATCAGGCGGCGCAGCGCATCGGCCTGATCATCCAGCACATCCGCTATGGGCTGGCCTGCCAGAACGATCCGCTCGAACGTGTCGGAATAGATCTGGTTGAACTGGCCCCCCAGCGCCCCCAGACCGACCGGCAACAGCGCGGGCAGCGCATCATCCGCACCTGACATGGCCGAAATGGCCGCGCCCGCCGCCTGCACCGAGGCAGGCATGTCATCGGGCAGATCGACATCGATCACCGGAAAGAAATTGGTCGCACGCAGCGTGGCGATCTGGGTCTCGGGTGCCAGCAGGAAATTCACCAGATCAAGCGCGGCGTCCATATCCGGTGCCGTCTCGGGCACGGCCACACCGGCCAGAACCGGCATGAAACCGCGCCCTGCGGGCCCGGCGGGGGCAGGGAAGGCCACGAAATCATCGGGACGTTCATTGAACGCATCGGCCAGCCGCGCCGTGTGGTCGAACACCACCCAGGCATCCCCCGAGATAAGCTGTTCCTGCATGAAGCTGAAATTGGTCGAGGCCGGGTTGGTATGCCCCCACAATTGCACGAATGTCTCCCATGCCTCGACCGCCCCTTCGGACCGGAATTCGGTCACCATGGAGCCAGTGTAGGAGGGCAGCAGATATCCCTGAAAGAAGCGGTGCTTCAGCCCTTCGGGGCCTGCGGGAAAGCCGAAGCGCGGGGACCCGCTTGCTTCGTGCATGTTGGCGGCCCATTCGACCAGTTCATCATAGCTCAGCGCCATAAGGTCGGCCCCTTCGGGCAGGTATTCCAGCGCATCGTTATGTGCTGCCATAACGAAACTGGCCTGCATCCAGGGGATGTATTTCTGCTCATCCGTATCCAGTCGGCCCAGTTCGACAAAGCCCGGTGCCACGGCACTGACATCCACTGCCGACAGATCGGCCAGCCCGTCCACCAGCGGCGCGAAATTGCCATGCAGCGCGCCCAGCACACCGATCCGGCCAGAGCCTGCGGACAGCTCTGCCTCCAGTCGTGTCTGCCACGGCCCTTCATCCGAGGGCTCGAAGGTCACAGCGCCGTCGAACCCTGACAGCACCTGTTCGCGCATGGCCTGCGTTTCCTCGACCGGGCGCGCCTGCGTGGACCAGAACAATGTCTCGGCGGCCAGGGACGTGCCCAGCAGCGCGGCTGCCCCTGTGGCCAGTGTCAGTTTCAATCTTGAGTTCATTTTCTCTTCCTCCCGTTTTGCCTAGTTTTCCGTGGCGCGGGCCTGTGGTGCCGGCCCGTGCGAGTGCCGCAAGACAAGTTGCGGTCTGAGCAGCCGCGTCACATGCGGCTGGTCGGGCGCGGCGATGCGCGCCAGCAGCATTGCGGCCAGTTCCGTGGCACTTTCCGCAATGCGCGCGTCGAATGTGGTCAGTCCGGGCCGGACATGGCCTGCGGACGGGATGTTGTCGAAGCCGATGATCGACAGGTCCTCTGGCACGGACAGCCCCTGTTCCTGCGCGCGCGCCATCAGTTCCAGCGCCAGCCCGTCGGCCACGGCCAGCACGGCGGTCGGCCGGTCCGGCCCCGCCAGCATCGCGTCGATGGCGCGTTCGCGCCCGGCCTGATCGTAGCGCGAGCAAGAGATCTGGCGGAGCGACAGCGCGGGGTCACCCGCCGCCTTGAGCGCGCTGCGCACCCCGTCCTCGCGCAAGGTCCGAAAGGTCAGCGGGTCGTCGATGCTCAGCAAGCCAAGGCGCCGATGGCCCAGCCCGCGCAGCAATTCAAAGGCGTCGGCAAAGCTGCTGCGGCCATCCGTGTCCAGCCAGCTATAGCCCGTTTCCTGCTGGCCCAACCGGCCATGGGTGACAAAGGGCACGCCGCGTTCCTGCAAGAGTGTCACGCGCGGGTCATCCGTTTCGACCCGGCTGAGCACGATCCCGTCCACGCGGCCAGAGGTGACCAGGTTTTCCAGATGCCGCAATTCGGACCCTTCGCGCGGGACGGCAGACAGCAGCAATTCGACATTCTGGGCCGCGAACCCTTCGGTCAGGGCGCTGACGAATTCGCCCAGAAACGGATCGCCCAGGCCGCGCCCGCGCATCGGCAGGGCAAAGCCCACAAACCCCGACCGCCCCGAGGCCAGCGCCTGCGCGGCGCGGTTCGGCACATAGCCCATCTCCTGCGCGGCCTGTGCCACACGTTCGCGCGTTTTCAGCGCAATCGCCTCATGCTGGGCCAGTGCGCGCGACACGGTCGCGGGTGACAGGCCCAGGTGGCGCGCCAGATCAGAAAGTGAGCTTGCCTTGGTCATGTTCGACAGGTTTCTCCCCAGAGCGGTGCTTAAACCGCTTTAAATTTAATTTCAAGCGCTTTAAATTTGTTCGCTGTAGTTGCCGTTCTTTGTGGGCAGGTGTGCTGCATGGCGCGGTAGGGCAGATGATCCTTGTGTGAAACACCAAAGGCGCGCGCCGTGGCGCACGCCTTTGTCTGTCGTCCGGTGCCATCTGGTCAGTAGGGCAGACCCGTATAATTGGTGGCAAACAGCCGCTGTGCCACCGGGTCGGTCGCCAGTTGCATCAGTTCCACCCGCTGCATCTGCCGGTCGAAATCGCTATGTTCGGGGAAGTGGTGCATCATCGTCGTGACCGACCATGAGAAGCGCATCGCCTGCCAGACCCGTGCCAGCGCCTTTTGCGAATACGCCTCCAGCGCGGCGCTGTCCTTGTCGCCATAATACGCGATCAGCCCCTCGCTCAGGTAATGCACATCCGATGCGGCCAGATTCAGCCCCTTGGCGCCCGTGGGCGGCACGATATGCGCGGCATCTCCGCACAGGAACAAGGCACCGTAACGCATTGGTTCGCTGACAAAACTGCGCAGTGGCGCGATGGATTTCTCGATCGACGGGCCGGTGACCAGCTTTGCGGCGGTTTCATCCGGGATGCGCGCGCGGAACTCGGACCAGAATGCCGCATCCGACCAATCCTCGACCTTGTCGGTCAGCGGCACCTGAATGTAGTAGCGCGACAGCATCGGATTGCGCATCGAGGCCAGCGCAAAGCCGCGCGGGTGGTTGGCGTAGATCAGTTCCTCATGCAGGGGCGGGGTTTCCGACAGCACGCCCAGCCAGCCGAAGGGATAGACCTTTTCATATTCGCGCCGCACTGTGTCGGGGATGGATTTGCGGCTGACCCCGTGAAACCCGTCGCAGCCCGCGATAAAGTCGCAATCCAGCCGGTGGGTGCTGCCGTCCAGATCATAGGTGACATGGGGCTGCGCGCTGTCCAGATCGTGCAGCGCAACATTCGCGACCCCGTGGATGTGCTTCGCGCCGATCTCGTCCTGCGCAGCATAGAGATCGCGCGTCACTTCTGTCTGGCCGTAAACCATCACCTCGGCGCCGCAGGCTTCGGTAAAATCGATGCGGATCATCTGCTGGTCATGGGTCAGGAAACAGCCGTGATGGGGCTGGCCTTCTCGCGCCATGCGCGCGCCCACGCCTGCGCGCTTCAGCATATCGACCGTGCCGCGTTCCAGAACCCCAGCGCGAATGCGCGAGAGCACATGTTCTCTGCTCTGGCGTTCCAGAACGACTGTCTCGATCCCCGCCCGGTTCAGCAGTTGCGACAGCAACAGCCCCGATGGCCCCCCGCCGATTATGGCAACCTGTGTGCGCATGATGACCCTCCGCCAAATTCTGTATCCTGCGCGCAAGATAGGGGGCAGGGCAGGGCGGTAGAATGGACGCATTCCCCCAATGATGGTATTATGCCGTCATGACACAATCACCCGATATCCCGTCCTTCCAACTCTACGGAGAGGCGCAGGCCTTTCCCGACCTGCTGCATATGGAACAGATCCGCGACCGTGCCGCCGGGCTGGACTGGACCATCAAGCCGCATCGCCACACGCATCTGTTTCAGTTATTTCTGCTATTGTCAGGACAGATCAGCTTTCAAATCGACGGCAACAGCGCTGATCTTGTCCCGGCCGCAGCACTTGGCATCCCGCCCGGTGCCGTGCATGGGTTCCACTTCTCATCCGATACCGAGGGCTGGGTGATCAGTCTGCCAATCCAGCACTATCCCGACATGCTGGCGGATGGGGCAGAGATGGCGCCCGCGCTGTCAGCGCCGCTGACCGTGACACCGCCGCAGGACATGGCGGCGCAGGTCCGCGCGCTCTATCAGGTGTGGCAGGGGCGGGGGCGGTTTCGCCGCACCGAATTGCGCTGCCATCTGGGCCTGATCCTTGCTGCGATCCTGCGCGCGGGCCCGGAGGCCGAGGGTCAGAGCACCGATCCAAGGCTTGCGCAGTTTCAGGCGCTGATCGCGCGCCACGCGCCCGAACACTGGCCCGTTGCACGTTACGCGGCAGAGCTTGGGCTGTCCGAACGCACCCTGGGGCGGCTGTGCAAGGCGCAGACCGGGCTCGGCCCGCAAGCGCTGGTCGAGGCGGCGCTGATGCGCGAAGCCTCGCGCCTGCTGGCCTATACGCGGATGAGCGCGCAATCGGTGGGCCATGCCCTGGGGTTCGAGGATGCCAGCTATTTCAGCCGTCGTTTCCGCGCCTATGCCGGGATCTCGCCGCGCGCCTATCGTCAACGGCTGGGTTAGCGCGCCTGTCTGCGCGACAGGATGCGCTGGCGCATCGATTCGGCGGCTGCGATTGCAGCCACAGGGTCAAGCTGCGCGGTCCAGTCTGCAAGAGGGCCGCAGCATGGGTCATTGGCCAGCGCATCGGCCAGCGTGGTATCCGCCGCGCGCGCGGCCGCCAGCGCCGCTTTCACGCAGCCAGCCGCTTCTTGCCGGGGCATATGCGCGGCCAGCAGGAAGCTCGCGGTTTCAGCCATCGCGGCACCGTTGCCATGCTCCAGCGCGGCGCCCATCCGCGCGGTGTCAGCGCGCAGGCTGCGGGCCAGCCCGTCTGCATGGCGCAGGGCAGCAGCCGCGGCCATGCCCATTTGCGGCAGGGCCATCCATTCCAGCGCCCAGGCTGCGCCGTCGCGTTCCTCGGATGGCATGGCGGCCTGCGCCAGCAGCGGTTGCAGCGCGGCGGCATACTGCGCCAGTGTTACCATCGCCTCTGCCGCGACGGGGTTGGATTTCTGCGGCATGGTTGACGATCCGCCGCCCGTTCCGGCCTGCAATTCGGCAATCTCGGACCGTCCTGCCGTGATCAGATCGCGCGCGAATTTCCCCAGCGCGGCGGTCAGACGCACCAGCCAGCCCCCAAGCGCCTGCGGGCCGCTGCGGTCCAGATGCCAGCAGGGGGCAGGCTCCAGCCCCAGCGCGCGGGCCAGCGCATCACTCAGCGCCCTGGCGCTCTCGCCCACGGCACTGCCTGACCCGGATGCGCCCCCGAATTGCACACGCAAAAGCTGCGCGCGCAGGGCGGGCAACTCGGCCTCCAGCGCGATCAGCGGTTGCGCCCAGGTTGCGATGCGCAGGCCAAGCGTGATGGGGGTCGCAATCTGGCTGCGCGTGCGCCCGGCCATCAGCGTGTCGGCCCCGGCCGCGCTGGCCGCGGCCAGCGCGTCAAGCGTTGCTGCCAGCCGTTGTTCCAGAACCTCCAGCACGGCGCGCCATTGCAGCATATGCGCGCAATCCACGATATCCTGCGACGTAGCGCCCCAATGCAGCGCGTCGCCATCCTGCCCGCACGCGTCCTGCAAGGCGCGCACCAGCGCGGGCACCGGCACCCCCGAACTGGCCATTCCCGCCCCCAACGCCTCGGGCGCAACCTGCAACTCCGACAGATGCGCGCAGGCGCGCTCTGCCGCGTCCCTTTCCACCAGCCCGACCTCGGCAGCGGCGCGGGCCAATGCGCTCTCGACCGCGATCATTTTCGCGACAAAGGCAGTGTCTGACAGCAATGCCGCGACATCCTCATCGCCAAACAGCGCGCCCGTCAGTGCCGAGGTGAAGGGCGATGGCGTCATGATGGAGCGCGCAGCCCGAGGATCGCGCGCGCCTCTTGCCATGTGGCGACGGGGCGGTCGTATTTTGCGCACAGCTCCACCGTGCGTGCGACAAGCGCGGCATTGGACGGGGCCAGCCGCGCGCGATCCAGCCGCACATTGTCTTCCAGCCCGGTGCGCGTATGCCCGCCGCGCGCGATCGCCCATTCATTAACCACGATCTGATTGGCGCCGATTCCGGCGGCGCACCAAAGCGCGTCAGGCGCGAAACGGTTCAGCGTCTCGATATAGATATCGAGGATGCGTTCATCCGCGATCATGGCGTTCTTCACGCCCATGACGAACTGCACATACAGCGGGCGCTTCAACCGCCCGTCCTCCGCCATTTTCGTGGCCTGAATGATGTGGGACAGGTCAAACGCCTCGATTTCGGGCATCACATCATGGGCCAGCAATTCGGATGCCAGCCAGTCCACCAGATCGGGCGGGTTCTCATAGACGCGGGTGGGGAAGTTGTTGGACCCGACCGAAAGCGAGGCCATGTCGGGCCGGAGCGGCAGCATCCCGCCGCGCGCGCGCCCCGCGCCCGACCGCCCCCCGGTCGAGAACTGGATGATCATGCCGGGGCAATGCTTTCCCAACCCCTCTTTCAGTCGGGCGAATTTCTCGGGATCGGAACTTGGCGTCTCATCATCATTGCGCACGTGGCAATGCGCGATGGTGGCCCCGGCCTCGAATGCGGCCTGCGTGCTCTCGACCTGCTCGGCCACCGTGATCGGAACGGCCGGATTGTTGGCCTTGGTGGGCACCGATCCGGTTATGGCAACGGCGATGATGCAGGGCTGGGTCATGATGGGGTCCTCGGGTCCGGAAATGGCCCGCGCGCGCGGAACGCGGGCGGGCGGGTGGGGCGTTTCGCGCGCGCGGGCCATTCCCCCGCGCACTGCAGATCAGATGTCCAGAAAAACGGTTTCGCCGTCGCCCTGCAAGCGGATATCGAAGCGGTACTGCCCGGCCCCGGTCTTCTTCGCGATCAATGTCTCGACCCTCGGGCGCTGTTCGATCCGCGCCAGCAGCGGGTCGGCGCTGTTATCCTCATCCTCGAAATAGATGCGCGTCTGCAGCCCCAGATTGATCCCCCGCGCCACGATCCAGAGCGAGATATGGGGCGCCTGCACCCGCCCGTCGCGCAGCGCGACCGGGCCGGGCTTGACTGTGCGCAGCGTGAACTCGCCGCTTTCGGCATCGGCGGCAAAGCGGCAGAAGCCGCTCAGATTGGGGTCAGCCCCGTCCTGCCCGGCAAAGCGGCCCTGTGCATCCGGCTGCCAGCTTTCGATCAGCGCATCGCGCATCGCCCAGCCGGTGCCGTCATAAATGGACCCCGTGATCTCGATGATTTCGCCCTGCGCGCCGTCCGCAATGGGGCTTTCGCCCAGCTCTTGCGCGAATATCTGCCCGTTCCCGGTGTAAGAGGGCATCAGCCCGATATGCACATAAGGTCCGGCCGTCTGCGACGGGGTTTCCTGCAGCATTTCCAGTTTCTGGACCATGGCTTACATCCCCTCCGGCTTGTTTTCGAACATGCTCTGCCGCCGCCCGCGCAGAACGATGTCGAACTTGTAGGCGAGATAGTCGAGCGGTTTGGAATTGGCCATGTCCAGTGGCGCCACCAGCCGGTCAAGCTGCGCGCGATCCTTGATTGTCGCCGCAATCGGGCAGAGCGGGATCAGCGGATCGCCCTCGAAATACATCTGGGTGATCAGGCGCTGGCCGAAACTGTGCCCAAAGACCGAGACATGGATATGCATCGGCCGCCAGTCATTGCCCCGGTTGGGCCACGGGTAAGCGCCGGGCCGGATTGTCAGGAACTGATAGCGCCCCGCCTCATCCGTGATGGTGCGGCCCGCCCCGCCGAAATTCGGGTCCAGCGGGGCAAGATAGCCGTCCTTCTTGTGCCGGTAGCGCCCGCCGGCATTGGCCTGCCAGACCTCGACCAGCGTATGCGGCACACCGCGCCCGCGTTCATCCAGCACGCGGCCATGCATGACGATCCGCTCGCCGATGGCGGGGGATTTGCCGCGCGTCCAGTTCAGGATCAGGTTGTTGTCCAGCGCGCCCAGGCTGCCATGTCCAAAGCGCGGCCCGGTTTCTTCCGAAGCCGAGGAATCCATCGACAGAAGCGGCAGCGCAGGGGATCGCGCCAATGTGGTCTTGTAGCCCGGATCGTAGGGCGCGGGGTGTAGCGCAAGGTTGCGCGGGATCAGGGGGCCATCATCAAGCATTGTCTGCCGCCTCCATCTCGGCAAAGGTCGCCTTGGCGAGTTTGATTGCATGGTTCGCGCGCGGCACACCGGCATAGATTGCGACATGCTGGAACGCTTCCATCACATCGCGCTGGGTTGCGCCGGTATTCGCTGTTGCGCGCACATGCATCGGAATTTCCTCGAAATTGCCGGTCGCGGCCAGCAGGGCCAGCGTCAGCATGGACCGCTCGCGCAGGCTGATCGCATCCGACGCCCAGACCGTGCCCCATGCCGCTTCGGTGATGAGCGACTGGAAGGGCGTGTCCAGATCGGTGCGCGCGGCCTCGGCCTGTTCGACATGGGCATCGCCCAGCACCGTGCGGCGGGTCCGCATTCCTGTGTTGAAACGGTCGGTCATTCCATCGCCCTCGGCACCGGGTTGCTGGTCGTGGTCTTGGTGATCGCATGAATGGGCGTAACAATAAATTATATTCTTGTGTCGCCGCAATAACTCGGCGGTTAATCAATTGGCAGCCGGGCGGTGAGCATCGATCAGCGCGAGGTCAGGTGATCCCGCGCGAGCTTATGACCTGCCCGCGCTTTCGGATTTGAGCCTGCTGCCGCAGTTTGGCACTGTCCCCCCAGACCCGAGAATTTGCAGGAGCACGCATGCCAGCCACGAAAACAGCCCTCGTGATTTCCGCCCATGCGGCCGATTTCGTCTGGCGTTGTGGCGGCGCCATCGCGCTGCATGCGGCCATGGGCTATCAGGTGACAGTCGCCTGCCTGTCCTTTGGCGAACGCGGGGAAAGTGCGCGGCTGTGGAAAGAGGGCAAGGCGCTGGACGAGGTCAAGGCCATTCGCCGCGCCGAGGCAGAGGCCGCCGCCGATCTGCTGGGGGTGCACCGGCTGGACTGCTTCGATCTGGGCGACTATCCCCTGCATCTGGAGCAGGCGGACAAGCTGAAGCTTGTGGATCTGATCCGCGATGTGCAGCCGGCCTTCATGCTCAGCCACAGCAAGTATGACCCCTATAACACCGACCATATGTATACCACCCAGGTGGCGCTGGAAGCGCGGATGATCGCGCAGGCCTGGGGGCATAATCCGGGCGAAAAGGTGCTGGGCGCACCGCAGCTTTACCTGTTCGAGCCGCATCAGACCGAGCAGATGGGCTGGAAACCCGACACGTTTCTGGACATCACGCCCGTCTGGGACCGCAAGCGCGCCGCGATGGAGGCGATGGGCGGGCAGGTGCATCTGTGGGAGTATTACACCCGCGTCGCCCAGCAGCGCGCCAATCACTTCAAGCGCAATTCCGGCGGGCAGTCAGGCGGGCGCGATTGCCAGTATGCCGAAGGGTTCCAGTCGATCTTTCCGCGCACTGTTGACGAACTGTAAGGAGGAGGGGCCGCCATGAGCAGCCAGAGTTTCGACATCGCCCATCTGGGCCATGTCGAGATGTATACCGACCGTTTCGACGAGTCGCTGGACTTCTTCACCCGTGTCTATGGGCTGAAGCTGTCAGCGCAGGATGAAAACAGCGCCTGGCTGCGCGCCTGGGATGATTATGAATTCCACTCGCTCAAGCTGACGCGCCATCACACGACCGGGGTGGGCCATATCGGCTACCGCGCCGCCAGCACCGAGGCGCTGGCGCGCCGTGTCGCCGCGATCGAGGCATCGGGCTACAAGGTGCTGGGCTGGGTGGATGGCGATATGGGCCATGGCCGCGCCTTCCGGTTCGAGGACCCGTTCGGCCATGTGTTCGAGATCTATTATGACACGCGCCGCGCTGACCCGCCTGAAGGTGACCGGCCCGCCCTGAAGAACACGGCCAGCGCCTTTACCGGGGCCGCGCCGCGCCGGCTGGACCATCTGAATCTGCTGGCCTCGGATGTGGGGGAATTCCGGCGCTTCATGCAGACCTGTCTGGGCAGCCGGGTGACCGAGTATATCCAGCTCGACAATGGCCGGATCGGTGGGTGCTGGTTCACGATCAACAACAAAACTTATGACCTGGCCTGCACCGAGGAACATGGCGGCGGACATGCGCGATTGCATCATGTGACCTATGCCACCGACCAGCGCGAGGATATTCTGCGCGCGGCTGACATCTTTCTGCAAAACGGGGTGCATATCGAAACCGGCCCGCACAAGCACGCGATTCAGGGCACGTTCTTTCTGTATGTGTGGGAGCCTGCGGGCAATCGGGTCGAATTGGCCAATGCCGGTGCGCGTCTGATCCTTGCCCCCGACTGGGAGCCCGTCTGCTGGACCGAGGGCGAGCGCAAGAAAGGGCAGGCCTGGGGGCTGAAAACCATCGAGACATTTCATACTCACGGCACCCCGCCGGTTGCAAAGGACTAGCCGCCATGGGTGTTGTTATCCGCGATATCCCGCGCGCGGCGCCTGATGTCATCGCCCGGCTGGGCGCAGCGGGCGTGGCCACCGTGCATGAGGCACAGGGCCGCACGGGGTGTCTGCGCGCACAGATGCGCCCGGTCTGGAAAGGTGCGCGCGCCGCCGGGTCGGCAGTGACCATCTCGGCGCCGCCGGGCGATAACTGGATGCTGCATGTCGCCATCGAACAGCTCTGCCCCGGCGACATGCTGGTGCTGGCGCCCACCAGCCCCTGCGACATGGGCTATTTCGGCGATCTGCTGGCGACCTCTGCCATGGCGCGGGGGTGCGCGGGGCTGGTAATCGATGCAGGCGTGCGCGATATTGATGATCTGGAGGCGATGGGCTTTCCCGTCTGGTCCACGGCGATCTCGGCGCAGGGAACAGTCAAGGAAACACTGGGATCGGTCAATGTGCCGATCATCTGCGCGGGCCAGCAGGTCAATGCGGGTGATGTGGTGATCGGCGATTCCGACGGCGTCGTGATCGTGCCGCAGGGCCGCGCGGCAGAGGTGGCCGACAAGGCCGAGGCGCGGCTTGCCTCGGAAGAGGCGCGGCGCGAGCGGCTGGCCGCGGGCGAGCTGGGGCTTGATATCTACGACATGCGCGCGCGGCTGGCCGAAAAGGGCCTGAAATATGTCTGAGGGTCCGGGGGCGGGGGGCATTCCCTGTCTGTGGATGCGCGGGGGCACCTCGCGGGCGGCGGTGTTTCTGGCCGCGGATCTGCCGGCGGACCCGGGTGCGCGCGATGCGCTGTTGCTGCGGGTGATGGGCAGCCCCGATCCGCGCCAGATCGATGGGATCGGCGGGGGCGATCCGCTCAGTTCCAAGGTCGCGGTGCTGGGCCCGCCCACACGCCCCGATGCGGATGTCGATTACCTGTTCCTGCAGGTCTTTGTCGATGCCCCGCGCGTCACGGCGGCGCAGCCTTGCGGCAATATACTGGCCGCTGTCGGGCCTGCCGCGATTGAACTGGGGCTGGCACAGGCGCAGGAGGGCGAGACACGCCTGCGCATCCATATGTGCAACACGGGCGAGATTGCGCAGGCTAGCGTGCAGACGCCGGGCGGGCGCATCACCTATGACGGGTCGGCGCAGATTGACGGGGTGCCGGGGGCACATGCGCCCGTGCGGCTGATGTTCGAGAATATCGCAGGCGCCGTCTGCGGCGCGCTGTTTCCCAGCGGTCGGGTCCGTGACGTGATCGCGGATGTGCCCTGCACCCTGATTGATCACGGCATGCCCGTGGTGGTGATGCGCGCCGATGATCTGGGCCTGACGGGTCAGGAACCCCCCGAGATGCTGGAGGGCATGGCCGATCTGAAAGCGCGGGTTGAAGCGATCCGCCTGGCGGCTGGGCCGATGATGGGGCTGGGCGATGTGGCCGAGAAAAGCATCCCGAAAATGACGCTTGTTGCGCCACCCATAGCAGGCGGGGTGATCGCGACGCGCAGTTTCATCCCGCACCGGGTGCATGACGGCATCGGCGTGCTGGCTGCCGTCAGCGTGGCCGTGGCCTGCACGACGCCGGGCAGCGCGGCCGAGGGGCTGGCCCATGTACCAGAGGACGAGGCGTTCCGTATCGAACATCCCAGCGGGCAGATGCCCGTCCTGTTGCAGCGCGACGGTGGCGGCATTCGCGCCGCAGGGTTCCTGCGCACAGCCCGCAAGCTGATGGCGGGCCGTGTGTTCCCGGCGCCGGGTATGTCGTGACGCGGTGTATCACCACTGCGGACCAGTGCCCGTCAGGACCCCGAGCAATGCGCGCCGCCCGGCGCCGCGCCGGACCCCAGCGCGATGGGCGCAGGGGCGGTAAACAGATCAGGCGCACCCGAACGGGCCAGATCCAGCGCGAGAATGCCCAGCAGCAGGGCCATGGCAAGCGTGCCGACCAAAGGGCGAGAGGGGCTCATGCCATGGCCTCCCGCGCGGGCAGGGGCCGCAGGATGACCGGGCGCAGCCGTATCCCCAGCATGGACCCGCCAAAGGCCGCGACCAGCCAGACCCAGCCATGCAGCGACCCGGTCGAGATGCCGCTGAAGAACGCGCCGACATTGCAGCCAAAGGCCAGCCGCGCCGAATAGCCCAGCACCAATGCGGCGATCAGCACGCCCGCATATGATGTCATGGTCAGCGCCTGCGCAGGGGCGCCGGGCGTCGCGCGCCAGCGCATCACCGCAAATGCCCCCAGCAACAGGCCGATATTGGTCAGTGAGGTGACATCGGTCAGGATCGACGCCGACAGCCGCGTGGCATTGCCTTCGGCTGCCCAGAATGCGCTCTGCGCCAGATCGGCGCCACCGGCCTGCGCCACCTTGGCCCCCCACAGCCCAAGGCCATAGACAATTCCCCAGGGCTGGCCCGCGATCACCAGATTGGCCAGCGCCAGCGCCGCGATCAGGGCTGCCGCGATCCACAGCCGCGCGGGCGGCAGGCGCTTGCCGGGTGCCGCGCGGGCAAGCGTCAGGCCACCGACCAGTGCCAGCCCCGCAAGTGTCAGCCCCAACCCGGCATTCGGCCCGGCCAGCGATTGCATGGACGCCACGGGCAGGCTGCCCAGCCCCGTCCACCAGTCCAGATGCAGGGTGCCCGCGAAACTTCCGCCGATAAAGCCCGCCAGCGCGATCAGCCCGACCAGATTGCCGCTGCCCGCATTGACCAGCGTGCCCGACCCGCAGCCCATGACCAGTTGCATCGCCAGACCAAAGACAAAGGCGCCAAGGATCATCGCCACCCCCACCGGCGCATGGGCGGGGGCCAGTTCCGCCGGATTGGCGGCCAGCAGCGGAAAGGCCACCACCGCCACCAGTGCAATCGCGATCAGCTGTGCCAGCATCCCGCGCCCGTCACGATCCGTGACAATCGTGCGCCACGGCCCGGCAAAGCCGAAACGCAGCCCTTCCAGCACCAGCCCGAAGCCAAGCCCCACCATCACCAGCAGGCCCGCGCGCGGGCCTGCCATGACAAAGGCAAAACCAGTGAAGCCCAGCAGCAGGGCAAGTACCAGTGCGCGGTGAAACATGCGGTCGGGCCTTCTTTACGATATCCGGGCGGCGCGCGCGGCGGGCACGCCTGGCAATCACTCAGGTGAGGGGCGGAATGCGCGGGTCAGAACAGATCTGTAACCCAGCCCTGGAACGACCGCCACAGGAACGCAACGCGGCCGGGTTCATTGTCCAGCGCATGACCACCATCGGCATATTCTGCCATGCTCTCGGCATAAAGGCGCGTGCCTTCCACCTCGGCCAGTTCGCTCAGCGCGAACCAGTTCAGCGCGGCCCAATGCCCTGTATTGCAGAAGGACACGGTGATCGGCGCATCGGTCAGGCCCTGATCCTCGGCGATGGCGCGGGCCTGTGCGGGGCTGACCATGCGATTGCCGTCAAAGAAATCCTCGAATTCCAGATTCTCGGCCCCGCGGATGGTGCCGGGGCGTGCGATGGACCAGGCGATCCCTTCAAAGAACCCCTGCGGGCGGCTGTCCATCAGGCGCGCTTCGCCAGCCTCGACCAGTTCCGCGACCTCATCTGTCGAGATATACCACGCATCATTCCATTCGGCGTGGAAATCACTGGCCGGCACCTCGGCGGGCGTGGTCGAGACGGGCAGCCCGGCCCCGGCCCAGCCCTCGAACCCGCCATTCAGCAACGCCAGATCCTGCACGCCCAGCGACTTGAGCGTCCAGTAGACGCGCGCGGCTGCGCCCATGTCGGACGGGCTATCGCCCGCATGCACCACCACGACGGGCACATCGGCCTCGACGCCGACGCGGGCGGCCTCCAGCTCGTAATCCATCTCGGACAGCAGGGCGCCGGGATTTGCCGGGCCGCCGCGCCAGTTGGCATAGGGCGAATAGGCCGCGCCGGGGATATGGCCGTCGTCGAATTCGCCCGTGACGTGTATGATGTGGATCTGCTCGCCCGCATCCAGGAACTCGGCCAGTTCGGCGGGTTCCAGCAGCGGCGACCAGCCTTCGGGCGCAGCAAGTGCAAACGCGGGTATCGAGGCAAGGGTCAGGCTCAGGGTTGCAGTGCGCAGCATCTCGGGCTCTCCTATGGGCGTCATGCCAGTCATGAGGGGCAGTTAGGCGGCGCGGATTGCGCTGGCAAGCCAGGGCACGCGAGGGGTGCCAGATGCCGCCTTGACAGGATTTTTCCGATACGCGCGAGAGTGGGAGGCTGTTCTGCGCCAGCGCCTGCGGGCAACACGAATATTCCTCTCCGGTGCAAGCCAGGCCAGGCTTTGATCTTTTTCGCCACCCGGCCGGGATCAGGTCAGGGGCTGTCGTTCCTGCACCTGTTTGCCCAGTTGCATTTCACGCCACAGGATCAGCAGGCCCGAGGCGATGACCAGCATCGCGCCCGCGATCATGGCGCCTGTCGGCACTTCGCCAAAGAACACATAGCCGATGAAGCTGGCAAAGAAGAGCTGCGCGTACCAGAAGGGCGCGAGTGCCGAGGCATCGGCAAAGCGATAGCTCGCGGTCATCATCAACTGGCCCACGCCACCCAGCACGCCGGTCAGCACCAGCAGCAGCATCACCTGCCCGGACGGGACCGCCCAGCCGAAGGGCAGTGTCAGCAATGACAGCACCGCCGCCGTGACCGCAAACCAGAACACGATTGACGGGGTGGTTTCGCTGACCACCATGCGCCGCACGATGATCTTGACGAGGGCCGCGCAGCACGCGGCCCCCAGCGCCATCAGCGCGCCCAGACGCAACATGGCATCGGCGTCACTCTCCAGTGTCAGGCGGGGCCAGACCACGATCATCACGCCCGCCAGACCCAGCGCCACCGCCGTCCAGCGGAACAGCCGCACCTTTTCGCCCAGAAACAGCACGGCAAAGACCAGCGTCAGCACGGGCGCGGCAAAGCCGATGGTCGTGACCTCGGGCAGGGGCAGCAGCGACAGGGCGATGAAATTCATGACCAGCGTGGCCGTACCAAGCAGCCCCCGCAACAGATGCAGGCGCGGGCGTGTCATGCGCAGCCCGTCCATCAGCGGGCCTTGCAGCGCAATCCAGCCAAGAATGATCGGCAGCGAGAAGAAGGCGCGCGCGAACACGGCCTGGCCCGTCGGCACATGGGCGGACACGGCCTTGACCACGGCGGCCATGCTGACCAGCACCAGCAGCGCACAGAGGTTCAGGGCGATCCCCGTCAGGGGCCGGGCAGAGGTGCCACGGGACAGCATGGGCGGGCTCCGGGGTGTTACACATGTGCACTAAAGCCTCGTGCCCGGAGATGCAACCGCTGCTGGCCCCTTGCCAAGCCGCGCCCCGCGCCTTAGCTGGCGCGGCATGGGTCAGGCAGAGGGCAGGATGCAGCGCACATTGATTGATGAGGCCTGGCAGGCCAGCGAGGCCGATCCCGAGAATGGGACAGCGCGGCTGGCCTATTTTTCGCGCATCTGCGAGGCAGAACTGTTTCTGCTGCTGGAGCATGAGGTGACGGGCGATCAGATCACGCCCAAGATTTTCGATCTGGAGGATGGACCCATCGTGCTGGCCTTTGACAGCGAGGACCGGCTGACCGAATTCACTGGTCTGCCCGCGCCCTACGCCGCGATGCCGGGCCGCGCGCTGGTCGAGATGGTGGCGCAGCAGGACCAGCTTGGGCTGGGGCTGAATCTGGGTGTTGCACCGTCCTCGCGCCTGTTCCCGCCCGAGGTGATGGGCTGGCTGGCGCAGGTGCTGGCCGAACGCCCGGAGGAGTTGGAGGCGCATATCACCGCGCTGTCCGCCCCGCGTGGCCTGCCCGAGGTTCTACTGGTCGCGCTGGACCAGCGGCTTGCCCGGATGGAGGGGCTGGCCACCATGGCCTATCTGGTCGCGACCGAGGTCGAGAGCGGCGCGCGCGGCCATTTGCTGGCCTTTGTCGACGCTGCCCCCGGCGCCGAGGGGGCGCTGTCGCGCGCCGTGCAATCGGCGCTGAGCTTCTCGGGGCTGGATGCCGCTGCGCTGGATGTGACCTTTATCAATGCCGATGATCCGCGCGCCGCAGAATTCGCGCGTGTGGGCCTGCGGTTCGATTTGCCGCAACCTGCATCCGCCCCGCGCCCAAGCGCCCCGGGCACCGACCCCGACACGCCACCCCGACTGCGATAGGCGGCGATCTGGCACGCAAGTGCCGTCCCTTCACCATCTTTAAGGCTTTCTGCGTCATCATTATATCAATGGGGCAGGGCACGCCCTCATTGGAAAGACCGGCAGCATGGTCAAGGCACTGGGCAGAGCGATGGGCCGCTGGCTGGAGGCGGAAAGCCCCGGTTTCGAACCGCTCGTGCCCGTGGCATTTGACCAGCTTGCGCGCAGCCTGCGCATCGGTGATGTGCTGCTGGTCGAAGGGCGGGCGCGGATATCCACGGCCATCAAGTATCTGACGCAAAGCACCTGGTCCCATGCCGCACTGTAGTCGGCGATCTGATCCCCGGCCATGAGGGCGGCGCGCTGGTCGAGGTGACGCTGCAGGATGGCTGCCATGTTGTGGGCCTGCAGAAATACGCCCGCCACAATACCCGCATCTGCCGCGCATCCGGCCTGTCAGAGGCCGAGCGCAGGCGCGTCGCGCAATACATGATCGACCGGATCGGGCTGCAATATGACATGCGCAACGTGATCGATCTGGCGCGCTTCCTTCTGCCCACCCCGCCTGTACCGATCCGCTTTCGCCGGCGGATGCTGGCGCTTGGCTCGGGTGATCCGACCAAGGCCATCTGTTCGTCGCTGATCGCGCAGGCGCTGCAATCGGTGGGTTACCCGATCCTGCCCGATATCCGCACCTCGCGCCGTCAGGGGACACAGTTCTCGCGGCGCGAGGTCTGGCATATCCGGCATCATTCACTTTATGCGCCACGCGATTTCGACCTCTCGCCCTATTTCGACATCGTCAAACCCCTGACCCGGCGCGGGTTCGACCATACCCGGATCGAATGGAGCAGCCGGGGCGCTGCGGAAGAACACGAAGAGATCCCCGAAGGTGTCGCCGCGCGGTTGCGCCGCGCGCGCAACTGGCTGGCGGATGGTGTGCGGTCCTGACGGGGGCAATTGGCGCCAGAAAAATGGGGTAAAATAATACCATAATTTTAAACCATTGATAATGAATGTTTTATTGAGGGGTGTGCATCTTGACCCGCGCGCGCAAATCGGTAGAAGGCACGGTATCGCGCGGGTTGCGCGCTGAACCGAATTCCTCGATCTGGGACATGTCATGAAAACCTACTCTCTCAAAGCCGGAGAGATCGACAAGAAATGGATCCTCATCGATGCCGAGGGCATCGTGCTGGGCCGCCTTGCCTCGATCATCGCCATGCGCCTGCGCGGCAAGCACAAGGCGTCCTTCACCCCCCATATGGACATGGGCGACAATGTCATCGTCATAAACGCCGACAAGGTGCAACTGACGGGCAACAAGCGCAACAAGCCGAACTACTGGCATACAGGCTATCCCGGTGGGATCAAGTCGCGCACCACTGGCCAGATTCTGGAAGGGAGATTCCCCGAGCGCGTGGTGATGCAGGCGGTCAAGCGCATGCTGCCGGGCGGCCCGCTGTCGCGCCAGCAACTGACGCATCTGCGCGTCTATGCCGGGGCCGAGCATCCGCATGAGGCGCAATCGCCCGAAGTGCTGGATGTGCGGGCGATGAACAAGAAAAATACGCGGAGTGCATGAGCATGGCTGAAGATCTCAAGACCCTCGACGATCTGAAATCGGCTGTGACCCCTGTCGCAGACGATGCACCGGCGCGCGAACCCGTGCGCGATGATCTGGGCCGCGCCTATGCCACCGGCAAGCGCAAGGACGCAGTTGCACGCGTCTGGATCAAGCCGGGTTCCGGCAAGGTCCTGATCCGCGATCACAAGGGCCAGTATATCGACTACACCGAATATTTCGCGCGCCCGGTGCTGCAGATGATCCTGCGCCAGCCCTTCCAGGTTGCCGGGGTGACCGATCAGTTCGACGTCATGGCCACAGTCAAGGGCGGTGGTCTGTCGGGTCAGGCCGGTGCAGTCAAGCACGGCATTTCCAAGGCGCTGCAACTCTATGATCCCGCCCTGCGCGGATCGCTGAAAGCGGCCGGGTTCCTGACCCGCGACAGCCGCGTGGTCGAGCGGAAGAAATACGGCAAGGCGAAAGCCCGCCGCAGCTTCCAGTTCTCGAAGCGTTAAGCAAGCCGCCGACGCGGAAGCGTTGCAAAGACATCAGGAAGCGCAGTCCTCGGACTGCGCTTTTTTCGTTCACAGCGGGGTCGGGCAGCGCCGTGTCAGATCCGTTCGACCGTGACCTTGCTGGCATCAAACGCCAGATAGCCGCGCAGCTCGGCAGCCGCCTCGGTCGGGTTGGTCAGGCTGTAGCCTGCATTCAGGATCACGCCCTCGGGGCTTGAGACATGGAAAAACACGCCTTCACCCCGGTCATCGCAGATCAGCGGCCGGTCCGAGGGTTCAAGCACGGCACTGGCGATATCCTCGCGCGGAAAATAGATCACGAACGGGTAGTCCCGCTGGACAAGTTCCAGCGCGCGGGTGCTTTCGCCAATGACGGCGCCATTGGCGCGCACGGACCAGGTGCCTTCAGCGGGGTAGATCCGGATATCGCTCATGTTTGACTGTCCTCTGCTTGGGGCCGCTGGTCAGGATGGCCCGCGGTCGCCATGATGTGGTGGTGCCGGTCGGTCACGACACGAATTTATGCGTTGGTCAGACGCAAAGCGCCCATATATCGGAAAACTCCTGCGTGAACCGGTCTAAAGCGGCGCGCAGGCCGTCTTCAGCCAGGCCGCCGTCTCCTCCGCGACAATCGGGGCGAGCAGAGTGTGCACACGCGCATGATAGGCGTCAAGCCATGCGCGTTCATCGGGCGACAGGCTGTCACGAAGGATAAGGCGGCGATCGATAGGGGCAAGGGTCAGCGTCTCGAATTCCAGCCAGTCGCGGGCATCGCCCCCGTCCGGCGGGTCGCCCGCGCGTACGGCCAGCAGATTCTCGATCCGGATGCCGAAACGCCCCTCGCGGTAATAGCCCGGCTCATTCGACAGGATCATCCCCTCGGCCAGCGGCACGGTCGAGAGCCGCGAAAATCGTTGCGGCCCTTCATGCACTGACAGGAACGCGCCGACACCATGCCCGGTGCCATGGTCATAATCCAGCCCCGCCAGCCACAGAGGATAGCGCGCCAGCGCGTCCAGATGGCTGCCCGACACGCCCCGCGGAACACGCACACGCGACAGCGCGATCATGCCTTGCAGCACACGGGTGAAACACTCTGCCTCCAGCGTGCCGACAGGGCCGATGGCGATGGTGCGGGTGATATCGGTGGTCCCGTCGCGATACTGCCCGCCCGAATCGACCAGCATAAGATCGCCTGCGATCACGCGGCGATTGCTGTCCTCGGTCACGCGGTAATGCACGATCGCGCCATTGGGGCCAGAGCCTGCGATCGTGTCGAAACTCAGGTCCACCAGTTGCCCGCCGCGCGCGCGGCACTGTTCCAGATGCCGCGCGATGTCGATCTCGGTCAATACATGCTGCGGATCATGCGCGACCTGTTCGCCCTGCCGCTCCAGCCAGCACAGGAAATCCGCCATCGCGGCCCCGTCGCGCAGATGCGCGGCGCGGGCCCCGGCCAGCTCGGCCTCGGTCTTGCGGGCCTTGGGCATGACGCAGGGGTCCTGCAGAAAACGGATTTCGGTGCCCGCTTCTTGCAGCAGGTCCACGATGCGCAGGGGCACGCTGTGCTTGTCCACGCGCACCGGGCCTGCCAGAGTGCGCAGCGCAGGCTCGAATGCCTCGGGCGGGCGCAGGGTGACGCCCTCATCCAGCACCACATCGCTGAATTTCGCCTCATGCGCGAACAGATCGACGCGGCCATCGGCATGGATGATGGCAAAGCCCTGTGTGACCGGCAGGCGCGGCAGATCGGCGCCGCGCAGGTTCAGAAGCCAGCACAGGCTGTCAGGCTGGGTCAGAACAGTGGCGCTTTGCCCCGCGTCGCTGAGCACGCGCGCGATATCCGCGCGCTTGTCGCGGCTGGACCGACCGGCCAGAGCCTCGGGCTGGGCAAAGACGCGGCCCATGGGCGGGGCCGGGCGGTCGCGCCAGATCGCATCAATCTGGTTGGGCAGACGCTTCAGCGTCACCCCGCTGCCCGCCAGATCCTGTTCCAGCGTCTCGATCTCATCGGGTGTATGCAGCCAGGGATCAAACCCGATCAGGGCGCCGTTCGGGCACATCTCGCGCAGCCAGTCGGCGTGTCTGGTATCGGGCCAGGGCAGCACGGTGAACGCATCGGCGCATTGCATCCGGGCCTGTACGCGGTAGCGGCCATCGGCGAACAGCCCCGCGGCATCCGGCAGCACGATGCACATACCCGCTGATCCAGTGAACCCGGTCAGCCAGGCCAGCCGCTCATCGCAGGGCGCGACATATTCGCCCTGATGGGCGTCGGCGCGGGGCAGCAGCCAGCCCTGCACCCCTTGCGCGGCCAACGCCGCGCGTAGCGCCAGCAGGCGGGGCGGGCCATCTTCGGGCCGTGTGGTGGCAAGATAGGTCTGGAACATCAGTCGGCCACCTGTGCAGCGATGTGAAAGGGGCTTAGCGCTTGCGGTCGCGCCGCGCGCTCATCGGCTGGAACGCCACGGCGACATGCGCTTCGCAATAGGGTTTTCCCGGGGTGACGGGCAGGCCGCAGAACCAGAAATCCTCGGTCGCGGGGTCGCCGATGGGCCATTTGCAGGTCCGCTCGGTCAGTTCCGACAGCGACAGCTTGCGCGCAGTCTTCTCGACCTCGCGCACAGTGGCCAGCGCTTCGGAATCGATCTCGTTGGTCGAGGGCTGGGGCGGCAGCGGCTGCCCGGCCGGGATGATC
>REDZ01000163.1 GCA_007695345.1 Paracoccaceae bacterium | reverse complement strand
GGTTGACGCCGCCTTCCTGCACGCGGCTGTAGGGGCCGGGCAGATAGGCGGGCGAATTGATGCCGCGCTGGTTTTCCTCGACGATGCGGCGGTCCTCGTCATTGGTGTGGGTCCAGACCTCGGTCAGGCGCGACAGATCATAGTCGCGCCCCTCCTCGGCCTCTTTGTGGACCAGCCATGTGGTCGTCACCTGCGTCTGTTGCGGGCCGATGGGCAGCACGCGGAAGGTCAGCACATGGTCGGACAGAAAGTGGTTCCAGGTGTTGGGGTAGTGAAAGAACAGGCACGATCCGGCATCGTCAAAGGGCACCTGCCCGATGCGGCGGCTGACAGCCGCCTTGCCGTCCAGCGTGTAGCTGACCGCGCGGCCCAGAAACGGAATGCGCACGAAACGCCAGCGCTCGGACGGGTCGATTTCGTATTTCGCGGGCAGGCCCGCCGCCTCGCAGCGCGCGACATGGGCGCGGCCTGCATTGCTGGTGGTGCTGTCATCGGCGCCAACAAGGTTCGGATCATCCGGAAAGGTCACGCAAAGCGACGGGTGCGCGCCTGCGCAATGGTAGCATTCGCGGTTGTTTTCCAGCACCAGTTTCCAGTTGGCCTGCTCGATGATGCTGGATTGATGCGCGACTTTCAGGTTGGGCAGGTCATGCGGCCCCATGTAGCGCGCAGCCTGTGCTGCGAGCGCGCTGGTGTCGGGCGCGGTTTGTGCAAGGCAGATGAACACCATGCCCGCGATCTCGCGGCAATGTACAAGGCCAAGCCCATGCGCCGAGGGGTCGAAATCCGCCCCCATCTCGCGCGCCCATAAAAGCTTGCCATCCAGATCATAGGTCCATTGGTGATAGGGGCAGACCAGCTTGGGCGCAGTCCCCTTGTGGGCCGAACAGATGCGGCTGCCCCGGTGGCGGCAGGAATTGTGGAACGCCCGGATCACCCCATCGGCCCCGCGCACCACGATCACCGAGGCGTGCCCGATCTCGAGCGTGATATAGCTGCCGGTCTTGGGCAGTTCGGCACTGGGCGCGGCAAAGATCCAGTCGCGCTGCCAGATATTGCGCAGATCGGCCTCATACACATCGGCCGAGGTGTAGAAGGGCTGCGGCAGCGAATGCCACGGTTTGCGCGACATGAGCAGATAGAGAAGGTCGGAATTGCTGATCATCGGGTTGGCCTTTGCGATATCAGGCTGGATGGTGGAGCCGCGCCATCTGTCACCGTCCCGCAGGGCGGTTTCGACAGATGGCCCGGGCTGCATCTGCAGTCGGCCCAGCCATGCAAAATTACCCCGCGCAGGGCGCGTCCGGGAACGACATTATGTGTCGCCTTCGCGGCGCTGCACCGCGGCGAAGGGCTAGAGTGCCTTGGCCAGCCGCAGCGCGTCATAGATCGCGGCATGGGTGTTGCGCGCGGCCACGGCATCGCCGATGCGGAAAAGCTGATAGCTGCCATCGGGGTTGCGCGTCACGTCCTGCGGGCGACCCGCGATCAGCGCCTCATAATCCACCTCGCCCAGATTGCGCGATGCGGGACGCAGATCGAAATACAGATCATCCAGAGGGCGCGTGCCGTGATTGACGACAACCTGATCTACCCGCCGTTCGCGCGTGACCCCGCCATAATCGCTGCCGATGATGGCCAGCAGGGTATTGCCCTCGCGTCGGACAGCATCCAGCTTCCATGTGACCGTGAAGGTGACATCACGCTTTTGCAATTCGCGCATGGACGGGGTGAGCGACATCGCCATGACCTCGGGCGCGAAACTGCGGTCGCGGGTCATGACCTCGACCTTTGCACCGCGCGTGGCCAGCGCCTCGGCGGCCTGCAGCGCCGCGTAATCACCCGCATCGTCATAGATCAGCACGGTCTCACCCGGTGCCGCATCGCCTGACAGGATATCCCAGGCGGACACAACCAGATCATTGCCTGCCTCCAGCACCTCTGTATGGGGCAGCCCCCCGGTCGCGATGATCACGACATCGGGTGCGTCCGCGCGCACTGCATCCTCATCGGCGAAAGAGTTGAAGCGGAAACTCACCCCCATTCGCGTGCATTCCTCGAACCGCCACTGGATGAGCTGCATCATCTCTTGCCGCCGAGGGGTCAGCGCGCACAGACGGACCTGCCCGCCGGGATCATTGGCGGCCTCATGCACGATCACCTCATGGCCGCGCTCGGCGGCAACGCGCGCCGCTTCCAGCCCGGCAGGCCCCGCGCCGATGATGACCACGCGGCGGGGCGTATCGGTCGCCGGCGTCACATGGGGCTGTTCCAGCTCGCGCCCGGTTGCGGCATTGTGCAGGCACAAGGCCATGCCACCCTGATAGATGCGGTCCAGACAGTAATTCGCACCGACACAGGGACGGATGCGATCCTCCTCGCCGCCCATGATCTTGGCCACGATATGCGGATCGGCCATATGCGCCCGCGTCATGCCGACCATGTCCAGCTTGCCGCTGGCGATGGCGTGGCGCGCAGTGGCGACATCCTGGATCTTGGCGGCGTGAAAGGTCGGGAACTCGGTCGCGGCGCGGATATCCCCGGCAAAGTCCAGATGCGGGGCCGATGCCATGCCCTGCACCGGGATCACATCGGTCAGCCCGGCATCCGTGTCGATATGGCCTTTGACGACATTCAGGAAATCCACCATGCCGCAGTCTTTCAGGCGGCGCGAAATCTCCAGCCCGTCCGCGCGGGTCAGGCCACCGGGCAGCCCCTCATCGCCTGTATAGCGCACCCCCACGATGAAATCAGGACCGACCCGCGCACGAATGGCGCGCAAGGTGTCAAAGGTAAACCGCAGGCGGTTGTCCAGACTGCCGCCATATTCCCCGTCAAGGTCATTGGTCAGGGGTGACCAGAACTGGTCCATCAGATGGCCATAGGCCTGCAGCTCTATCCCGTCGAGGCCCGCGGCCTGCATCCGTTCGGCAGCATCAGCATAATCCTCGATGATGCGGGCGATATCCCAGTCCTCGGCCATTTTCGGAAACGCCCGGTGCGAAGGTTCCCGCGCATGCCCGGCCGACACGACGGGCAGCCAGTCGGCCTTGTCCCAGCGTGTGCGGCGGCCCAGATGCGTGAGCTGGATCATCACCGCGCAGTCATGCGCATGGCATTCGTCGGCCAGCGCCTTCATCCAGCCCACCACCTCATCCTTCCAGGCAAGGATGTTGTTGAAGACCGGCGGGCTGTCCCGCGCGACCGAGGCAGAACCCGCCGTCATCGTCATCGCCACCCCGGCGCGCGCGCGTTCGACATGATAGGCGCGGTATCGGTCTTTCGGCATCCCGTCCTCTGGATAGGCGGGTTCGTGGCTGCTGATCATCAGCCGGTTCTTCAGCGTCAGATGCTTCAGGCGATAAGGCTGCAAAAGGGGATCGGCGGACATGGGGCACTCCTTGACTGCACCGCCACGGAACCAGAAATGTTCACTTGTGTCAAGTATAGGTTCACAGGTGTATATTTTCCTTGATGGCCCCGCCCCTGCCTCGTATTCTCGCGCCCATGAGCACCGAGACAGAACCAAAACCGACAGGTTGGCGCGGATCGCGCGAACTGTGGCTGGCCGCGGCCAAGGCAGCGTTTCTGGAAACCGGGCTGGATGCGGTCAAGATCCAGCCGCTGGCCAGCCAGCTCAACCTGTCGCGCACAAGTTTCTACTGGTTCTTCAAGGACCGGAACATGCTGCTCGATGCCCTGCTGCAGGACTGGGAGGCCAAGAATACCGGCGCCTTTGTCACTGCCTGCACGGCCTATGCCGAAACCCTGCCCGAGGCCCTGCTGAACCTGATCACGGTCTTTCAGGACGAAACGCTGTTTGAACCGCGCCTGGATTTCGCCGTGCGCGGCTGGGCACATCAGTCCGATGCCGTGATGGACCGTGTCAGGATAGCCGATGACACCCGGCTGCGGGCAATACGCGACATGTTCCTGCGCTTCGGATACCCCCCGCAAGAGGCCGATGTGCGCGCCCGCGCCGTCTATCTGACGCAGATCGGCTATATCTCGATGCAGGTGCAGGAAGACCTTGCCACACGGATCGACCGCGTCCCCGGCTATGTCGAAATCTTCTGCGGCCAGCGCCCAAGCCAGAGTGAATTCGCGCGGTTCCGCGCCCGCATGGGCTTTGCCCCCGGCTGACACCCCGGCCAACGGCGCAGGAAACCTCCGTGTCAGGCCTCTCGCCCCCTTGCCGCTGGCGTCACGCGGGTGTCACAGTGTCGTGGCAGGCAAGGATACAGCCGTATCGGAAGCAACAATGCTCGACACCTATCAGCGATTTGCCGTCTATCATGCGCCCGCGCCCGAATCCGATCTGGCCCGCGCCGGGGCCGCCTGGCTGGGCTGGGACCCGGCCACGGGCATGGATGTGCCGCAACCCGATCTGGGGCTCGACCTTGGCGCGCTGACAGCGACGCCGCGCAAATACGGGCTGCATGGCACGCTCAAACCGCCGATGCGGCTGTCAGGCGGGGTGGCCAGTTTTCTCGACGGGGTCGCGGCGCTGGCCGACCAGCTTGCCCCGGTCCCGCTGGATGGGCTGCGCCTCAAACCGATCGAGGGGTTTCTGGCAATCGTGACCCGGCCTCAGCCGCAGGCGCTGACCGATTGCGCCGACCGGATCGTGCGCGCGCTCGATCCGTTTCGCGCGCCCCTGACAGACCGCGATCTGGCTCGCCGCCGCGCCGCCGGGCTGAGCCCGCGTCAGGAAGAGCTTCTGCAGCGCTGGGGCTACCCCTATGTGATGGAGGAATTTCGCTTCCATGTCACGCTGACCGGCAAGCTGCCGCCCCGCCAGATGCCCGATGCCCTGCGCGCCGCGCAGGCCTGGTTCGGCCCGGCACTGGCACAGGCGCAGGCGCTCGATGCGCTCTGCGTCTTTGGCGAGGATGCGAATGGCCGCTTCCATCTGGTCAGGCGCTTCGCGATGCGCGGCTGATTGCGGGGCGTCGCTGAAGACAGGCCAAGGCCTGACACACAGAACCTCGCCTGTTCCTTCATCTTGCTGCAAATACTCAAAAAGACATCTGTCGAATGCGCAACGCCAGATTTGCTGCGCACAGCGTGACCAGAGCCATCAGTTTCAGGCCCGCGCTAGACGTCCAGTTCCTCGACAAACCGCGCATTCTCGCTGATATACTGAAACCGTAATTCCGGCTTCTTGCCCATCAGCCGTTCCACCAGATCCGATGTCTCGCCGGGGCTGTCGTCATCCACCGACACGCGGATCAGGCGGCGGCTGGCCGGGTCCATCGTCGTTTCCTTCAGGTCCTTGGCATCCATCTCGCCCAGCCCCTTGAAGCGCGACACCTCGATCTTGCCCTTGCCACCAAGCCCCTCTTCCACCAGCCGCGCTTTCTCGATCTCATCGAGCGCATAGACACGCCTGGCCCCCTGTGTCAGCCGGAACAGCGGCGGGCAGGCCAGATACAGATGGCCCGCATCAATCATCGGGCGCATCTGCGCGTAAAAGAACGTCATCAGCAGCGCGGCGATATGCGCCCCGTCCACATCGGCATCGGTCATGATGATGATGCGGTCATAGCGCAGGTCATCCAGCCGGAATTTCGACCCCAGCCCAACGCCCATCGCCTGACAGATGTCATTGATCTCGGCATTGGTGCCCAGCTTGTTCGAGGCCGCCCCAAGCACATTCAGGATCTTGCCCTTGAGCGGCAGAAGCGCCTGTGTCTTGCGGTCGCGCGCCATCTTGGCGCTGCCACCGGCCGAATCCCCCTCGACGATGAACAGCTCCGTGCCGCTGCGATTGGTCGCTGTGCAATCCACCAGCTTGCCGGGCAGGCGCAGCTTGCGGGTTGCGGATTTGCGGCTGGTCTCTTTCTCCTGCCGCCGGCGCAGCCGTTCCTCGGCGCGCAGCACCAGAAAATCGAGGATCGCGCCCGCCGCCTTGGGGTCGGCGGCGAGCCAGTTGTCGAAATGGTCGCGCACAGCGCCCTCGACCATGCGTGCGGCCTCGGTCGTGGCAAGGCGATCCTTGGTCTGACCCACGAATTCAGGCTCTCGGATAAAGCAGGACACCAACGCGCAGCCGCCTGCGGCCATATCCTCGCGCGTGATCTGCGCGGCTTTCTTGTTATTCGCCAACTCGCCATAGGCGCGGATGCCCTTCAGCACCGCCGCCCAGAAACCCTGCTCATGTGTGCCGCCTTCGGGCGTGGGGACCGTGTTGCAGTAGCTTTGCACGAACCCGTCGCGCGCGGGCGTCCAGTTGATCGCCCATTCGACCGATCCGGGCTGGCCGAATTTCTCCTGAAACGACACCTTCCCCGCAAAGGGCTTGTCGGAATAGGTGACCATCCCGGCAAGCTGCTCATTCAGGTAATCGGCCAGACCGCCGGGAAAGTGGAATGTGGCCTCGACCGGGGTTTCACCGTCATCCACAGCCGATTTCCAGCGGATTTCCACGCCCGAGAACAGATAAGCCTTGGACCGGACCATATTGAACAGCCGCGCCGGTTTCAGCGTGAGCGTATTGAATATCTCGGGGTCGGGGTGAAAGGTGACGGTCGTGCCGCGCCGATTGGGCGCCGGGCCGATCCTGGCGACAGGCCCCTGCGGGATCCCGCGCGAGAATTCCTGCGCGAAGAGTTCGCGGTTACGCGCCACCTCGACCCGCATGTGATCCGAAAGCGCATTGACGACCGACGCGCCCACCCCGTGCAGCCCGCCCGAGGTCGCATAAGCCTTGCCCGAGAACTTGCCGCCCGCGTGCAGCGTGCACAGGATGACCTCGAGCGCGGATTTGTCGGGGAACTTGGGATGCGGGTCAATCGGGATGCCGCGGCCATTGTCGCGGATTGTGATGGCATTGTCCGCGTGCAGTTCGACCTCGATCCGGTTGGCGTGGCCTGCCACGGCCTCATCCATCGAGTTGTCCAGCACCTCGGCCACCAGATGGTGCAGCGCGCGTTCATCCGTGCCGCCGATATACATGCCGGGGCGCTTGCGCACCGGCTCCAGCCCTTCCAGCACCTCGATCGAGGACGCATCATAGCTGTCGGAGTTCTGCAAGAGGTCGCTCATCGGCTGCTCGATTCTTATGGGAGAAGTACGCAACCAATAGATCATTCTCGCGCAACAGGCGCAAGGTTTAGACCCTGCGCCCCGACGCATGGACCTGTATGACGCGTTACAGCAACGTCCACAGATGAAAGAGCAGCCCCGTCACGAACGCTCCGGCCAGCGAAATCGCGACATAGAGCGCAAAGACCCGGAACTTGACCAGCGCCCAGACCGCAATCGCAGCAGGCAGCGAGGTCACACCGCCTGCGATCAGAAAGGCCATACCTGCCCCCGCCTGCATCCCCTGCTCCATCAGCGTGCCGATCAGCGGCAGGGCCGCATAGCCGTTGAAATAGGCAGGCACACCGACCAGCGTGGCAATGACAATCGGCAGCACACCATTGCCGCCCAGCGTCTGCGTGACCAGTTCGGCGGGCACATAGGCCAGCATCAGGCTTTCCAGCAGAAACGCGAGGGACATCCATTTCAGCAGGAAGAGGAAGGTCTTGGTGGCCTCTGTGCGGAATTTGGTGACGCGCGCGGGGTCATGCCAGAACGCCCAGACCGGTGGCTTGGGGTTGCGCACTTTGGCCCCACCGCATCCGCCATTGCCGATCCCGTCCCGCAGAGGGGCGACCAGAACACCGCTTTTCATCAGCAGATGCACGATGGTCCCGCCCATCACGCCCATGCCGACCGCGATCAACGTCTTGGCGATGGCGAATTCCAGCCCCAGCACCCCCGCTGTCAGCACGAACATTGACGGGTCCATCAGGGGCGAGGCCAGCCAGAACGCCATGACAGGCGCGAGCGGCACACCAATCGCCAGAAGTGCTGCAATCAGCGGGATCACCCCGCAGGAACAGAAGGGCGACACCCCACCGGCGAGCGCACCCATGGCAATCATCATGGCGGGTGCGCCGGTAAATGCCCGGGCGATCAGGTTATCCGCGCCCGTCGCCCCGGCCCAGGCCGCAATAAGGATCGATGCCGCCAGAAAAGGGGCAATCGAGACAAGAGCACCCGTCACCTTGGCGAAAGACGGACCAAGCTGCGCGGGGTCAACGAGCGCCAGCCCCAGCAAGATCAGCGCAAAAACCAGCCATGGCTTTTCCTTGTGCCACAGGTGCGACCAGAGCGCCGCGGGGGGCCGTGGTTGTGGCAGCGAATGGTCGCTCATCCTTAATTCTCCGGTTTTATGGTTATATTGATCACAGCAATCATGCCGATTGCGCCCGTGGATGGACGCCCTGACAGCATTCGCTCAGCAGATAATCCACAACGCCGCGCAGCGCCGCAGTTTCCGCCCGCGTCAGAACTTCGCGCCCTGCTCGTGTCTGGGTGATAAGCCCCGCCTGCTTCAGTGCGCGCAGGTGGTGCGCCAGGGTCGATAGCGGCATGTCCAGATGCGCGCCAATCTCGCCCACCATCAACCCGTCTGGCCCGGCCTTCACCAACAGGCGAAAGACCGACAGGCGGGCCGCATGGCCAAGGGCCGCAAGCGCACGCACAGCTTTGTCATCATCAGGTGTCATGGTGCCAAAATAACCACTTTACTGGTTATGTAAACACATTTTGCGGCATACGCTGTGGAAAAGAGTCCGCGCAACACATGACGGAAACTGCGCCGGCACGGGCAATCAAATGTGATTGCGCCATTGATCCTGCCTGTTAACAGACAACCCCCGGCACAGCGCAAGCGAAGCGGATGCTCATAATTCTTCTTCCGCAGATTCACTGATATAATACTGAGTTCCGAGACGCTTGCCCTTCAGGTGCTTTCGAACGACCCTCAGATACAGATCGGAACTGTAAAGAAGTCTCTCTCTGAACCGCCAGAAAAGCGCCCAGAAAAACCGGTCACGTATCGGTATATCAACCACGCAAGACCTCGGGATCTCAAGGACCACATGATCACCATCCCCGAGATGAAGGGCTCGGCGTAACTTGCTGGGTGAAAAGATTTCGAAGCTATGCAACGGAGACTCGCGCCATCGTCTGATGAAGACAGGCTCACCCATCAACTGCGCCGGCACCAGAATGCTCTTGAGAATGGTCGGCTCTTGCAGGCTTGGTGGGTTGCTCCCCAGTCGCACTGGCTGTTTGGCCAGCAGATTCAGTGACCCCGGAAACATCTGGACACCGCAGACCCGGCTTACAGTCTCGGTGAAGAGCTGGTTCCGCGATGATTCGCCTCGGCCGCTGACGACGATGCATCTGATCCTGACTGTCGAAGTCACCGCTCTTGTAATCCTGTTCACGTTATCAGCGCGGCGCTCCCCGGATACCTGTGCTCCACATTCACCAAGCGGGACGCCGCGTTTCCCTGGCCAGGATTGCCCAAGAGGAGTGTTGATGGGCATCAACATCATCAAAGCACGCCCCGAGATCAAGCCCTTTCGCTTCGGACGGCGCTGGGCATGGCGCGACTGCGCGGTGTTGGGTGGTCCAAGACAGGCAAAGGGATACGACTTGGCACAACCGGCATGTCTGACTGCGTCCCGGACCGGGCGCTTGCGCCCGCTTCACGGGCTGTGGCCCTGGTGCGCGATCACACCCGCAGTGATCGCCTCCCCTTCAGACGACCGCAACCCGCGCGCCGGGCCGCCAGGCGCAGGACCGATCACGAAACAAATGCAAAGAAGCGAGGGGATCGCGCGCAATACCATTCATTTTCGGATTGACGCCACGGCTCGTCAGGCTTACCTACACTCTGCGACACGCAAGGGGTTTGACATGAACATCGCTATCGTACTTGTAGCTGTAGATGCGCGCATGGGACGATAACAGGACCCCTGAGATCTGCCCGTGCGCCCCCGAAGCCGACGGGGGCTTTTTTGTTTCCAGCCCCCACCCCGCATGACCTGACCTGTTGATGGAGCCAGAGAGAAATGAGCCAGATGACCGGAGCCCGAATGGTTGTTCAAGCCCTCAAGGATCAGGGCGTGGAGGTCGTATTCGGCTATCCGGGGGGCGCGGTGCTACCCATTTATGACGAGGTGTTTCAGCAAAACGACATCCGTCATATCCTTGTGCGCCACGAACAGGGCGCGATTCATGCCGCCGAAGGCTATGCGCGCGCGACCGGCAAACCCGGTGTCGTGCTGGTGACCTCGGGGCCGGGCGCAACCAATGTCGTCACCGGAATTGTCGATGCGCTGATGGATTCGATCCCGATTGTCGTGCTCTCGGGGCAGGTGCCGACCTTCATGATCGGTTCGGACGCCTTTCAGGAAGGTGACACTGTCGGGATCACCCGGCCCTGCACCAAGATGAACTGGCTGGTCAAGGATACCGAAAAACTGGCCGAGACGATCCATCAGGCGTTTCATGTCGCGACCTCGGGGCGGCCCGGACCGGTGCTGGTCGATATTCCCAAGGATGTGCAATTCGCCCAGGGCACCTATTGCGCCAAACCCAAGGCGCGCACGGATCATTACAAGCCCCGCGTGAAAGGCGATATCGACGCGATCACCGCGCTTGTCGAGCTGCTGGAGACTGCGGAACGGCCCCTGTTCTACACGGGCGGCGGTGTGATCAATTCCGGCCCCGCGGCCAGCCAGCTCTTGCGTGAGCTGATCGATGCGACGGGCGTTCCCGTTACTTCGACCCTGATGGGGCTGGGGGCCTATCCGGCCTCGGGCAAGTCCTGGCTGGGAATGCTGGGCATGCACGGCACGTATGAGGCCAACTGGGCCATGCATGACTGCGACCTGATGATCAATGTCGGCGCGCGCTTCGATGACCGGATCACCGGGCGGATCAACGCCTTTGCGCCGCATTCGAAAAAGGCGCATATCGATATCGACCCCTCGTCGATCAACAAGGTCATCCACACGGATGTGCCGATCATCGGCGATGTCGGGCATGTGCTGGAAGATGTGCTGAAGGTCTGGAAATCGCGCGGGCGCAAGGTCAATCGCGCGGCCATCGGCCAATGGTGGTCCCAGATCGAGGAATGGCGCGCCGTCGACTGTCTGGCCTACACGCCCACAGGCGGCACGCCCATCCGCCCGCAACACGCGATGGCGCGGCTGGAAGCGCTGACCAAGGGGATGGACCGCTACATCACGACCGAAGTGGGCCAGCACCAGATGTGGGCTGCGCAATATCTGGGCTTCGAGGATCCGAACCGCTGGATGACCTCTGGGGGTCTGGGCACGATGGGGTACGGGCTGCCGGCCTCGGTCGGGGTGCAGATCGCGCATCCTGACGCGCTGGTGATCAATGTCGCGGGTGAGGCGTCGTGGCTGATGAACATGCAGGAAATGGGCACGGCGGTGCAGTATCGCGCCCCGGTCAAGCAGTTCATCCTCAACAATGAACGGCTCGGCATGGTGCGCCAGTGGCAGGAATTGCTGCATGGTGAACGCTATTCGCACAGCTGGTCCGAGGCGCTGCCCGATTTCGTCAAGCTGGCCGAGGCGTTTGGCTGCAAGGGCATCCGCTGCGACAGCGAGGCCGATCTGGATGACGCCATCCGCGAGATGCTGGCCTATGACGGGCCGGTGATCTTTGATTGTCTGGTCGAAAAGCACGAGAACTGCTTCCCGATGATCCCCTCGGGCAATGCCCATAACGACATGATCCTGGGCGAAGATGTCGAGACACAGGGCGTGATCGGGGCATCGGGGGCTGTGCTGGTGTGAACAGGGTTGGCTGTGCGGGACGTTGCAGGCCGACCGGTGGGGGGCGCTTTGACAGCCCCCCAAACGGCAGCGGCCTGACATTGACACGGGGATGACGATGGCAGCGCGCAGCCGTTTGGGAAATGCGTTTTCAAAGAACAAGGGCCTGTTGCGCACCCCATCGGCATGGGCCTTTGCCGGGGGCGCAGTCGCGGGCAGGGCTGCGCGCATGCTGCGCGCAAGGCCAGAACCGGGCCGGCGCATCCTTGCGACGCATCACAAGGTGATGACGACCTATTTCTCTGCGGTTCTCAGGGCGCTGGCGTTCAAATACCGTCTGAAACTGGAGATCGGCGATGCCGATCCCACCGCGCTGCCGGATTATGATTTCTACCTGAGCCACAACAGCAGATTTGACCCGCAGGGTCTGACCGATCAGCGCTGTGTCGCCTTGGTGCGCGATCCGCGCGATGTCATCGTCTCCGGCTATTTCTACCATCTCTGGACGACCGAAGCATGGGCCAACACGCGCTGGGACGGCAATCCCTCCTGGACCGAGCAGCTGAATGCCGTGCCCAAGGAAACCGGGCTGATGATGGAAATGCGGAAATTTCACAACGAACATGCCGATATCCTCCGGCGCTGGGGGACATCGGGGAAGGATAACGTCTTGCTGGTGCGGTATGAGGATCTGATGGGCCCCGAGAAAGTGCAATCAGAACGCGCAATCGTGCAGCACTTCCAGCTTGATGCGGACATGGCGGCCGACATGCACAGAGCGATGCGCCTGTTCAGCTTCGAAAACAGAACCGGGCGCAAGGTCGGTAACATTGCGTCAAATGCGCATCTGCGCGGTGGTGCCCCCGGTGGCTGGAAAGAGCATTTCACAAAGGCCCATCACCAGTTTTTCGAAGAGAATCTGGCTGATCTTCTCGCTCTGTATGACTATGAATGATACCCATCCGGAGAACAGAATGCCGGGTGACGCGAACTGCCGCGCAAAGCAGGGAATGATGCTGGTCGGGCCAGACCGTCAAAGATCGTGCAATAACTGGTCGGCACATCCGACCCGCTGAAAACAAGAGGAACCCCAGATGTCCGCCCTGAACATCAAGAAAGGCACGTCGAAGCATTCCGCCTATGACCTGCGCGACCCGAATGCAGATGTGATCGAGGTGCACACGCTCGCCGTGATCGTCGACAACGAATCCGGTGTGCTGGCGCGGGTCATCGGGCTGTTTTCGGCACGCGGTTACAATATCGACAGCCTGACCGTGGCCGAGGTCGATCATCTGGGCCACCGCTCGCGCATCACCATTGTCACAAGCGGCACCCCGCAGGTGATCGAACAGATCCGTGCGCAGCTTGAACGCATGGTGATCGTCCATCGCGTCCATGATCTGACAGTCGAGGGGCCGTCCGTGCAGCGCGAACTGGCGTTGTTCAAGGTGCAGGGCAAGGGCGAGCACCGGATCGAGGCGCTGCGCCTGGCAGAGATCTTCCGCGCAAATGTGGTCGATTCAACACTCGAAAGCTTCGTGTTCGAGATGACGGGCACGCCCGAAAAGGTCGATGCCTTTGCCGAACTGATGCGCCCGCTGGGGCTGGTCGAGGTGGCGCGCACAGGCGTGGCTGCACTGGCGCGCGGGGCCTGAGCGCCAGCATCGCCAAAGCAAGAAAAGGGCGGCCCCGCAGGGCCGCCCTTTTGCATTCCGGGCGCTGTAGGGCGCAGTTCAGCCTGCGTCTTCTTCCAGTGTTTCGATGGCCTTTTGCAGGTCTTCCTTGCTGACCTCTTTCTCGGACACGGTGACCTGTTCGAGGATGTGGTCCACCACCTTGTCCTCGAAGATCGGGGCGCGCAGTTGCTGCTGCATCTGCGGGTTCTTCTGCACGAACTCGAAGAACTGCCGTTCCTGGCCGGGATACTGACGCGCCTGCTGGATGACCGCCTGCGTCATTTCCTGATCGCTGACCTCGACCTTGGCCTCCTGCCCGATCTCGGCCAGCAAAAGCCCCAGCTTCACGCGGCGCACGGCCAGCTTGTCGCTTTCTTCGCTGGTCGGAATCTCTTCGTGGTTGTGGTCGTTCTGGTCCACATCCTCCTGCGCATCATGCCACAACTGATGGGCAATCTGCTTGCTCTCGGCCTCGACCAGCGAGGGCGGCAGATCGAACGCGGTTTTTGCGTCCAGCGCATCCAGCAGCCCGCGCTTCAGGACCGCGCGGCTGGCCTGCGCGTATTCCGCTTCCAGCCGCTCGGTGATCTGGGTTTTCAGCGCGTCCAGATCCTCGGCGCCGAACTGCTTGGCCAGATCATCGTCGATCGTGGCCTCGGCCGGGGCCTTGACGGCCTTGATGGTGCACTCAAACGTTGCTTCCTTGCCGGCCAGATGCTCTGCACCGTAATCGGCGGGGAAGCTGACGGTCACGGTCTTTTCCTCGCCCGCCGTCACCCCGGCAAGCTGTTCCTCGAAACCGGGGATGAACTGGCCGGACCCCAGCACCAGCGGGAAATCCTCGGCCGCGCCGCCCTCGAAAGGCTCGCCGTCGATCTTGCCGAGGAAATCGATGGTCACCTGGTCGCCATCCTCTGCCGCGCCGTCCTTGTCGTCGAAATTCTGGGCGTTCTTGGCCAGATTCTCCAGCGCCTCCTGCACCGCAGCCTCATCGGCCTTGGCGACCAGCTTCTCCAGCGTGACATCCGAGAAATCGGGCGCTTCGATCTTGGGCAGCGCCTCATAGTTCAGGGTGACAACGACATCATCGCCCTCTTTCCAGTCCTCATTGGTCATCTTGACCTCGGGCTGGAGCGCCGGGCGGTCGCCGCTATCCTCGAAATGCTGGTTCATCGCCCCGTCGACAGCATCCTGCATCGCTTCGCCCAACAGGCGCTGGCCGAATTGCTTTTTCAGCAGCGCCATCGGCACCTTGCCCTTGCGAAAGCCCTTCATCTCGATCTCGGGCTGGGCCTCGACCAGTTTCTCATCGACCTTTGCGTCAAGTTCATCGGCCGTGACCGTGATGGTGTAGCCGCGCTTTAGGCCTTCGTTCAGGGTTTCGGTGACTTGCATGGACATCCTCACATGAATGACAGGCCGCCCGATGGCGGCCTGAGAGATTTCGCGCCTTACTAGGGTGCCGCCATGGCAGGATCAACCCTGTTTCTGGGCCGCATGGGGCCATTCGCGTGCTTTCGCCCTTTTCCTTGCCGGGCCTTGTGCCAGATAGTGCAGGAAACGCGACCTACAGGGATACCATGCGCAGTCTTGTCCTTATCCTGTCTCTTGGCCTGATGGCGCTTGCGATCTGGCAACTGGAATCGCAACGCCAGGGGCTGACCATCACCCCGCTCCCGGTCGAGGGTGGCACGCCTGCGACACTCTATCTGCGCGAGGGGGCCGGTCCTGCCCCGGTGGTCGTGATCGCGCATGGTTTTGCCGGATCACGACAATTGATGGAGCCTTTTGCCCTGACCCTCGGGCAGGCGGGCTATGTTGTGGTCAGTTTCGATTTCGAAGGGCATGGCCGCAACCCGCGGCCCATGTCAGGCGATGTGAGCGCGCTCGACGGCACCACGCGCCTGTTGATGGAAGAAACCGCGCGCGTCGCGCAAGCCGCGCTGGCCCTGCCGCAGGCCGATGGGCGACTGACCTATCTGGGGCATTCCATGGCCTCGGACATTGTGGTGCGGCAGGCGCTGTCCGACCCGCCGGGTGATGCGGTCGTCGCCATCTCCATGTTCAGCGAGGCGGTGAGCGCTGATGCCCCTGCCAACCTGCTGGTCCTGACCGGCGAATGGGAGGGGATGCTGGCCGAAGAAGCCCTGCGCGCCGTGCAACTGGCCGATCCTGACGCCACTTTAGGCGAGACTGTGGGCGATCCCGCAGCGGGCACCGGGCGGCGCGCCGTTCTGGCACCGATGGTCGAGCATGTGGGCGTCCTCTATTCCGGCACCTCCCTGCGCGAGGCGCGCGGCTGGCTGGATGCCGCGTTCGAGCGCGAGAGCGATGGCCCGGTCGCCCTGCGCGGCGGCTGGATCGTTCTGCTTCTGGGCGCGACCGTGGCGCTTGGCTGGCCGCTGGCACGCGCGCTGCCCCAAGGCGGCACACCTGCGCCAGCCCTGTCGCACCGGCGATTCCTGCTTGCGGCGCTGCTGCCCGCGCTGCTTGTCCCACTGGTGCTGGCGCCGTTCGAAACCAGCGTCCTGCCTGTGCTGGTCGCGGATTACCTGGCGCTGCATCTGGGGCTCTATGGTCTGCTGACCCTCGCGCTTCTGGCATGGTTCGGGGCGTTGCGCGGACAGTTCCCCGCGCGGGTCTGGTGGGTCGGGCTGGCGGTCGCCCTCTTTGGCATTGCCGTGCTGGGCGGCGTGATCGACCGCTATGTGGCATCGTTCCTGCCCCATCCGGGCCGCGCCGCCGTGATCGCGGGGCTGGCGCTTGGGGCGGTGCCGTTCATGCTGGGCGACGGCGTGCTGACTGCAGGCGGACGCGGGGCGCTCTGGCGCGTGGTGCTGGCACGCGTGGCGTTTCTCGGCTCGCTCGGGCTGGCGGTCGCGCTGGATTTCGAGGCGCTGTTCTTCCTGCTGATCATCCTGCCGGTCATCGTGCTGTTCTTTCTTCTGTTCGGCACGATGTCGGGCTGGGTGGGGCGGCGCACGGGCCTGCCAGCGGCCGGGGGCCTTGGGCTGGGGCTGGTGCTCGCCTGGGCGCTGGGGGTCACATTCCCGATGTTCAGCGCCTGATCCACATGCTAGGGCCACTGCCATGACCATCTATGTCGATGCCGATGCCTGCCCCGTCAAACCCGAGGTCGAGCGTGTGGGAACCCGCCACCGCGTGCATATGGTCGTCGTGTCGAATGGCGGCATCCGCCCGTCGCAGAACCCGCTGGTCGAGACAGTGATCGTGGATCAGGGTCCCGATGTGGCCGATGACTGGATCGCCGAGCGCGCCGGCGCAGGTGATATCGTCATCACAGCGGATATCCCGCTTGCGCATCGCTGTGTCAGCGCGGGCGCGCAGGTCCTCAAACCGACAGGCGAAGTGCTGGGCCCTGACAATATCGGCAGTATCCTTGCCACGCGCGATCTGATGACCGATCTGCGCAGCGCCGACCCGTTCCGGCAGGGCGGGGGCAAGGCATTTTCCAAAGCCGACCGGTCACGTTTTCTGACCGCACTGGATCGCGCGGTGCAGCAGAAACGATAGGGAATTCTGGTGCGGGTGGAGGGACTTGAACCCCCACGCCTTGCGGCGCCAGAACCTAAATCTGGTGCGTCTGCCAATTCCGCCACACCCGCATGCGGCCCCTCTAGCAAACCCTGTCAGCCGATGCGAGGGCAAAATCGCCCCCTGATTTACGCATCAGCGCCGCAATCCCGCCGCATTATGCAAGGATTGTCCCCAAGGTAGAAACAGTCTGAATTTTTGTCCGCATTTACCTTGTCGTTACGTTTTTCCGACAGGGTCGGAACAGGAGGTTGAAACATGTCAGCTCACAGTATTTCCCTGGCCCCGGCATTGCCCGCCGCAAAGCCGCGCGACACGGCGCAAACGGGCCCGCGCGGGTTTGCACGTGGCACACGGGTCCGCACCATGTTCGGCCTGCGCCCGGTCGAACGGCTGATGGCGGGCGATCTGTTGCTGGATGCGCAGGGCCGGATCACCGTGCTGCGCGCTGTCCGGCAGGTGCGCGCCGCGGCGCGCGATCTTGTGCGGATCGACCCCTCGGCGCTTGGCCTTGGGTGTGCGCCCGGTCGGCTGGACCGCGCGCTTGTTGTCGGCGCGGGGCAGGAAATGGCCATGCGCGACTGGCGCAGCGAGATTCTGTTTTCCAGGCCCGTGATGACCCGCGCCGCCAAGCTGGTCGATGGCCAGCATGTGCACCGCCATGACAGCGCGCTGACACTGTATGAGCTGACCCTTGACCACAGCGCTGTGATCGAGGCGGATGGCCTGAAAACCCTGCTGCGCTCAGACACCCAGATCGCGCAGGACGGCGGGCAGCAGATCGGGCAGATCATCGGCAATCAGCCCCGGACCAAAGGCGCGCGCCGCCGCGACATGCAATAGCGCGGCCCAGAACGCGGCCTGTAGCGGCGCAATGCCGCGCGCTGCAAGCCCTGTCACCAGCCCGGCCAGCACATCGCCAGACCCTGCCGTTGCCAGCCACGGCGCGGACTGCGCGCCGCGCGCATCGCTTACCGCATGGGTGCCATCCGGGGCCGCGATGACCGTCAAAGCCCCTTTCAGCAACAGCACCGCGTTCAGCCGCGCCGCGCCGGACTGGACGATCTGCACATGGGTCGCCTGATCCTCGGGCGATGCAGCGCGCAGGGCCTCTGCCAGATCGGGCAGGAGGCGTGCAAATTCGCCCGCATGCGGCGTCAGGATGCAGCGTGGATGCAGCCGCGCCTGCAAGCCCGGCTCTTGCGCCAGATGGGTCACGGCATCAGCATCCAGAATGACCGCACGCGACCCGGTACTGCCCCGCTCCAAGGCCGTCGCGACCAGTTCGGCGGCCCCCGCGCCCAGCCCCAGCCCCGGGCCGAGGCAAAGCGCAGTGATGCGCGGATCCGCCAGCATGTCCCGCAATTGTGCACTGCCGCGCAGCGCGCGCAGCATGATCGCATCCAGCCGCGCGGCGTTCTCGCTCAGCGCCGCGGGCGGACAGCCCAATGTGACCAGCCCCGCCCCCACACGCAGCGCCGCGCGCGCCGCCAGCCGCGCCGCGCCCCCCCGCCCGACCCCGCCGGACAGGACGAGCGCGTGGCCGTGATCGTATTTGTGCTGCGCCTCATACTTGCGCAGCGCGGCGATCATCGCAGCCTGTTCAGTCACCATCGCGCGCTCGGTCCCATGGCCCGACCCCGATATCCACAACCGTCAGCGTGCCGCATAGCCCCGGCCCCGCCCCGCGCAAATGCCCGGCCTTGGGACGGTGAAACGTGACGGTCAGATCTGCCGGGAACACGCCCCCCGCGCTGCCATCCGCGCGCGCGACCGGATCGCCGGTATCGGCGTCCAGCCCGCTGGGCAGGTCAATCGCGACGAGATGCATATTGGCATCCCGGCGGGCATGATACTGCCGCCAGATCGCAACCACATCGTCCAACGCATCAATTGACCGCGACAGCCCGATCCCGAACAGCGCATCGATCAGCAGCACTGGCCCTGCACGACGCGCCGCATTCGTCAGCGCCTGAACCTGCGCAACCTGATCCGGATGCGGCACCGGGAAATCCAGCGCATGAACAGGCCCATCACCCGCCCATCGCGCCCGCATTGCGCCCGCTTCTGGCGACAGCCGGTCAGGCGCGCCATAGAAAAACACATCGACCAACCAGCCCGCCGCCTGCAGATAATGCGCGACGACGAACCCGTCGCCACCATTGTTGCCGGGACCGCATAGCACGATCGCGCGCCCCGGCGCAGCCACCAATGCGGGCCATTGCGCGAAAACGGCATCAACCACACCGCGGCCCGCGCAGTCCATCAGGCCCTGCCCCGTAACCGCGCCCGACTCAATCGCAGCCCGCTCGATGGCGCGCATTTGGGCAGATGTCAGAAAATCAGTCACTCGCGCGAACTCCGCTTTTCATTTTTGATTATTTCTTAATCTTTTTGCATATATTTTAACCATCTCAGCGCTTTCGGTTTCGGAAGCCCTGTCATCCTCAGCCTATCAGATTGTGGCACGGGGCCGAAAGTGGTCTGAACTGCGAATAACCGCGATGCGGAGAGTGAAGCGAACGGGGGCCGGGAATGAAGAAGCTCGAGGCGATCATCAAGCCATTCAAGCTTGATGAGGTGAAGGAAGCACTGCAGGAGATCGGTGTGCAGGGGTTGTCCGTAGTCGAGGTCAAGGGCTTCGGGCGCCAGAAAGGTCATACCGAACTGTATCGCGGCGCCGAATATGTCGTCGATTTCCTGCCCAAGGTGAAGGTCGAGGTCGTGCTGGCCGATGATCAGGTCGACGACGCCATAGAGGCGATTGTCGGCGCCGCGCGCACGGACAAGATCGGGGATGGCAAGATATTCATCTCGCCGGTCGAGCAGGCCATCCGAATCCGTACGGGCGAAAGCGGCGACGACGCGCTGTAACAGCGCGCAGGGGTTCCGGGGCGTCACTGACGCACCAGACACATATTACCAAACGAAAAGGGAAATGGACATGAGTTCAGCTGACGTTCTCAAGATGATGAAAGATGAGGAAATCGCCTATCTGGACATCCGCTTTGTCGATCCGCGCGGTCGCATGCTGCATGTCACGATCGTGGGCGATCTGGTGGATGAGGACTTTCTGGAAGAAGGCTTCATGTTCGACGGGTCCTCTGTTCCGGGCTGGAAGGGGATCGAGGCCTCGGACATGAAACTCGTGTTCGACCTGGACTCGGTCTATGTTGACCCGTTCTACGCCGAAAAGACGCTGGCGATCCATGCCTCCATCGTCGAGCCCGACACGAACGAGCCTTATGAGCGCGACCCGCGCGGCACCGCCGAGAAGGCCGAAGCCTATCTGAAAGCCAGCGGCATTGGCGATGTCTCCTATTTCGGGCCCGAGGCCGAATTCTTTGTCTTCGACAGCGTCAAGTTCTCGGACAAGTTCAACAAGGTCGGCTATGAGATCGATGCCGAAGAGGCCGCCTGGAACACCGACACCGACTATGAGCATGGCAATGCGGGCCATCGCCCCACGATCAAGGGTCATTACTTTGCGATGAACCCGATCGATGCCAATCAGGACATGCGTTCGGAAATGCTGACGACCATGAAGGACATCGGCATGAAGGTGGACAAGCACCACACCGAAGTGGCGTCCGCGCAGCACGAACTGGGCCTGATCTTCAACTCGCTGACCAAACAGGCCGACGAGTTGATGAAATACAAATATGTGATCAAGAATGTCGCCGATGCCTATGGCAAGACCGCGACCTTCATGCCCAAGCCCGTCAAGGGCGACAATGGCACCGGCATGCATGTCAACATGTCGATCTGGAAAGACGGCAAGCCGCTCTTTGCAGGCGACAAATACGCCGATCTGAGCCAGGAAGCACTGTGGTTCATCGGTGGCGTGCTGAAACACGCCAAGACGCTGAACGCCTTTACCAACCCCTCGACCAACAGCTACAAGCGCCTGATCCCGGGCTTCGAGGCACCGGTGCTGCGCGCCTATTCGGCGCGCAACCGTTCGGGCTGCGTGCGTATTCCGTGGACCGAGAGCCCCAAGGCCAAGCGCGTCGAGGCCCGCTTCCCCGACCCTTCGGCCAACCCCTATCTGTGCTTCGCGGCGCTGCTGATGGCCGGGATCGACGGGATCAAGAACAAGATCGATCCGGGCCCTGCATCCGACAAGGACCTGTATGATCTGCCGCCAGAAGAACTGGAAGGCATCCCGACCGTCTGCGCGTCCCTGCGCGAGGCGCTGGACAGCCTGGCCGCCGATCACGAGTTCCTGCTGGCGGGCGATGTGTTCACCAAGGACCAGATCGACGCATACATGGACCTGAAATGGGAAGAGGTCTATGCCTATGAGCATACGCCGCACCCGGTGGAATACAGCATGTATTACAGCTGCTGATCCGGCTGGAACTGACTGGAGAGGCCCCTGCCCGCGCGGCGGGGGCTTTTTCGTTGAGGGGGAACGGGGGGCTGCCGCCCCCCGGTTGGCCTGCGGCCAGTCCCCCCCGCTTCAAGGGGGATACATCCCCCTTGAAAATCCCCGTGGATATTTGGGCAAAGATGAAAGGGTCAGCGGCTGAGGCCCGCGGGCAGCGACGGCTGGTCGAGCGCCTGGAAGCCGTAATGGCGCAGCCAGCGCAAGTCGGACTCGAAGAAGGCGCGCAGATCGGGGATGCCGTATTTCAGCATCGCGATCCGGTCGA
>REDZ01000116.1 GCA_007695345.1 Paracoccaceae bacterium | reverse complement strand
CGCCCTTCTGACGCAGGGTGCGGATACGGTCGCGACGCCCTGTCAGGATCTTGTGGGGATAGCATTGATGCGACACATCCCAGATCAGCCGGTCGCGCGGGGTGTCGAACACGGCATGCAGCGCCACGGTCAGTTCCACCACGCCCAGCCCCGCGCCCAGATGGCCGCCGGTTTCCGATACGGCGGCAATCGTCTCGGCGCGCAACTCATCGGCAAGCTGCCGCAAGGCGCGGTCGCTCATCCCTTTCAGGTCTGCAGGCGATGAAACAGTATCGAGAAGCGGTGTCTGCGGCATTGTGTCGTGTCCCTAATCTGCACCGGGGATATAACCCCGATGCTCACATCTGACGAGCGATAACGAATTCGGCCGCATCCCGCAACAGACCGGCCCGGCTGCCATAGGGCGACAGCGCGTCGCGTGCGCACCTCACCAGATCGCGGGCGCGGGCCTTGGCCCCGTCCAGCCCCAGCAGCGACACGAAGGTTGCCTTGTTCGCCTGCGCGTCCTTGTGCAGCCGCTTGCCCGCCAGATCGGCGTCACCCTCGATATCGAGCACATCATCGGCAATCTGGAATGCCAGCCCCAGCGCCTGCGCATATCTGGTAAGCGCGCTGGTATCGGCGCCGGCCATGCGCGCGCCCGCACAGGCTGACCATTCGATCAGCGCGCCGGTCTTTCCGGCCTGCAATTCGGTGATCTGTGCCAGTGACAGGGGGGTGTCTGCGGCCTCGGCGGCGATGTCGCGGGCTTGCCCCAGCACCATGCCCGCCCCGCCTGCGGCCCGCACCATGCTGGTGACCAGATCCAGCCGCGCCTCGGGCGTCGGCGCGGCCTCGTCGCGTGCCAGCAACCCGAACGCCAGTGTGTGCAGCGCGTCGCCGGCCAGAATGGCGGTGGCCTCATCCCATTTCACATGCACTGTGGGCTGGCCACGGCGCAGATCGTCGTCATCCATCGCGGGCAGGTCGTCATGGACCAGCGAATAGGCATGGATCGCCTCGATCGCGGCGGCCGCTTGCAGGGCCATGTCCGGGGCGATGCCATGCAGCCGCGCCGATTCCAGCACCAGAAACCCGCGCAGTTTCTTGCCACCCTGCGCGGCATAGGCCATGGCCGCGCGCACTTCGCTCTCGGGCAGGGTCGCGATCTCGTGCTGCAGCCGCGCCTCGATCCGGGACGCGGCCTCTGCCAGCGCCGCGTGAAAACTGCTCATGCGGAAAAGGGCTCTGTGCCCTTTGGGGTGCCATCCTCGGACAGGCGAATGGCCTCGATCCGCATCTGGGCGGCGTTCAGCCGCGCCTCGCAGTGCTTTTTCAGCACATCGCCGCGTTCATAGAGTGTGATGGATTCGTCGAGCGCCACATCGCCGCGTTCCAACCGCGTGACGATCTCTTCCAGACCACGCAGGGCCTCTTCAAAGCTCATCTCCTCAACCGGCTTGTCGCTCATGCGGCACTCTCCATCAACACCTTTACATGGGCCGCAACACTCGCCCCCAATGCGGTCAGGTCATAGCCCCCTTCAAGGCAGGACACCACCCGCCCCGATGCGTGGCGCGCCGCAATATCGCACAGCGCGCCGGTGACCCAGGCGAAATCCTGCTCCCCCAGCGCGAGTTCGGCCAGCGGGTCATTGCGATGGGCGTCAAACCCGGCCGAGATCAGCACCAGTTCGGGCGCGAAACGGTCCAGTTGCGGCAGGACCATATCCTCATAGACCTGCCGGAATGCCGCACCATCCGTGCCTGGTGCCAGCGGCAGGTTCATGACATTGCCATGCGCGCCGCGTTCATCGGGTTTGCCCGTGCCGGGCCAGAGCGGCATCTGATGGCTGGAGATAAAGAGCGCCCGCCGCTCGTCCCAAAGCAGGTCCTGCGTGCCATTGCCGTGATGCACGTCGAAATCCACGACTGCGACGCGTGACAGGCCATGCCGTTCCATCGCGTGTTTTGCGGCGATGGCGACCGTGCCGAACAGGCAGAACCCCATCGGCGTGGACCGCTCGGCATGATGCCCCGGCGGGCGCATGGCGACAAAGGCATTGCCGGCATCGCCGCGCATCACCAGATCGACTGCTGTACAGGCCCCGCCCGCAGCCCGGCGCGCCGCGATCATTGATCCGGGCGAGACATGGGTATCGGCGTCAAGCTGGTAGATGCCCGCCGCCGGGATGGCCATGCGGATGCGTTCGACATGATCGGCGGGGTGACACAGCAGAAGCTGCGCATCCTCGGCTTCGGGCGCGTCATGGCGCTGCAGTGCGGCGAACTCCGGCGCGGCCAGCGCGCGCTCGACCGCGTCGATACGGGCGATCTGTTCGGGGTGACCGCCCGGTGTTTCATGGCGGCGTGCGTCGGGATGCGTGAACAATGCGGTGGACATGACGCGACGCTAATCCATCGGCCGTTTCAGGGAAAGGGTGATTTTCCAAAGCGCGCATCTTGCCGCTGCGGGTCCGGGGTGGCAGTGTCAGAAAGGGCGCGACCCGGATGCCGGAAAAGGACAAGAAGATGAAAACAACCGACATGCTGACATTGCGCACCCCGGACCGGGCCGAACACCGATCCTTTACCGATGCAGACGCCGCCGTGGCCTACCTGGAAGAACTGCATGCCGAGGGCACCCGCTTCCTGGTGGACGCCTTCAACCATGTCGCCAACGGCGCGCGGGTAACCGCGCGATACCGTGCGTTCTATCCCGAAATCCGGCTGGTCACGGCGCGCTATGACACCATAGATTCGCGGCTGAGCTTTGGGCATGTGGTCGAACCGGGGGCCTATGCGACCACCGTGACCCGTCCCGATCTGTTCCGTCACTACCTGCGCCAGCAGATCGGCCTGCTTATTCGCAACCATAATGTGCCGGTCAGCATCGGGCCGTCGGACACGCCTATCCCGCTGCATTTCGCGATGTCGGGGCGCGGCGATGTCACGCTGCCCGAAAACGGGGAATTGTCGCTGTCGCTGCGCGATCTGTTCGATGTGCCCGATCTGGAAACCACGAATGACGACATCGTCAATGGCGCGGTGACGCGCAATCCCGACGGCGCGCGTCCGCTGGCCTTGTTCACTGCGCAGCGCGTCGATTATTCGCTGGCGCGGCTGGCGCATTACACGGCCACCGCGCCCGAGCATTTCCAGAACTACATCCTGTTCACCAATTACCAGTTCTATGTCGATGAGTTCGAGGCCTTTGCCCGCGCGCAGCTTGCCGATCCGGAGAGCGGCTATACCGGGTTTGTCGGCCCCGGAAATGCCGAGATCACCGACCCCGAAACGCCGCTGCCCCTGCTGCCGCGTCTGCCGCAGATGCCGACCTATCATCTGAAACGGCCAGGCGGGGCGGGCATGACGCTGGTCAATATCGGTGTCGGGCCATCCAATGCCAAGACGGCGACGGACCACATTGCGGTGCTGCGCCCGCATGCCTGGGTGATGGTCGGCCATTGCGCGGGGCTGCGCAATTCGCAGGCGCTGGGTGATTTCGTGCTGGCCCATGCCTATCTGCGCGATGACAATGTGCTGGATGCTGACCTGCCCGTGTGGGTGCCGATCCCGGCGCTGGCCGAGATTCAGATCGCGCTGCAGGACGCGGTGGCACAGGTCACGCAGCTTGAAGGCTTCGCGCTCAAGCAGTTGATGCGCACGGGAACGGTCGCCACCATCGACAACCGTAACTGGGAACTGCGCGACCAGTCCGGCCCGGTGCAGCGCCTGTCGCAATCGCGCGCGGTCGCGCTGGACATGGAAAGCGCCACCATCGCGGCGAACGGGTTTCGCTTTCGCGTCCCCTATGGCACGCTTCTATGCGTGTCCGACAAACCGCTGCATGGCGAGTTGAAATTGCCTGGAATGGCATCGGGGTTTTACAAGACACAGGTCGCGCGCCACTTGCAGATCGGCATCCGCGCGATGGAGTTACTGCGCGACATGCCGCTCGAGAAGATACACAGCCGCAAGCTGCGATCCTTCTCTGAAACCGCGTTTTTGTAGCGCGCAAGGCACATTTTCCACCTGAAACCGCTATTTTTTGGGGTCCGGGCAATTGTCAGCGCTCACAAACTCGGGCTAGATGCCGCTCGTGTACATTCGGCGGGTCAGGCAAGACGCAGGGACCCGCTTTCAATCAGGAGATGCAAATGACCGTCAAGCCGATGACCAAGACGCAACTTGTGGCTGCTCTGGCAGAAGAGATGGAAAGCGACAAGAAAACCGCCAATGCTGCGCTGGACGCGATTTCGGCGCTGGTGATGCGCGAGGTTGCCGCAGGTGGCGCCGTGACCCTGCCGGGGATCGGCAAAGTGATGTGCCGCGCCCGCCCCGAGCGTCAGGTACGCAACCCTGCCACGGGCGAGACGATGACCAAGCCGGCTGACAAGGCCGTCAAGGTCACCATCGCAAAGGCCCTGAAGGATGCCGTGAACAGCTGATCGGCATTGCTCAGGTAGCAGGAACGGGCCGCCCATCGGGGTGGCCCGTTTCTGTTTGCGGGCACGGTTTGCGGCGGGTTCACCATTCGACAAGACTTGTCTGGCACTGTGGCGGCGTGGGGCAACAAGGATGACCCGATGACGCCAAGCAAACGCCTGTTCGATCTTGTCTGCGCTCTTCTTCTGGTTGTGGTGCTGGTGCCGCTGATGCTGTGCATCGCGGCGCTGATCCTGCTCGCAGATGGACGCCCCGTCCTCCACCGGTCCGAGCGGATGGCCGCCCCCGGTCGGGGGTTCGTCATGCTCAAGTTCCGCACAATGCGGCATGCGGAGTGTGACAGCGGGGTGACGGGCGGCGACAAGGATGGGCGCATCACGCGTAGCGGCCGGTTTCTGCGGCCCTTGCGGCTGGATGAGCTGCCGCAGTTATGGAATGTCCTGCGCGGGGATATGAGCTTTGTCGGCCCGCGCCCGCCGATGCGCGACTATGTCGAACGCTATCCCGCGCTGTATGCCCGCGTGCTGCGCGCGCGTCCGGGGATTACTGGTCTGGGCACGCTCGTCGTGCTGCGGATGGAGGCGCGGCTGCTGCGCGCCGCGCGCAGTGCGGCGGAAACCGATGCCATCTATTGCCGTGCCTGTCTGCCGCGCAAGGCCGCACTGGACTTGCGCTATCAGGCGCGGCGCTCATTGCGCTATGACATGATGCTGATGGTCCGGACCGTGCTGAAGCTGTATCCCGAGTTTCGCTTCCGCCTGTTCCGCCTGCGCCGCGGGCTGCGGCATCTGGCGATGCAGGCCGTCGCTGTGCGCGGCTGGTCCGGTCGGGCGCAGCGTGTCGTGCCCGACTGTCTGACGCGGGCGCGCGCAGCAAGCGCTGCGACAGGCAGGGCAGCGGACACGGTGTTCAGGCGCCGCGCCGTGCCTCTGGCTCGGCAGGGCGGTTCTCTGCGGCGGGTTCGGGAAACAGGCTGACATCTTCGGCATCGAACAGGCGCGACAGCCGTTCGGTCACCGCCAGCAGCATGGCCTGTTCCCATTCCTCGAGCTTGTTGAAACGCGCCTCGAACCGCTCATGCAGGAAATCCGGCGTCCGGTCCATAAGTTCGCGCCCCTTCTCTGTCAGGATGACCCAGATCGCCCGGCGGTCGGTATGCCGCCTTTCGCGGCGCACCAGCCCGCGCGCTTCCAGTTTGTCGATCTGCAGGGTCACGCTGGCCTGACCCACGCCAAGGGCGCGCGCAATGTCGCGCGGCATTTCCTGCCCGTTGCGGGCAACGGCGTGAAGCACCAGCAATTGCGCCTGCGTCAGCCCGGATGCACGCGCCATCGCGCGGGCATTCTCGTCCAGCGCGTGCACGACGCGCCGAAGGGCGATCAGGGTTTCGGAAGCACGGTCGAACACATCGGGTCCTGTCTGTTTTTTATGCGCTGATTTTGCCGCGCGATGCTCGGAAAGGCAAGTTGTGGAAGCATGTGACATGCTGCTATACATAAGATAATTCAGTCATCAAACAAGTATTTCGCGAATTTGCACCTGTGTCGCGATGAGCGTTCTATAAAAATATAACAAAAACAAACAATTATTATAGATACACCGAAGTTTCGGCAAAAAAACTAGCTTTGACTTGCAAAGCAATGGCGCGTCACTATATATATCCGCAATCAAAAGGCAACACGGGACGATTCACATGTTGAAGCAAAATCTGGCCTATCTGACGCGCAAGAGCGAACAGGTTGTGCTGCGTGCACCCATCAAGGATGATGGTGCGGCAGTGTTTGATCTGATCGCCGCCTGCCCGCCGCTGGACCAGAACTCGCGCTACATGAACCTGGTGCAATGCGACCATTTTGCGGAAACCTGCGTGCTTGCAGAACGCGATGGCCGGGCGCTGGGGTGGATCTCGGGCCATGTAAAGCCCGATGCGCCGGACACAGTATTCGTCTGGCAGGTTGCAGTTCATGCCGATGCGCGCGGGCTGGGGCTAGGCAAACGAATGCTGAAGGATCTTCTGAATCGCTCCGCCTGTCACAACACGCGCAAGCTGGAAACGACGATCACGCGTGACAACGCGGCCTCGTGGGGCCTGTTCCAGAGCTTCGCGCGCGACATGGGCGGTGAATTGTCCGATGCCCCGCATTACGAGCGCGAGGCCCATCTGGCCGGGCGCCACGCCACTGAACATCTGGTCACGATTGAACTGCCGCGCCGTCGCATGCGCGCGGCCGCCTGACCACAACCCATCCCAGACCGAAAGGCTTATGCCATGACAACCGGTTCCCAGACCGATATCTACACACGTCGCGAATCGAACGCCCGCAGCTACTGCCGGTCGTTTCCGGTCAGCTTCGTGACCGCCCGCAACGCCACGCTCACCGATGCCGAAGGGCGTGACTACACGGACTTTCTTGCCGGGTGCTCGTCGCTGAATTACGGCCATAACGACGCCGATATGAAGCAGGCGCTGCTGGATCACATCCAGGCCGATGGCATCAGCCACGGGCTGGACATGCACACCGACACCAAGGAAAGCTTTCTCGACACGTTCGAGCGCGTGATCCTCAAGCCGCGTGGCATGGATCACAAGATCATGTTCACCGGCCCGACCGGCACAAACGCGGTCGAGGCGGCGATGAAACTCGCCCGCAAGACAACCGGGCGCGAGACGATTGTGGCCTTTACCAACGGGTTTCATGGCATGACCATGGGCGCGCTGGCCGCAACCGGCAATGCAGGCAAGCGCGCGGGCGGCGGCATGGCGCTGAGCGGCGTTGTGCGCATGCCCTTCGAGGGCGCAATCGAGGGTGTGGACAGCCTTGCGCTGATCCGCGAGATGCTGGACAACCCGTCCAGCGGCATCGACGCACCCGCAGCCTTCCTGATCGAGCCTGTGCAGGGCGAGGGGGGGCTGAATGCTGCATCGCCCGAATTCCTGCGCGGCCTGGCCCAACTGGCCCGCGAACATGGTGCGCTGCTGATTGCGGATGACATTCAATCCGGGATCGGCCGGACCGGATCGTTCTTCAGCTTCGAGGGTATGGATGTGATGCCCGACCTGATTCCGCTGGCGAAATCGCTCTCGGGGATGGGTCTGCCCATGGCGGCCCTGCTGATCCGCCCTGATCTGGATGTGTGGAAACCGGCAGAACATAACGGCACATTCCGCGGTAATAATCACGCCTTTGTCACGGCCCGTATCGCGCTGGAGAAATTCTGGTCGGATGATGCCTTTCAGAACGAGATCGCGGAAAAGGCCGGGTTCCTGACCCGCCGCCTGACAGAGATTGCGCGCCATGTACCGGGCGCAACCCTGAAGGGGCGCGGCATGATGCAGGGCATCGATGTCGGATCGGGTGAGCTGGCAGCAGATATCTGCGCCACCTGCTTCGAGCATGGCCTGATCATCGAGACATCGGGCGCGCATGACGAGGTGGTGAAAATCCTCGCGCCGCTCACGATTTCTCAGGAACAGTTCGCCGCCGGTCTGGATATTCTGGAAACGGCCGTGAAGTCCAAAAGCGCCACAACCAAGATTGCAGCGGAGTAACCCAATGATTGTCCGTGATTTTCACGAAGCGAAGAAAACCGATCGACGTGTGGCTGACCAGAAATGGGAATCCGTGCGCATGTTGCTGGCCGATGACGGGATGGGGTTTTCGTTCCACATAACCACCATCGCTGCAGGCTCGGAGCATACGTTTCACTACAAGAACCACTTCGAAAGCGTCTATTGCGTTTCGGGTGAAGGCAGCATCGAGGACATTGCGACAGGCGAGGTCCACGATATCCGCCCCGGTGTGATGTATGCGCTCGACAAGCATGACAAGCACACGCTGCGTTGCAAGACAGAATGCGTCTTTGCCTGCTGCTTCAACCCGCCTGTGACGGGCCGTGAAGTGCATCAGGCCGACGGCTCTTACGCGCTGGAAAGCAGCTGAACCAGGGGAAGGGCAGGGGTGAAAAGTCACCTGCTCTGACAAACACATGACACACACAGTCGAAAAGATCGGCGGCACATGCATGAGCCGCGCGCACGAATTGCTGGATACGCTCTACAAGGGTGGGCGCAAGGCAGACGCAGTTTATGGACGGATGTTTGTCGTTTCTGCCTTTGGCGGCATCACCAACATGCTGCTGGAGCACAAGAAAACCGGCTCGCCCGGAATCTATGCGCGCTTCGCCAATGATGACAGCGGCGCGGGTTGGCAGGATGCCATGCGCGAGACATCACAGAAGATGTGCGCGATCCATGCCGACATCCTGACCCATGATGCCGACCGCGAACGCGCCGATGCCTTCGTGCGCGACCGGATGGAAGGCGCGCGCGCCTGCCTGATGGATCTGCAGCGTCTGGGGTCTTACGGGCATTTCCGCATCTCGCAGCAGATGCAGACCGTGCGCGAATTGCTCTCGGGGCTGGGTGAGGCGCATTCGGCCTTCGTGACAGTGCTGCTGTTGCAGCGCCACGGGGTGAATGCGCGCTTCATCGATCTGTCGGGCTGGCGGGATGACAACAACCCGACGCTGGCCGACCGGCTGGATGCGGCCGTGGACGGGATCGATCTGGACAGCGAATTGCCCATCGTGACCGGCTATGCGCAATGTGCCGAAGGGCTGATGCGCGAATATGATCGCGGCTATTCCGAGGTGGTCTTTGCGCATCTGGCAGCCCGAACGCAGGCGGCAGAGGCGATCATTCACAAGGAATTCCATCTGTCCTCGGCCGATCCGCGTGTTGTGGGGCTGGAGAATACCGTCAAGATCGGGCGGACAAGTTACGATGTCGCCGACCAGCTTTCGAACCTGGGGATGGAAGCGATCCACCCCAATGCCGCGCGCGTATTGCGCCGGGCCGATGTGCCGCTGCGCGTGAAACATGCGTTCGAGCCTGAAGACCCCGGCACGCTGATCGGCCCCGATGGCGGGATGAAAGGCCGCGTCGATATGGTCACCGGCCTTGATGTGCATGCGTTCGAGGTGCATGAACCGGACATGGTGGGGGTGAAGGGCTATGATGCCTGCATCCTCGAGGCGCTGACGCGTCATGATGTCTGGATCGTGTCCAAGCATTCGAATGCCAATACGATCACGCATTATCTGTCCGGGTCGCTGAAATCGATCCGCCGGGCCGAGCAGGAGGTGCTGAAATCCTACCCGAATGCCGAAATCAGCGCCCGCCCGTTGGCGCTGGTGTCGGTGATCGGTGCCGATCTGAGCGAGATGTCGGTGCTGGCGCGCTGCCTGCGCGCGCTGGGGGATGAAAACCTGCCGGTTCTGGCCGCGCAGCAAGGTTTGCGCCGGGTGGATGTTCAGCTTCTGGTCCCGCGCGAGGCGATGGAAGATGCCATCCGCGCCCTGCATGCCGAATTCGTCCCCGCCAAGGCGCAGGACGATATGGCCAAGGCGGCCTGAAAGGCACGAAACACGGATTTGGCGGGGCGGCAGAATGGTTTTCTGCCGCCCCGTTTTTGTTTCATTGTGCTCTGACTGGCTCGGGAAAAGCGCCCGTTCGGGGTCCCCACCCACCCGCCCCTGACCCGCTCACGGGCGCTTGCCCCTGCGGGGCAAAGGGTTGGACGTCGCTGGCGGAAAAAACCGCAAGGACACGCATGTGGTCATCTTGCAACAGGCCGTCGCACTCCCCACATCCCAGACAAGGCCCGACAGGGGAGTGCGCTGCATCGCAGGCAGACCCCGCCAACGGGTGCTTTGCAAGGAGAGACATGACATGAATCTGGAGAAATTTACCGAACGCGCCCGCGGTTTTCTGCAGGCGGCACAGACCATCGCGCTGCGCGACGATCATCAGCGGCTGGTGCCGGGGCATCTGCTGAAAGCGCTGCTGGATGACGAGCAAGGCATGTCCGCCAATCTCATCCGTCGCGCGGGCGGCGCGCCCGAGCGTGTCGCGCAGGCCAATGACATTTCGCTGGCGAAGCTGCCCAAAGTGTCAGGCGGCAGCGGGCAGATCTATATGGACCCGCAGACCGCGAAGGTGGTCGATCAGGCCGAACAGATCGCAAAAAAGGCGGGCGACAGTTTTGTTACGGTCGAACGGTTGCTGACGGCGCTTGCGCTTGTGAAATCCGAGGCCAAGGACGCCCTGGATGCAGGCGCGGTCACGGCGCAGAACCTCAACAGCGCGATCGAGGACCTGCGCAAGGGGCGCACGGCAGATAGCGCCAGCGCAGAAGAAGGTTATGATGCGCTGAAGAAGTATGCCCGCGACCTGACCGAGGCCGCGCGCGAGGGCAAGATCGACCCGATCATCGGCCGGGATGAGGAAATCCGCCGCTCGATGCAGGTGCTGTCGCGCCGGACCAAGAACAACCCTGTCCTGATCGGTGAACCCGGCGTGGGCAAGACCGCGATTGCCGAGGGGCTGGCGCTGCGCATCGTCAATGGCGATGTGCCCGAATCTCTGCGCGACAAGAAACTGATGGCGCTGGATATGGGGGCGCTGATCGCAGGGGCGAAATATCGCGGCGAGTTCGAGGAACGGCTGAAGGCCATCCTGTCCGAGATCACCAGCGCGGATGGCGAGATCATCCTGTTCATCGACGAGATGCACACGCTTGTGGGCGCGGGCAAATCCGAAGGCGCGATGGATGCCGCGAACCTGATCAAGCCGGCACTGGCGCGGGGTGAGTTGCATTGTGTGGGCGCAACCACGCTGGATGAGTACCGCAAGCATGTGGAAAAGGATGCAGCGCTCGCGCGGCGGTTTCAGCCGGTGATGGTGGAGGAGCCGACCGTCGAGGACACGATCAGCATTCTGCGCGGGATCAAGGAAAAGTATGAGCTGCACCACGGGGTGCGCATCGCGGATTCGGCGCTGGTGTCTGCCGCGACGCTGAGCCATCGCTACATCACCGACCGGTTTCTGCCTGACAAGGCCATCGACCTGATGGATGAGGCCGCCAGCCGTCTGCGCATGGAAGTGGACAGCAAGCCAGAGGAACTGGATGCGCTGGACCGGGATATCCTGCAAAAGCAGATCGAGGCCGAAGCGCTGCGCAAGGAAGATGACGCCGCCAGCCGTGACCGGCTGGAGACGCTGGAGCGCGAGCTGTCGGAATTGCAGGAGCGCAGCGCAGAGCTGACCGCGACCTGGCAGGCCGAGCGCGACAAGCTGGAGGCTGCGCGCAGCATCAAGGAAGAGCTTGACCGCGCGCGCATCGATCTGGAAACCGCCAAGCGGCAGGGCGATTTCGCCGGCGCAGGGCGGCTTCAATATGGCGCGATCCCGGAACTGGAACGCAAGCTGACGGAAGCTGAGGCGCGCGAGGCCGAGAAGATGGTGGCCGATGCCGTGCGACCCGAGCAGATCGCCGAAGTGGTCGAGCGCTGGACCGGCATCCCGACCTCGAAAATGCTGGAGGGCGAGCGCGAGAAGCTGCTCAAGATGGAAGAGGAGTTGCACAAGCGCGTGGTCGGCCAGCAGACAGCGGTCCGGGCGGTGGCCAATGCTGTGCGCCGGGCGCGTGCGGGGCTGAATGACGAGAATCGCCCCCTGGGCAGCTTCCTGTTCCTGGGGCCCACGGGTGTTGGCAAGACCGAACTGACCAAGGCGGTCGCCGAGTACCTGTTCGACGATGATCAGGCGATGGTGCGCATCGACATGTCCGAATTCATGGAGAAACACGCGGTCGCCCGTCTGATCGGCGCGCCGCCGGGATATGTGGGCTATGAGGAAGGCGGTGTGCTGACCGAGGCGGTGCGCCGCAGGCCCTATCAGGTCGTCCTGTTCGATGAGGTCGAAAAGGCGCATCCAGAGGTGTTCAACGTGCTGTTGCAGGTGCTTGATGACGGGGTGCTGACCGATGGCCACGGCCGCCGGGTCGATTTCAAGCAGACCATGATCGTGCTGACCTCGAATCTGGGCTCGCAGGCGCTGTCACGGCTGCCTGACGGGGCGGACCCGGCGCCCGCGCGCGCCGAGGTGATGGAGGCCGTGCGCGCCCATTTCCGTCCCGAATTCCTGAACCGGCTGGATGAGACGATCATCTTCGACCGGCTGGGACGGCAGGACATGGATGCGATTGTCGACATCCAGATGGGGCGGTTGCTCAAGCGGCTTCTGGCGCGCAAGATCACGCTGGAGCTGGATGGCAGCGCCCGGACCTGGCTGGCCGACAAGGGCTATGACCCGGTCTATGGCGCGCGCCCGCTGAAGCGGGTGATCCAGCGCTATCTGCAGGATCCGCTCGCACAGATGCTGCTGGGGGGCGAATTGCTGGATGGTGCCAGCGTGCCCGTGACGACGGGGCCGGACGGGTTGGTCATTGGCGATCATCATGTGGCTGATGACGACGAGCCCCGCGTCAAGCTGGTGCACTGAAGGGGTCGGAAACGGAAGGGGGGCGATGTTCCGCCCCCCTGCTCCACTTTCGCGGTATGCCCACCCGCCCACCCTTGCATCCCGCGCAAGCGGAGCAGGGGGCCTGTGGCTTCATGACAAACCGCAACCGGCGCGGTCTTGGGCAGTGACGCTGCATTCGCACGCAGATTTGCGAAATTTCGCCTTTGCAAGACTTGCCAAACCTGCCGCCCTTGGTCCTAATGGCGCAAATCGCTGTAAACGGACCCCATGCCCAAAACTCCGGTCATCGAAATTCGCGCATTGCACAAGTCCTACGGGACGCTGGATGTGCTCAAGGGCGTCAGCATCAATGCGCAGAAAGGCGATGTCGTGTCGCTGATCGGGTCCTCGGGCTCCGGGAAATCGACGCTTCTGCGCTGCTGCAACCTGCTCGAGGACAGCCAGCAGGGCGAGATCCTGTTCAAGGGCGAGCCGGTGCGCTGGAAAGGCAGCGGGCTGCACCGCCATCCTGCCGATCGCGGCCAGGTCACGCGCATCCGCACCAATCTGAGCATGGTGTTCCAGAGCTTCAACCTGTGGTCCCATATGACGGTGCTGCAGAATGTGATGGAGGCACCGCTTTCTGTCCTGAAACAGGACCGCGCCGAGGTCGAGGCGCGGGCGCGCGCGCTTCTGGACAAGGTGGGGATCGGCGACAAGGCCGAGGTCTATCCGGCCCAGATGTCCGGCGGCCAGCAGCAGCGCGCCGCCATCGCGCGCGCGCTGTGCATGCAGCCCGAGGCGCTGTTGTTCGATGAGCCGACATCCGCGCTCGACCCGGAACTGGAGAAAGAGGTCGTGCGCGTCATTCGCGCGCTGGCCGAAGAGGGGCGCACGATGCTGATTGTGACCCATGACATGCGCATGGCCGCTGATGTGTCCGATCACGTCGTGTTCCTGCATGACGGCAAGATCGAGGAGCAGGGACCACCGGAATCCCTGTTCAAGACGCCGCAAACTGCGCGATTGCGCAAGTTCCTCAGCCACTCGGACGCGGCCTGAGGCAATAATCACCACTACCAACACGGGAGACGACCATGAAAAAGACCACCCTTACACTCGCCGCCGCGATGGCCTTCATGGCCTCGGGCGCCATGGCGCAGGATGTCGTGCGCATCGGAACCGAAGGCGCCTATCCTCCATGGAATTTCATCAATGACGATAACGAGGTTGTTGGCTTCGAGATCGATCTGGGCAACGAGATCTGCGACCGCGCGGGACTGACCTGCGAATGGGTCCTCAATGACTGGGACACGATCATCCCCAATCTGGTCGCGGGCAATTACGATGTCATCATGGCAGGCATGAGCATTACCGAGGCGCGCGCCGAAGTGATCTCTTTCACCGAAAACTATCTGCCCTCTGACCCTTCGGCGCATATGGCGCTGGCGGGGACGGATGAGTCGGTGATCGAGGATGGAATCATCGCGGTCCAGTCGAACACGGTGCAGGCCGGGATCGTTGCGGACAGCGATGCGGCCGCGCTGGAATTCCCCACCCCGGACGAGACGATTTCGGCCGTGCGCAATGGCGAGGCCGATGCCGTGCTGGCGGACAAGAATTTCCTCGTGGCCTATGTCGCGGATTCGGGGGGCGAGCTTGTCTTCATCGGTGAAGATTTCTTCCCGGGCGAGGGGACTGGCGCGGGCATCCGGCAATCCGATGACGAACTGCGCGAGACCTTCACGGCGATCATCATGGAGATGCGCGAGGATGGCTCGATCAACGAATTGATCGAGCAGTGGTTCGGCGACGAAATGTCCACGTTCTGAACCGTCACGCTGTCAGCTGGCAGGCCCGCAGACCGGGCCTGCCGTGTCCAAGGGTCGTCCCGCCATGTTCAGCTTCTGCACTGACCCTGCCACCTTGCCGCAATGGCAGTGGTTTGCGTGCTATCTGACAACGGGAACCCATTTCGCATTCTACCGCTCGTTCGTCATGGTGATCCTGCTGCTGGCGATCACCGCACCCGTTGCGCTGGGCATGGGGCTTCTGGGTGCGATGGCCGTGCGTTCGCGCATCTGGCCGGTCAGCTGGCTGGGCAAGGGCTATGTGAATATCGTCCGGGGCGTGCCGGATATCGTGTTCTTCATGTTCGTTCCGATCGCGCTGGGCCAGGGGATCGAATGGGTGTTTCACCAGATCAATTGCCCCGACTGGGACCAGCCGATCCGGCAGGGAAATGATTTCATCGTGTGCCGCGAGGCGCGTGTGCCCGGCCCCAATGCACCGGCCTGGGTGCGCAGCACCTATGCCTTCTCGATGGCGGTGATCGCCTATGCGCTTGTTTTCGGGGCCTTTGCCGCCAACACGCTCTATGGCGCCATGCAGGCCGTCCCGCGCGCGCAGGTCGAGACGGCAGAAGCCTACGGCATGACGCGCGCGCAGGCGTTTCGCCGGATCATCATGCCCCAGATGTGGATCTATGCGCTGCCGGGCCTGTCGAATATCTGGCAGATCCTGATCAAGGCGACGCCGCTTCTGTTCCTGCTGGGAATACAGGACGCAGTCTATTGGGCGCGCGAACTGGGCGGGCAGAAAACCTCGCTCTATACCTATCCGCACCCCGACTGGCGGGTGTGGTATTTCCTGGTTCTGCTGTGTTTCTACCTGTTCCTGACCTGGGGGTCGGAACGGGTCTTTGCCCGGCTTAACAGGCGTCTGTCACGCGGGCAGGCCACGGCCGCGGGCGAACGGATGCGAAAGGCGGCCGCATGATCGGGCATTGCATTCTCTTGCCCCGGACCCGGCCAGAGGCGGTCACCACATGAGAAGCTGTGGCGAAAGCTTCGACGCCTATATCCTGCGCGCGCTGGGCCGTGATTGGGGCGAACGGCTCTTGCCGCGGGGCCTGGATATCACGATGTGCGACCAGCTTGTGCTGATCGGCAGCGGGCTGATCTGGACATTCTATTTTGCGGCACTGGCTATCGGGATCGGCTTTTTCCTCGCGGTGGCCGTTGCCGTTGCAAAGACCAGTGAGACCCCGTGGGTCTCGCGCCCTGCCTCGGCCTTTGTCTTCGTGTTTCGTGGCTCGCCACTCTTCATCCAGTTCTTCTTTTTCTATTCCGCTTTTGTGCTCTTGCCGCGCACAGGCATCGATATCCCGCTGGGCTTTGTCACGCTGACGGTCCAGACCTCGGCGCTGACCACGGCGCAGGTGGGCGGGCTGATCGTGCTGGTGCTGAACACAACCGCCTATTCGGCGGAACTGTTTGCAGGGGCGCTGCGCGCAATCCCCAAGGGCGATCTGGACGCCGCCGATGCCTATGGGCTGAGCGGATTCACCAAGTTCCGTCGGGTGGTGTTTCCGTCGATGCTGCGCCTGGCCTGGCCCAGCTATACGAATGAAGCGATCTTTCTGACGCATTCGACAACGCTTGTGTTCCTGTCGGCCTTTCCGGCGCGTGAACAGGCGGGCGAGGCGTTCTATTACGCCCGCTATTTCGTGGATCAGACCTTCAATCCCTTTGTGGGTTACCCCATCGTGGCGGCCTATTTCATCCTGTTGACGCTGGGGATCGTGGCACTTTTCGGTTTTGCCAATCGCCGCCTGAACCGCCATTTGCCGCGCGAGCGCCGCCCGCGCGTGCGTTTCCGTCCGCAATATATCCGCTGAGGCCAGAGCTTGCAGAATATCCGCATCGCCATTCCCGATCTGAACGGGCAGGCCCGCGCCAAGCGAATGCCCGCCGCGGCTGAGGACAAGCTGATGGCCGGGCAGGCCAAGATGCCGCTCTCGGCGCTCAATCTCGATATCTGGGGCAACGATATCGCAGACAGCCCGCTGCTGTTTGAAACCGGCGATGCCGACGGGTTCCTGCGCCCGACCGAACGCGGGCTGCTGGCCATGCCCTGGATCGGGCCAGAGGCGATGATGCTGCCGATGTCGATGTATCACGCGGATGGCCGGCCCTTTGCGGGCGACCCGCGCCATGCATTGGCGCGGATCGTGGCGCAACTGGACGCGCGCGGCCTGCGCGCCGTGACTGCGTCCGAACTGGAATTCTACCTGATCGACGACAGCGGCCCGGAATTCCGCCCGCCCCTCAGCCCGGTTTCGGGCAAGCGGGCCATGGGCTCGGCCACGCTGTCCATGCGGATGCTGGATGAGTTCAACGCCTTTTTCGATGCGCTTTATGCCGGGTGCGAGGCGATGGGCATTCGCGCCGACACCGCCACTTCAGAGGCCGGTCCCGGCCAGTTCGAGATCAATCTTGATCACGGCGATGACCCGTTGCGCGTGGCCGATGACACATGGCTGTTCAAGATCCTGCTGCGCAGGCTGGCGCGCCTGCACGGGATGGCCGCGAGCTTCATGGCGAAACCCTACACAGAGGCATCAGGCAACGGGTTGCATCTGCATGCCTCGTTGCTGGACGGGCAGGGGCGCAATATCTTCGATAATGGCGGGCCAGAGGGGAGTGATGCGCTGCGCCATGCGATTGCGGGGGTGCTGGCGGCCATGCCGGGATCGACCCTTGTATTTGCGCCTCATGCGAACAGCTATGCGCGGCTGGTGCCCCATGCCCATGCGCCGACAGGCGTGTGCTGGGCCTATGAGAACCGCACAGCGTCGGTGCGTGTGCCCGTGGGCGCGCCAAAAGCGCGGCGGCTGGAGCACAGGGTCGCGGGGGGGGATGTGAACCCCTATCTGCTGATGACGGCAGTGTTGGGCGCGATGCTTGCGGGGATCGAGGCGGCGCAGGACCCGCCCGCGCCCGTTTCCGGCGATGCCTATGCGCTGGATCTGCCGCAGATCCCTGCGACATGGGGTGAAGCGCTGGATCTGTTCACGACCAGTCCCGAAGTCGCGCGGATATTCGAGCCGGAGTTGATTGACAACATGCGCCGCACCAAGCTGCAGGAAATGGCCGGGATGGACGGGCTGAGCGCGCAAGAGGTGCTGGATCTGTATCTTGAGGCGGTGTGACTGGCCGCCACCCGCGCCCGCGAGGCGCGGTTCCCACCCACCCGCCCCACCCCGCCTCGCGGGCGCTTGCCATGCGGCGCGGGGCGCTGTAGAATTTGATCAAATTATGCGAGAGTTCCGATATGAAGATTGGCATCCTGCAAACCGGACAGGCGCCAGAGCCATTGCGCGCAACCCCCGGTGACTACCCCGTCCTCTTCGAGCGGCTCTTGGACGGGCAGGGATTCACCTTCCGCTCATGGCTGGTCGAGGCGATGGAATTCCCCGCCTCGATCCTTGATGCGGATGGCTGGCTGATTACCGGGTCGCGCCATGGCGCTTATGAGGATCACCCTTTCATCCCCCCACTGGAGCAGTTCGTCCGCGATGCGCTGGCCGCGCATCTGCCTGTTGTCGGTATCTGTTTCGGCCATCAGATCATGGCGCAGGCGCTGGGCGGGAAGGTCGAGAAATTCGCAGGTGGCTGGGCCGTGGGCGCACAGGAGTATGATTTCGGCGGACGGAGCCTGACGCTGAATGCCTGGCATCAGGATCAGGTCATCACCCCGCCCGACGGCGCGCAGACACTGGCGCGCAACGATTTTTGCGCCCATGCCGCGCTTGGTTATGGTGCGAACGGCTTTTCGGTGCAGGCGCATCCCGAATTCGGGGATGATTTCATCGCCGGGCTGATCGAGACGCGCGGACGCGGGCTGGTGCCCGCGCACCTGCTGGACGAGGCCCAGGCGCATCTGGGCGCGGCACGCGATGCGGATGTGGTGGCGCGGATGATCGGCGCCCATTTCAGACAGGCCGCAGAGGCCGGAACGGAGCCGTCATGAGCAACTGGCGATCGCAGATCCCTGAAGCGGCGCAGGAATTCCTGACAGGCCGCAGGCTGGACGAGATCGAGTGCATCATCGCCGATATGGCCGGGGTCGCGCGCGGCAAGGCCATGCCGGCCTTCAAGTTCGGCGAATCCTCGAAATACTACCTGCCGACCTCGATCTTTCTGCAGACGATCACCGGCGGCTGGGCCGAGTTTCGCGACGGGGCCGATCTGGAACCCGACATGATCATGCGCCCCGATTTCTCGACAGCGACCGCCGCGCCATGGACGGCGGACTGGACATTGCAGATCATCCATGACGCCGAAGATGCCGAGGGTCAGCCGATCCCGACAGCGCCGCGCAATGTATTGCGGCGCGTGCTGGATCTGTATCGCGCCGAAGGTTGGCAACCCGTCATCGCACCCGAGATGGAATTCTACTTCGTCGCGCGCAACACCGATCCCAACATGCCGATCATCCCGCCCATGGGCCGCACTGGACGACGTGCGGCCGCGCGACAGGCCTACTCGATGTCGGCGGTCGATGAATATGGCAAGGTGATCGACGATATCTATGATTTCGCCGAGGCCATGGGGCTGGAGATTGACGGCATACTGCAGGAAGGGGGCGCCGGTCAGGTCGAGATCAATCTGGCCCATGGCGACCCTTTGGCCCTGGCTGACGAGGTGTTCTATTTCAAGCGCATGATCCGCGAGGCGGCGCTGCGCCAGGACATGTTCGCGACCTTCATGGCCAAACCCATCGAAGGGGAGCCGGGCAGCGCCATGCATATCCACCACTCGGTGATCGACACGGCCACGGGTGAGAACATCTTTTCCACTGCCGATGGGCAGGGTACCGATGCCTTCATGCATTTCATCGGCGGGTTGCAGCGCCATCTGCCTGCGGCGGTCGCGCTGATCGCGCCCTATGTGAACAGCTACCGCCGCTATGTCCCGGATTTCGCGGCGCCCATCAATCTGGAATGGGGCCATGACAACCGCACCACGGGCCTGCGGGTGCCGATCTCGTCGCCCGCGTCGCGCCGGGTCGAGAACCGGCTGGCGGGGATGGATTGCAACCCCTATCTGGGTATCGCGGCATCGCTGGCCTGCGGGTATCTGGGGCTGAAGGAAGGGATCGGCCCGCGCGAGGAATGCCGGACCAATGCCTATATGGATGATGACGACCTGCCCAAGACACTGGGCGCGGCGCTGGATGTCTTTGACGAGGCCAGCGCGCTGCATGGTGTATTGGGCGAAGAGTTCAGCAAGATCTACGCGGCCGTCAAACGCGATGAATATACCGAGTTCCTGCAGGTCATCAGCCCCTGGGAACGCGAGCATCTGTTGTTGAACGTATGAATCTGCTCTTCGCCAATGACCGGACGGGCGACTACCCGCCCAGCTACTACGCCGCGACCGCAACCCCGCTGGAACCGTTTGCCGCGCTGCAAGGCGCGCATCGGGCGAATGTCTGTATTGTGGGGGCGGGGTATACCGGGCTGTCGGCAGCGCTGCATCTGGCGCAACGCGGGTTCCGCGTGATCGTGCTGGATGCGCATCGCGTGGGGTTCGGGGCTTCGGGGCGCAATGGCGGGCAGGTCGGGCCCGGACAACGGATCGGGCAGGACGAGATCGAGAAGATGGCGGGGCGCGATGTGGCGCGCAAACTGTGGGATCTGGGGCTGGAAGCGCGCGATCTGGTCCAGGCGCTCTGTGCGGAGCACCAGATCGATGCGGGCTATAAACCGGGCGTGCTGCATGCCGACTGGCATGCAGGCGATGTGCCCGAGGCCCATGCCTATGCTGAAATGCTGGCGCGCGACTATGATTATACCGCGACTGAATTGCTGGACCGCGCGGGTGTGCAGCAGATCGTGCGCAGCGACGCCTATCAGGGCGGGGTGCTGGACCATGGCGCAGGCCATCTGCACCCGCTGCGCTATGTGCTGGGACTGGCGCGGGCGGCTGTGGCGGCGGGCGTGACGATCCATGAACGCACGCTGGTCGAGACGGTGGAGCCGGGCGCGCCCGCGCGCGTGCGCAGCGGCAAGGGCCATGTCGAGGCCGATCATGTGATCCTGGCCGCCAATGGCTATCTGGGGGGGCTTGCGCCGGATGTCGCCGCGCGGGTCATGCCGATCAATAATTTCATCGTCGCGACCGAGCCACTGGGGCAGGGCGCTGTGCTGGCGCGTGATGTGGCCGTGGCGGACAGCAAGTTCGTGATCAATTATTTCCGCCTGTCCGAAGAGGGACGTCTGCTGTTCGGCGGGGGCGAGAGCTATGGCTACCGCTTCCCCGATATCATCCCGACTGTGCGCAAGCCGATGCTCGAGGTGTTTCCGCAACTGAAAGACGCGCGGATCGATTATGCCTGGGGCGGGACCCTGGCGATCACGATGACGCGGCTGCCCTGTTTTCTGCGTGTGGCGCCCAATGTCTTCTCGGCTTCGGGCTATTCGGGGCATGGGGTGGCGCTGGCCACGCTGGCGGGAAAGATCATGGCCGAGGCGGTCGCCGGGCAGGCGGAACGGTTCGATCTCATGGCAGGGGTGAAGCTGCCGCGATTTCCGGGTGGCCCTGCGCTGCGCAGCCCGCTGCTGGCGCTGGCGATGACCTGGTTTTCGCTGCGTGACCGGCTGGGGTTGTAGCCTGCGTTCCCGCGCACGCCCTTCAGCGCGGTCGCGCCCACCCACCCACCCCTGCGCGCCCCCGCTGAAGGGCGCGCGCGGGGGACTTACTTGTTCATCTTGGCCAGTTTCTGCTGCAATTCGCTGAGTTGCTGCTTGATCTGGTCCAGATCTTCCTTGGTTTCCGGCTCTTCCTGCCCCTGGGGGACACCGGGCCAGCCGGTCATCATGGTTTTCATGAAGGCCTGTTGCTGGCGCTGCATCTCTTCGAACCCCGGCATGGCGGCCATGGGATTGGCCTTGGTCATGTTCTCGACAATCTGGGACTGGCCCTCGCGTAGCATCTCGAAGGACATCGCGAGGAATTGCGGCACGACGCTTTGGGCCTGTGTGGTGTAGCTGCGCACCAGATCGGTCAGCACATCCAGTGGCAGCACATTCTCGCCCCGGCTTTCATGCTCGGCGATGATCTGCAGCAGATATTGCCGTGTCAGGTCATCGCCCGATTTCAGATCGACGATCTGCACCTCGCGGCCCGCGCGGA
>REDZ01000222.1 GCA_007695345.1 Paracoccaceae bacterium | reverse complement strand
GTTGCGGCAAGTCCACGCTGCTGAACATCATTTCGGGGCTGCTGGTGCCGTCGCGCGGACGTATCCTGTTTGGCGACCGTGACGTGACGCGCGAGGATACGGTCGCGCGCAATATCGCGCAGGTTTTTCAGTTCCCGGTGGTTTATGACACGATGACCGTGGGCGACAATCTGGCCTTTCCCCTGCGCAATCGCGGGATGGACCCGGCCTATATCGCCGCGCGCGTCCAGAAGATCGCGTCCATGATCGGCATGGAAGAGATGCTCAAGCGCAAGGCGCGGGGTCTGACGGCGGATGCGAAACAGAAGATCAGCCTCGGGCGCGGCATGGTGCGCGAGGATGTGAATGCGATCCTGTTCGACGAGCCGCTGACGGTCATCGACCCGCATATGAAATGGGAACTGCGCACGCAGCTCAAGGCGCTGCACAATGAATTCGGTCACACGATGATCTATGTGACCCATGATCAGACCGAGGCGCTGACCTTCGCCGACAAGGTGGTGGTGATGCATGACGGTCGCGTTGTGCAGCTTGGCACACCCGAAGAGTTGTTCGACCGGCCCGAGCATACATTTGTGGGCTATTTCATTGGCTCGCCGGGCATGAATCTGATCGATGCGGAAGTATCCGGCGACAAAGCGATCTGTGCAGGCCACGAAGTCGCTCTGGGCGGGCGCTACAAACCGCTGAGCGGTCGCGTCCAGATCGGGATCCGGCCTGAATTCGTCTCGATTACCAGCCAGGACCAGGGTCTACCTGTGACTGTGAAACGCGTCGAGGACGTGGGGCGGCACCAGATCCTGCGCGCGGAATTCGAAGGCCGTCAGATCAACGCAATGCTGCCCGAGGGGCTGCCCATCCCGGCCGGGCCAATCCGCATGAAATTCGCGCCCGACCGTGTCTCCGTCTATGTCGATGACTGGCGTGTTGGCCCCCAAGAGGTGGTCGCAGCGCCTGGCAAGGAGGTTGTGCTGTGAACAAGGTCGAAAACAATCGCGCTTGGTTCTTCGTTCTGCCAGTGCTGGTGCTGGTCGCCTTTTCGGCGGTGATCCCGCTGATGACTGTGGTGAATTACTCGATTCAGGACATTCTTGATCCCCACACGCGATTTTTCGTAGGGGATGAGTGGTTCCGCGAGATGCTGCGTGACAGCCAATTGCAATCAGCGCTCGGGCGGCAGTTGATTTTCTCGTTCTCTGTGCTCGCCATCCAGATCCCGCTGGGGATCGCCATCGCACTGTGTATGCCGACCCGCGGCATCTGGGTTGCGATCACGCTCGTGCTGGTCGCCCTGCCGCTTCTGGTGCCGTGGAACGTGGTCGGCACGATCTGGCAGCTTTTTGCACGCGGCGATATCGGTCTGCTGGGTGTGACGCTGAATAGCCTCGGGATCGAATACAACTATACGCGCGGCTCGACGGCCGCCTGGTTCACGGTTCTGGCGATGGATGTCTGGCACTGGACCTCGCTCGTGGTTCTGCTGTGCTACTCTGGCCTGCGCGCCATTCCCGACGCGTATTATCAGGCTGCACGTATTGACGGCGCGTCCCGGATCGCAGTGTTTCGCTACATTCAGTTGCCGCGTCTGGCGGGGGTGCTGACCATCGCTGTGCTTTTGCGCTTCATGGACAGCTTCATGATCTATGCCGAGCCTTTCGTTCTGACAGGTGGCGGACCTGGCAGCTCGACGACATTCCTCAGTCAGCACCTGGCGACCATGGCCATCGCGCAATTCGATGTCAGCCGCGCGGCCGCCTTCTCGCTGATCTACTTCCTGATCATCCTCGCGATCTCATGGGTGTTCTACACGATCATCACCCGCGCGACCAAAGACTAAGCCGGAGCAGGACAAATGGAACGCACAAAGAAAATCGGCCTGATCGTCTATATCCTGTTTCTGATGATCCCGATCTACTGGTTGATCAACTTGTCGCTGCAACCCAATCGCGACATTCTGGGATCGTTCAGCCTGTATCCGCAGAACCTGACCTTCGACAATTACCGGCGCATCTTCACCGAGGCCGGTTGGGCGCGCGGCTATCTCAACTCGCTTATCTATGTGATCATGAACACTGTGATCTCGATCACAGTCGCGCTGCCAGCGGCCTATGCCTTCTCGCGCTACAAGTTCATCGGCGACAAACATCTGTTCTTCTGGTTGCTGACCAACCGGATGGCACCGCCTGCGGTGTTCCTGCTGCCGTTTTTCCAGCTCTATCAGACGGTCGGCATCTTCGACATGCATATCGCGGTCGCGCTGGCGCATTGTCTGTTCTCGATCCCGCTGGCGGTCTGGATCCTCGAGGGCTTCATGTCCGGTGTGCCCAAGGAAATCGATGAAACAGCCTATATCGACGGCTACAGCTTTCCACGGTTCTTCGTGTTCATCTTCATTCCCCTGATCCGCTCGGGCATCGGTGTCGCAGTATTCTTCTGCTTCATGTTCTCCTGGGTAGAGCTGCTTCTGGCACGCACGCTCACCTCGGTAGATGCACGCCCCATCTCAGTGGTGATGACGCGCTCGATCTCCGCCACAGGGGTCGATTGGGGGCTGCTGGCGGCCGCAGGGGTGCTGACGCTGATCCCGGGTGCACTGGTCATCTATTTCGTTCGCAACAATCTGGCACGCGGCTTCGCGCTTGGCCGGGTCTGAGAGAGGAGTCTGATCAATGGACTGGATGGTATGGACCCTGCCTTCGGCGCTGTTTTTCGCCACCATCGCGCTGATGCTGGTGGGGATGACAATCTGGGAAGTCGTGCAGCCAAGCACATTCCGCCGCGGGCTTCTGCCGCTGAAGACCACCCGCGGCGACCGATTGTTCATCGCATTGCTGAGCAGCGCCTGGTTCCATCTGGGCTGGCTCGGCCTGACGGATCAACCCGTGTGGTACATGACGATCTTCTGCGTGATCTGGCTGGCGGCCGTATTGCGCTGGGGATGAGGAGGTTTCTGCCCTGGTCCTGCGCCGGGAGCGGAAAATGCGTGGCGGGTTTCCGACCAGAGCCGCGCAGAAGCGAAGGGGCAATGCTGCCCGAATCCAAAGTGGAGGAAGAAACGTGAAACCAAGCCTGAAAAGACAGGTCGGCCTTAGCACATCCGTTCTGGCGATCAGCGCCATGATGAGTACCGGCGCAATCGCCGATATCGAAGAACGGATGGCAGCGGCTGAACGGATCATCGATGAAGTGTTCCCGCGCTCTAGCCTGACCCGTGAGGAGCAGCTGGAGGAAATGCGCTTCTTCATCGAGGCATCCGAGCCCTATCGCGGCATGTCGATCAACACTGTGGCGGAATCCCTGCCGACGCACGTCTTCGAGGCGACGGTGATGGCCGAAGCCTTCGAAGAGCTGACCGGTATAAGCGTCGAGCATTCGATCATCCAGGAGGGTGATCTGGTTGAGCAGATGCAGACCGAGATGCAGTCGCGCCGCTCGATCTACGACGCGTATATCAATGACGCAGATTCGATCGGCACCCATTTCCGCTATGACGCGACGATCCCGCTGGGCGAATTCATGGAAGCCGAGTGGGCGCATATCACGTTGCCGACACTCGACATCGATGACTTCCTCGGGGCTGATATGGCAAGAGACCCCGATGGCGTGCTTTACCAGCTGCCTGCGCAGCAATTCGCGAACCTCTACTGGTTCCGCTATGACTGGTTCCAGCGCGAGGACCTGCAGGAAGAATTCCGCGAGACTTACGGCTATGATCTGGGCGTACCGGTGAACTGGTCGGCCTACGAGGATATCGCCGAATTCTTTACGGGCCGCGAAATCGACGGTCAGACTGTCTACGGCCATATGGATTACGGGCGCCGTGACCCCAGCCTTGGCTGGCGCTTCACGGATACCTGGCTGTCGATGGCGGGCGCTGGCGACCCGGGGCTGCCCAATGGCCTGCCGGTCGATGAATGGGGCATCCGCATGGAAGGCTGCCATCCGGTCGGCTCGGATATCACCCGCGGTGGGGCAACCAACGGGCCCGCAGCAGTCTACTCTCTGGTCAAATTCATCGATTGGCTTGAAAACTATGCGCCGCCGGAAGCCTCGGGCATGACCTTCTCGGAAGCAGGTGGCGTGCCGGCGCAGGGTAATATCGCGCAGCAGATCTTCTGGTACACAGTGTTTACCACGGATATGCTGGGCGAGGGCCTGCCGGTTGTGAACGAGGACGGTTCGCCGAAATGGCGCATGGCCCCCAGCCCGCATGGTGCCTATTTTGAAGAGGGCATGAAGCGCGGCTATCAGGACGCCGGGTCCTGGACCTTCTTCCATCACACTGATGCAAGCCGCGCGCAGGCCGCATGGCTGTTCGCGCAATTCACCACGGCAAAATCCACCTCGCTTGAAAAGCTGCATCACGGTCTGACGCCGATCCGTCATTCCAATGTGCAGCACGAAAGCTTCCTCGCACGCTCGGAAGAGCTGGGCGGTCTGGTCGAATTCTACAATTCGCCAGAGCAGAATCTGTGGACCGACACGGGCATGAATGTGCCGGATTATCCGCGCATGTCGCAGCTGTGGTGGCCGAACATGGCCGACGCCATCAGCGGCGAGAAAACCCCGCAAGAGGCGCTCGACACCCTGGCCCAGCAGCAGGACAGCATCATGGCCCGGCTTGAGCGTGCAAATGCCCAGCCCAATTGCGGGCCACGCATGAACGAGCCGCGCGATGCACAGTACTGGCTGGACCAGCCCGGCGCACCGAAGCCGAAGCTGGACGACGAGAAGCCGCAGGGCATCACCGTGCCTTATGACGAGCTGATCGCCAGCTGGCAGCAGTGACCTGATATGGTCGGGCGCGCGCCGCGCGCCCGACCTCTCTGGCGGGTACATCATCCGTACGCATGGAGTGCGAACAGGCACACCGCCTACGCCACCCGAACCATCATGAATTCCCTCTCGCTGCGGCATCGCGCAGTGTCATTTTGTGAGGTCAGACACTCATGGGAAACATTCTTGCACTCGACCAGGGCACGACATCGAGCCGCGCCATCGTGTTCGATGCGC
>REDZ01000104.1 GCA_007695345.1 Paracoccaceae bacterium | reverse complement strand
GCGCCGCGGTCGAGGCGGCCGAGGATTGGGGCACCTATGTCTGCGCCCATGTCTACACGCCCGGCGGCATCCGGCGGGCTGTCGCAGCGGGGGTGAAATCTATCGAACACGGGCAATTGGCCGATGATGAAACCGTTCGTCTCATGGCTGGAGAAGGGGTGTGGTGGTCGATTCAGCCGTTTCTGGCAGATGAGGATTCCAACCCGTATTCCGACCCTGCCCAGCAGGCCAAACAACGCGAAGTGGCCGAAGGCACTGTCCGTGCGTTTGAGCTTGCGAAAACGCATGATGTACCGCTGGCCTTTGGCACTGACATCCTTTTCAACCCGGCGGGCACGTCCAGCCAGGGGCGGCAACTGGCCAAATTCGCGCGCTTCATGTCCCCGCTGGAAGCGTTGAACAAGGCCACAGGCGCAGCCGGGCAATTGCTGGCCATGTCGGGCGCGCGCGCACCTTATGATGGCGCTTTGGGGGTCATCGCAGAAGGGGCGCTGGCAGATTTGCTGGTCGTCGATGCTGATCCAGAGGCCGGGCTGGACTGGCTGGATGATCCGCAGGACCGGATCAATCTGATCATGAAAGATGGTCGGATCGTCAAGGACAGTCTGGAAACGTGATTTTTGAACAAGGACATACCATCATGATCCGCTTCAGGACCGCCATTGCATCTGCCCTTGCGGCCATCGGCCTGACCGGGGCCGCACAGGCCCAGAGCGTGCCCGATACCGTGTTTCAAATCACTCCTTATGTCTGGGCCTCCGGGCTGGGCGGGGATATCAGGCTGGGCAACACGGCTCAGGTTTCTATCGACAAGTCGTTTTCCGACCTGCTCGGGGATCTGGATGCGGCCTTTTTCGTCTCGGCCTATGCGCGGCATGGTGATCTGGTCTTCATGGGGGATTTCAGCACCTCCTCCTCTTCGCGCAGCGGGGTGACCCCAAGCCCGCCTGCGCCCGGACCATTGCCTGCATCGGGCAAGATGCGCCAGACTTCGGTGACCGCGCTGGGCGGCTACAGGGTCGCATCAACGCCAGAGGCGACATTCGACATTCTGGGTGGCCTGCGCCACTGGCGCCTGCGGGGTGAAGTCGAAGTTCCGGGGGTTCTCCCCGCCCCCGTTACACGCAGCGTCAGTTTCACGGACCCGATCATCGCCGCGCGCGCCAATCTGCAGTTCGCGCGAGGCTGGTCGTCCCTGCTCTATGCCGATGTGGGCGGTTTCGGCGTCGGATCACGCCGGACCGCGCAATTGCTGGGAACCGTGAATTACCAGCTTTTCGACAATACCTTCCTGTCGGCGGGATACCGGCATCTGCATGTGGACTACCGCTCGGGCGGGACACGGTTCGACATGCGCATGAGCGGCCCGATCTTCGGGGCCACGCTGCGGTTCTGACGTGTGTTGCATTGCTCCGCAACGCTAGTTACGTTATAGTATAGCATAATTCGGGGAGTCCGTCATGCACCTGTTCACCAGACTCACCTGCGGGATCGTCTGCGCCGCAACGCTCTTTTTGACGGATATCGCGCAGGCCTGCACCCGTGCTGTCTATCTGGGCCCCGAAGATCGTATTCTGACCGGGCGCAGCATGGACTGGAAATTGCCGATGATCAGCAATCTCTGGGCGATGCCACGCGGGATTGCGCGCGACGGGGCAGCAGGTCCGCGTTCGGCAGAATGGGTTGCGGAATATGGCAGTCTGGTCACCACAGGCTATGACATCACCACAGCCGATGGCATGAACGAGGCCGGGCTTGTGGTGAATCTGCTATGGGAAGTCGAGGCAAGCTATCCGGAAGATGACGGTGAAACACCGCGCATTTCCCTTTCGGTGTTCCCGCAATACCTGCTGGATCGTTTTGCGACAGTGGCCGATGCGGTCGCCGATCTGCGTGAAAACCCCGTGCAGGTTGCAGGTGGTGAAGTGCCCGTCGGCCCGCCGGGAAAGCAGGCAACCGTCCATGTGTCGATTTCAGATGCCACGGGCGACAGTGCGATTATTGAATTTGTCGATGGCGAAATGACCATCTGGCATGATCGCAGCTATCAGATCATGACCAATGAGCCGACATTCGAGCGGCAACTGGCTGTGTTGGAATACTGGAACGGCGTAAACCCGCGCGAATTCATGCCCGGCACGGTGCGCGCTTCGGACAGATTCGTGCGTGCGAATTTCTACATCAATTCGGTCGTCCAGAGCGATGACCCGCGGATTGCAGCCGCATCCGTGTTCAGCGTGATCCGGCAAACTTCTGTTCCATGGGGCATTTCTGTTGCCGATCAGCCCAACCTGTCCACAACACGCTGGCGTGTGGTCGCCGATCACAAGGATAAGCGCTACTATGTAGAATCGGTGATCTCGCCCAGTATATTCTGGGTCGATCTGGATGCGTAGGACCTGAGCGAGGGGGCCGCAATCCAGAAGCTGGACCTTGGTCTGGATATGGAACGCGTGCTTTCCGGCGAAGTGTCCGCGCTGTTTGAACCGGCAAGTGCCTTCAGCTTCCAACCTGCGGACTGAGAGCCACACGGAAGGTGTATCGCCTTTTCTGCCAATCCCTGAACCGAAGCGGCGCATATGCAAAGATACCTTGATGCGCTGTTGCCCCGCCCTGTAGCGACATCATCGCTCCTTGCGGCGTTGTTTTTCGTCGCATCCCTGACCCCAAGCCTGGTGCCGCGCGATACTGCGGTGCAGGCAATCCTGAGCGGCATCAGCCTGGTAGCGGGGTATGCGGTCGGGCTGTTCTTCGCATCGATCTGGTCCCGCTTGCAATTGCCAACGCTCCGCCAGCCCCTTCTGACGCGTGTGCGCGGTGCGATTGCTGTTTTCTGCCTGATTGCGTCCCTTGTCACACTCTGGTTCGCCTCTGAATGGCAGAATGGCTTGCGCCTGCTTCTGGACATGCCCCCTGTCGAAACGGCACGTCCCTTCTCGATTGCGGGCGGGGCTGTGGCGGTGTTCCTGCTTCTGCTGTGGTTGGCGCGTCTGACAGGGTGGTTTGTCACACGCATGTCCGGTCGCCTGGCGCATCTGCTGCCGGGACCACAAGCACTTCTGGTCTCTATCCTTCTGACCGCTGCCATATTCTGGAATATCGGCAACGGCGTGTTTGTACGCGGCGCACTGAACGCGGCAGACCGCATATATGCGGGCCTTGATGCCCGCTTCGAAGAGCGCAGCCCGCGCCCCCAGGACCCGCGCAAGACAGGGGCGGCAGGGTCGCTGGTGGACTGGGAAACTCTGGGCAGGATGGGGCGGGCGATGATAGCGTCCGGCCCCGATCAGGCCCGGATCGCGGCCCTGACCGGGGCCGAGGCGATGGAGCCGTTGCGGGTGTATATCGGTCTCAACTCGGCCCCGGACCCCGAGGCGCGGGCAGATCTGGCGCTGCAGGAACTGCTGCGGATCGACGCGTTTTCGCGCAGCACGCTGGTCATTGCGACCCCCACCGGCACTGGCTGGGTGGACCCGGCCGGGCAACAGGCGCTGGAATACCTGCTCGGCGGGGATGTGGCGACTGTCTCGGTACAGTATTCATATCTGGCCAGTTGGATCGCGCTTCTGACCGCGCCCGAATACGGTGTCGAAACCGCGCGCGCGGTATTCGCTGCGGTGTATGGTCACTGGCGCGAATTGCCAAGCGATGCGCGCCCTGCGCTTTATCTGAACGGGCTGAGCCTTGGGTCATTGAATTCCGACCAAAGCCATGACCTTCATCAAGTTGTGGGCGACCCTTTCAATGGCGCTCTCTGGGTCGGTCCGCCCTTAAGCAGTCCGACATGGCTGGAAGTCACGCGCAACCGCAATCCCGGATCACCGGCATGGCTGCCCAGTTACCGCGACGGCAGTGCAGTGCGGTTCATGAACCAGACCGGCCTGCGCTCGGACGTCACTGCCGAATGGGGGCGCTTCCGCATCCTCTATCTGCAACATGCCAGCGATGCGGTGGTGTTTTTCGACCCGCGCGCGACATGGCGCAGACCGGCCTGGATGGCCGGTCCCCGTGGGCCTGATGTGTCACCCGGTTTCCACTGGCTGCCGATCGTGACGGTCCTTCAGCTTGGGGTGGACATCATGACCGCGATCAAGCCGCCTGATGGCTTTGGACATAGCTATGATTTTGCCAGTTATGCTCGCGCATGGGCGATGTTGCTGGATCTGCCCGAATGGACCGACGCGCGAATACAAGCTGTGGAGGCGCGGCGCGCAGCACCGGGCCAGACCAGCGATTGAGTGCGATCAGTAGCGCGTGTAAACTGCGCGGAACCGCGCCGGTTCTGCACCGGTCTCGCCCAGCAAACGCAAGCTGTGATCCATCAGATCAACCCTCTGCGCCGCCTCGAGCATTTCAGCGAATGCCGCCTCTCGCGCGGCCAGTTCCGGGGGGCACGCCATCATCGTGCTGGCGACGGGTCCGAATTCCACGCTGTCGCCTGCGATACTCAGCGGCCCCATGAACCTGTTGCACCCCATCGTCCCACTGAAGCGCGTCCCGTCTTCCGAAATCAGGACATATGGCTCCTGACGCCCATCTGTCTGGTCCTGCTCGACGCCATCGAGATGTGTCAGCCCCCAGAATGTGTTCAGCAACCCCGCCGCACTGCGCGTGTCGGGGCAGGCGGCATCCGGGGTCACATGGTGAAACCGCTCAACGGTGACCGTCATCCGGTCTGAGCCTTCCGTCTGCGCGCGCATTGAAATTTCAGCATCAATTCGCGCAATCAACGGCGCACCGGGTTCGATATCGGCGTCCAGATAGGCGCGCTCAAGGGCCAGATAATCCGCTTCCATTGCAATCGGGAAACGCTGGCCGGACAGGCATTCCGTGAACAGCGCCGCATCGGCAAAATATGTCATCAAGCCAGTCACAGGCAGGCGCAGCTCTGTCGGCACAAGCGGACCTGCGACAAGGGTATAGGGCAAGTCAGAGACAATCGGCTCTCCCTCTTGGTCAAGAAGCCGGATGTCCTGATCGGGCGTTATCTGCCATTCTGACCGCGCATTTCCGGTGCCTTCAAGAATCAGCGCATTTCGCACCGGATCAACATACCAGCGCCCCAGTTCATCCTCGACATGATCACGCTCAAGATAAGTGCGCCGCAAGGCATAGCCCTGGTCTTCATTCCAGATATCGAGATGATATTCGATGCCGGGACAGTCTGCGCATGGCAGCGTGCCGCTGAAGGTCGCAGGCAAGGCAAGACCATGCGCGCCGAAGCGTTGTTGATCGGTCTCTGCACCCGCTAGTGCGGGAATGCCGACAAGTAATGAAAACATACCATATAGACGTTTCGTCAAGCGCCCCCGCATCGATGTCATAATTGGACCGTATCAGTGTATCACCCGACATTGTAGCAAGAGCGACATGTATCTGGCGAGCGGTTTTCCGGCAGACGCGGCCACTTGCCAGTTCACCGGCGCTGAATATTCAAGGGTCGTCATGTTTTGAGGTGGGTTCCCTGAACATGGCCCGCGCTAAGCGGGTGACGACAGTTACGACTACGCCCATCCCCGAAAACAGGTAGATGACAGTAAAAAGCTTGCCCACGTCCGTAACCGGATGCAGATCGCCATACCCTAATGTCGTCAGCGTCACGACACTCAGATAAAATGCGTCCACCCAACGAAGGCCTTCAACCGTTGCGTAGAACATCGTGCCAGAAAACATTATTAGCAACAACAGGTAGAAACTGGAACGAAACAGCGCGTCGCGCGAGGCTCGTCGCAATGCCCGCAAAAGCCGGATTATTGTCAAGGCAAATGATGCCATTGCAGGTCTCCCAGACCACCCATCATGAGGCTGAAGAGCAGGTGAGTATATTGGGGCTCGCCTTTGGTTCAAGCCACCAAATGCGATTATGATCTGGAATGCCGAAGAAAGGCCGTTGGCTTTGCGCAACAGGGTGCTTTCGAATGCGGACGTGGGTATGATCCGGTTTGAAGCTTTGACATTCTTAATAATTTACAACACGATCGGCTGCATGTCATAGAATCTGACCTGCCCCCAAGAAAGTCCGCTATACCTGACGTGGCGCCCGCTATACGTCATCAAGTCACCAGACGACTCCACAGTGAAGGGATGGGACGGTCACGCGTGGCTGGCGTCAGCCATTGCGCTGCCTGCGGGGGGCGGGGCGCCGTGCCGTCCGCGCCTTACCTCTGACCCGTCCCTCCCTTTGCGCCATCTGTCGCCTTCGGCGTCGACCAGTTGGTGATGCCCGGCGCCAGCGCGTCCGCCAGCCCGGGCGCCGCCGGCTATGACAAGAGAGATTGCAGCTATGCTGCCAACTGGAACATTGTCGCAGCGCTCATCGTATCACGCTGATTGTCCACAGGCCCTAGATCAGAAGCGGCAGATAGGCGATGAGCACCAGAACCAGCACCAGTGCCGCCAGATAGGGCAGGACCGCCCGCGCGATCCGTTCCAGCCCCAACCCGGTGACCGATGAGGCCACATACAGGTTGATCGCCACAGGTGGTGTGATCATCCCGATGGCCAGGCCGACCACGATGATGATGCCGAAATGCACGGGATCGATCCCCAGTTGCACGGCCAGCGGCAAGAGGATCGGTGTCAGGATGATCAGCGCTGAAGCCGTTTCGATGAAAATGCCCGTCAGCAGGATCAGCAGCAGGATCAGCGCCAGCAGCATCCATGTGTTGGTTGACAGGCCCAGGACGGAATTGGCGATCGCAGAGGGCACCTGCCAGCTTGACAGCGCCCAGCTCAGCGCCGCTGAGGCCGAGATCACGATCATGATTACCGCGGTGGTGACGGCCGCCCGGACCAGCACATGGTACAGATCACGCAGCGACATGTCGCGATAGATGAACAGCGCCACCAGGATCGCATAGTTGACGGCGATTACCGCAGCTTCCGAAGGCGTGAAATAGCCCGAAAAGATGCCGCCCAGAATGATCACGGGCGTCATCAGCCCCCAGAACGCGGCGCGGAAGCTGCGCCATATGGTGCGCAGCGAGAAAGCGGCGCCGCGCGGATAGGCCCGCCGATAGCCTTGCACCAGCGCAATCGCCATCAGCCCCACCCCCATGGCGATGCCGGGAATGATACCTGCCAGAAACAGCCGTGCGACCGATTCCTGCGCAATGACGGCATAGATGATCATCGGCACCGAGGGCGGGATTACCACACCGATCGTGCCGCTGGCCGCGATCAGGCTGGCCGCCGAAGCCGGGTCGTACCCCTTGCGCTCAAGCTCTGGGATCAGGGTCGAACTGACCGCCGCCGTGGTGGCCGCGCCAGAGCCGGATATCGCCGCGAAGAACATCCCCGCCAGGACCGAGACGATCGACAAGCCGCCGCGCAGGAAGCCCAGAAGTGCCTCGGCCAGCGCTACCAGTCGCTGGCTGACCTGCCCTTTGGACATGATGTCACCGGCGAGGATGAACATCGGGATCGCGACAAGTGCGAAAGAGTTGATGCCCTGAAACATCTGCTGCGGCATGACCAGAAGCGGCGTGCCCGATTGGTCGAGCGCGATCATCGTGCCCGCACCGATGGCCACGGCAACCGGCACCCCCATGGCCAGAAACAGCACAAACAGCGCAAATAACAGCAGGCTCACTGCCCTGTCCCCCCTTGCGCCGGTACCTTGTGGCCCGCAAGCAGACGCAGCAAATCAGACAGCGCGAACCATGCCATCAGCGCCGCGCTCAGCGGGATCACAGCATAGACGCGACCCATCGACAGGCGCAGCGACGCCGAGCGTTGCCTGCCCTGGGTGCCCATGTAGTCAAGTCCTACCTTGACCAGCGCCAGCATGAAGCCGACGATCACGATACAGGCCGCAATGCGAACAAGCCGCGCAGCGCCTGCAGGCAGGGCATCGACCAGCACACCCACTGCAATGTGGCGATGTTGTTGCCAGGCCAGCGCGGCACCGAGAAAGGTGATCCAGATCACCAGGAAGCGCGAGACTTCTTCCGTCCAGCCCAGCGCACGAAAGAAAAGCCGCGATCCCACCTGAAGCGAGATCGCGACGATCAGCGCCGCCATCAGGAAAAAGAGAACGGGGCGAAGTACCGCCCCGATCCCCTTGTCGATCAGGTCAAGCGCGCGCAGCACTTATTCGAGCGCCGAAAGGATCCGGCCGAGATATTCGCCATAGGCGTCACCATAGCGCTCATAGATCGGCTGGGCGGCCTCCTGGAATGCGGCGAGGTCTGCATCGTCAACGATCTCCATGCCGCGCTCGCGCAGGTCTGCAAGCTGGCTTTCCTCCATCTCCTGATTGACCTGGCGAACATGGACGGACGCTTCGCGCGCCGCCTCGACCAGCACTTCCTGCGCGGCCTCGGGCATCCCGTCCCAGACGCTCTGCCCCATCACGAATATCGCCGGTGAATAGGTATGGCGCGACAGGGTCATGTAGCCCTGTGTCTCGTCCAGATTGAAGGAGTGGATCACCCCGACCGGATTTTCCTGCCCGTCGATGGTACCCTGCTGCATGGCGGTCAGCGCCTCGGTCCAGGCCATCGGCTCGGCATTGGCGCCAAGCTCGCGGAAGGTATCGACATAGACGGGGTTTTCCATCACGCGGATGCGCATCCCGTCGATATCACCGGGCTCGCGCACGGGGCGCTGGCTGTTGGTCAGGTTGCGAAAGCCGCGTTCGGCATAGGCCAGACCTTTCAGATTGACCTCGCTCAGCCGGTCCAGCAGCTCCTGCCCGATCTCGCCGTCAAGAATGCTGTAGGCCTCTTCGGGGCTGGCAAAGAGGAACGGCAGTTCGAACACTGCGATGTCCTCGAGAAAATTTGCGACCGGACCGTTGGTGATCACGCCCATATCCACAGTGCCGATCTGCATGCCTTCCAGCAAGGTGCGCTCGTCGCCCAATTCTGCATTGGGGTAGATCTCGATCGTGACCGCCCCCTCGGTCCGCTCGGCCACAAGTTCCTGGAACCGTGTGGCGGCGATGTGGAACGCGTCCTGCTCGTTCACGACATGCGCAAGACGCAGGGTTGTAGGGTCCATATCGGCGAAATCGGCCGCAGCCCAACCCGCTGTCGTGATGGCCAGAACTGCGCCAAGTGTCGTTGCTTTCGTCAGTGATTTAATCATGATCCCAATCTCCTCCCATGGGCCGACTTGCCGGGTCGGAATGGTTAGCAGAGCCTCGGGCAAGGTCAACCCGACAGTGCGGAACAGGCCTGACGCTGTATTGTGTGGCGACATGTTCGATGGCGCAGATGACCGGGCATCTGCGTCCGGCATACATGCGTCGATTTGCCAGCCTCGCCGCCCATGCTGCCGAAAATCATGACATCGTCGCCGGGCGCAGTGTCGATGCTGACCTTCGCAACGCTGACAATGTCCAGCGTCGCGCCATGCGGCCGCGCGAGCTGACCCATCAACAGCGCGACAGCACCCGCAAGCGCCGCGAGCCTGCAGCGTGCCGGGGGCGGATCGGGCATGCGCATCGGTGAGCGGGAAACGTTGTGTCATCTGGCTTGGATCGATGCGACGAGCATCGAACCGTCAGGTCACACCAATGTGACCGAAATTTCCCCGTCTTTTCAAACAGTTTTCAAGGGCAAGGCACTTGTGGCAAGACATCCGCGGCTTGATCCATGCGTGCTGTCGCCTCATGGTGCCGCCGCAGTTGTGATGCAGGAAATCACGCCTTTCACTCTGAGATCCAAAGGGAATGACCGAATGAAACTATACGCCCGCCGCTTGCCCCCCCTCCACGCCACGACAGTCGCATCGGTGATCGCGCTGATGGCATACAGTGTTCCGGTCGCGGGTGGGGACCACGGTGGCGCGCTCGGCCATATCGACACGGAAGCAACCCTCGACGCTGACATCCCGGCCCATATAGAGACTGTTCTGGGGCGGGTCGGCGTCGAGATCGTCGCAGAAGAGCGGCGCATGGATGGTGATATCGTCGTTCTGCAGAATGTCAGAGTGATCGAGACACGCACCGAGAGCGAAGAGCTGTGGATCGACGAAATCGGCATCGCGCAGTACGAGGATGCTGCGCATTCAGGTCTGATCGCGACGCGCCCGGACGGCGATGTGCGCGGGAAACTCATCGACCACGCCACCGGTGAGACGCATTATTTCGCGCTCAACGCCGATGGCGCAGAGCTCAGCTTGCGGACCGAGAGTGATGAACACCTCGCAGTCGCGCTGCCCGCAGACCTGGTGCGATTCAGCGGCGGAAGCGTTGACAATGTGTTCCACGGGGCGGAAGACGCATCGGGGTTTGCCGCGCTGCTGGAGGATTTCGCCCTCGATTTCGAGACATCGGCGCGCAGCCTGGACCTGGGCGTCAGTGCCAGCGCCGCCAGAATCGACCGGACCACCGATGCGCAAAGCATGACGATGGCGATGGAAGCGTTCAGCATCGCGGCGGTGAATGACGGGCTCGATCAGGATACGGATATCCTGTTCGACATGGAGGCCCTTCAGGACGGGGCAACCCTTGAACTTGCAAGCTATGCCGAAAACATCACGACAGAGCAGCGCGCGGGCGATGACGTCGCCCGCTCCTCGATGGCGCGGGCTGAACTGGACGCATTCTATGGCATGGAAAAGCTTTCGCTGGCATTGGAGACGACAGGGCTTGATGCCGATGGGGGCGTCGCGCTTGGTTTCCTGCACCAGATGCTGGGGGATCCGGACAGCGACGGATCTGCGGATCTGTCACTGACGACCGACCGGCAACGCATTGCGTTCAGCCTTCCTGCATTGCCCGGTGAGGACGCGCAGGATATCAGTCTGGAATTACTGCTCGAGCAGGTAACCCCCAGCGCGGATGTCTGGGCGATGATCGACCCGCAAGGTGCGCTGGATCATGACCCCCTCAACCTCGCGCTGAACCTCAACGGAACTGCAGTGGCCACGCAGCACATCGTGAGCGCTGTCGGAAGTACCGTCGGGGCTGTCTTCATGGAGGGGTCGCCTGAACAGCAATTGCTGGGTGCAGTGGACAGGCTGGATGTCGCCCTGGACGGGCGCTTGCAGGCGCTGGGCGCGCGCATTCTGCTTGATGCGGACATGACCTTCGATGCGGGTGACATGCTGCCACATCTGATTTCGACAATAACCATGACCGGTGTCGAGGACACGCTGGCAAGTATCTCTGCGATCCCGTTCGTGGATGAGGCTGCCGTGATGGGCGCGACAGAGGCGCTGGAGATGTTCACCATGCCGACGGATGATGGCGGTCGGGTCATGGAGTTCGAAGGCAGGAGCGATGGAAGCGCAGTGCTCAACGACAACCCGATGTGATGATGCGTGCCGCGATCATCCGCGCCTTGCGGCATGTTCCTTGGCGATACCCTCTCTGGCGTGGCGACGGACCGTGCTGCCCATGCCGTCGAGTCCAATCCCCGCAACGGAAAGGAGCCGGGAGATGAGCCCAGATCTGACCGAATTCAACATCAGCTCATTCAGGAAGCGCGCGCAGCCGTCCGCATGGTGCTGGCTCCCGGCGTTTGCCGTTGCGGTCGGTGTGTCGGGCGCGGCGGCGCTGGCGGAGTCACATGCCGGGCAGCAATCCGCTGCCACCCCGGCAGAGCCCGCGCAGGATGACCCGTTTTTCCCGCCTGACCGCGTGAACCCGCCGCCTGAGGCGCCGCGTCATCGCATCGTCAATGTTGATGATAACGACAAGCTCAATATCCGGGATCGTCCCGGCGTGCCGGGCAGCACGATCATTGCACGGATCGCGCCGGATGCGGTGAATGTCGCCACGGGTGAGGGCACCGCGCAGGTCAATGGCGGCACCTGGGTCGAGGTGCTGTATCCCGGTCTGCCCGGTGGGTCAGGCTGGGTGAATGCGCATTTTCTCCAGCACATCCCCGAGGGCGAGAGCGCAGGTCTTGGCGCGCCCGATATCGAGCCGGGCGCGCCGAACGATCTGGCAGACCTGTTCACACAGATCGAGGACTATGAGCCACTGGATTGGGAGGCTGTCGAAACGCGGTTTCTCGAGTCCACGGCCGGGGCCGACACCGAAACGTTTCGTGCCATAAACAGGCTCGGGCCCATGACCCGCGCCCTCTTGATCCTGGAGGAGGAAGAAGACCCCCAGATCCATGCCCGCTACCGTATCCGCTACGGGATGGAGAAGATGGGGCCGTTCGCGCCCAATGCCTATACGACCCCCATCAGCTTTGTGCAGATCGATCGCTTCAATATGGGCCCGCAGCGAAGAGAGGCGCTGCCCCAGGACGATCCGGCGCCGCATATCTCGTACCGCATGGTAATGGACACGATCCAGATGCGCACGGCGCGGACCTTCCGGCTTTCGCGCGCTGAAATCGATGATGACACGGCGGCGGCGATGAGCTGCCTTGGCATCTCTTGCCTGTCCATGGACTTCGCGGCTGATCAGGCGCCTGGTGGCTGGGACGCCGATCCCGACGCCGCAATCACCCTGACGCCGCCCTACGATCTGATGGCGCCGGATGCCACGCACAGCCCGGCCACGGTGCTTGATCAACTGACCATCGCCCACGGATTCATTGGTGATCAGAGCAATGGCCGGGTGAACTGGTCCTACCCGGAAGCGCGCGAAGGCGTCAGTTTTGGCGCGCCCTTCATCGAGGTCGTTATCGATGTGAATCTTGCGCAGGATTTCGCCGTGCAAGGCGTTCTGCGCGATACCCATCTCAACGACACGTCTCTCGCAGAGCTCTGGCACAAGGTCAGTTCGATCTCTTCGGCGGACCCGCAGGCCCCGTTGGTATCGCAGGCTGGTCAGCGCGTGCAGCGTTCTCCGCCGTGATCGTTACCACTGGGTGCGTTGACGGAGCGATCTGCCGCGCTGAGCAATACGCAAGGGCAATGATATAGAAGATGAAAACCCGCGCCATGATTGCTGAAAGCGCATTCGCGCTCGCACTGCCCTCGATGGTGACGGGCCTTCAGGCCGAGGCGCTTGAGGAGGTCAGTGACCACCCACTTGTGACCCGCATTCACGAGAGCGACGTCATCGCATAGGACTTCATCTACGAGAATGCGGATGATGCGCCCGTCATTCTGGTCAACATCGCCGATCCTCGGTCGCGGCGGGACGGACACGGACGCGGGCACCGCGGCAGCAGGGTCGCCCGAGGGCCGGATCGGCAGGGATAACAAGCCGGTGCGATGAACCCCGTATTCGTCACAGGCGTGGGCGCGCTACAGATGCGCAAAGGCGGGATGGGTCTGAAACCGCCATGCACGGCGCGGACCAGCCATGACGTTCAGGTAATACATCTCTACCCCGTGCGGGGCCGCGCAGGGGTGGTGCCCCCGTGGCACCAGCACCACGTCATGATCGGCAGGCGCCATCGTTTCATCAAGGCTGAGATCATCGGTAAAGACGCGCTGTATGCCAAAGCAGTCGGACGGATTCAGCCGGTGATAATAGGTTTCCTCCAGATAGGTGAGGTTCGGAAAATCATCGACGTCATGCCGATGGGGCGGGTAGGATGACCAATGCCCCGGTGGGGTGAAGACTTCAGTCACCAGCAGGCTGTCGGCCACATCGCGCCCTTCCATGGCGATATTGTTGATGTAGCGCGTGTTGGTGCCGCTGCCGCGCGTGTCCAGCGTTATCCCGTCAGGCCCCAGCACCTGAACGTCGCGCCCGCCGGGGCTGGGCGCGCTGCACACCGCAATACTGCAAGGCGTGGTGGCGCGGGCCTGCCAGCCGGTTCCGGGCGGGACATAGACACAATGCGGGGGGGTGCGCTCAAATACAGTCATCCGCCCGCCGATCTCGCCAAGCGCCGCGCCCCCGGCAGTCAGGTCTGCGCGCCCCTCGACCAGCACGAGGATCGCCTCGCGCCCGTCCAGATGCCCCGCGGCATCCTCGCCGCGGGCCAGATGCCACAGATCAAACCCCACATAATGCCAGCCCGCATCGGCGGGCGTGATCGCATGAATGCAACCGCTGCGCGCGCTGGGTTTGCGAAGCAGCCCTGCCATCACACCGTTCCGCCCAGCGAACTTTCCAGCGCGACCATTTCCTGCCCGCCAGCCATCATGTCCTGCAGCTCTTCCGGTGTGATCTGTCCGCGTTGCGCGGTGCCCAGCGTCTTGCCGCGATTCAGAACCGTGAACCGGTCGCCAACCGCCAGCGCATGGCGCACGTTATGGGTGATGAAGACCACGGCGATCCCGGTCTTGCGCACCTTGTCGATGGTGGACAGCACATTGGCGGTCTGCCGCACCCCAAGCGCCGAGGTCGGTTCATCCAGGATCAGCACCTTGGCCCCGAAATAGACGGCCCGCGCGATAGCGACTGTCTGCCGCTCACCCCCCGACAGGGTGCCCACGGCCTGATCGGGCGAACGCAGGTTGATGCCCATCTTGGCCATCTCTTCCATGGTTACGGAATTCGCGGTCTTGAAATCCATGAAGCGGAAGGGGCCGACGCGCCGGACGGGTTCGCGCCCCATCCAGAAATTGCGCGTCACCGACATCAGCGGGATCATCGCCAGATCCTGATAGACTGTCGCGATTCCGGCGGTCATGGCATCGCGCGGGCTGTCGAAACTCATCGACTTGCCCTCGAACAGGATCGTGCCCTTGGTGGGTTTGTGCACCCCTGACATGGTCTTGATGAAGGTCGATTTGCCCGCGCCATTGTCGCCCAGCAGGCAGTGACATTCGCCCGGACGCACATCGAAACTGACGCCATTCAGCGCGATGACCGGACCGAAATGCTTCTCGATCCCCTGCATTTCAAGAATAGGGGCATGGATCACATCGCTCATCTTAACGCTCCCCCGTGATGATCCGGCGGATATAGGTGTTCAGGATCACTGCAAAGAGCAGGATGACCCCCAGGAACACGCGGAACAGGCTGGATTCGACCCCGGCAAAGAACAGCCCCTGCTGCACCACGCCAAAGATGATCGCCCCAAGCGCCGCCCCGATGACAGAGCCGAATCCGCCCGTCAGAAGCGCGCCGCCGATGACCACGGCGATGATCGCCTCGAACTCTTTCAGCAGTCCCCGGTCCGCCCCGGCCGATCCGAATTCCATCACCTGACAGGTGGCAAAGACTGTGGCGCAGAAGGCAGTGAACATGAACATCAGGATCTTGACCCGCGCCACCGGCACACCGACATAGCGCGCGGCCTGCGCATCGCCGCCCGAGGCGAAGACCCAGTTGCCGAATTTGGTGCGCGTCAGCACGATATGCGCGATCACCACCAGAACCAGTGCCCAGACGATCAGCATGGGAATGCCGCTGACCATGGGCTCTCCCATGCGGCTGCCCCGGCTGTACGTGGCGATGATGTTCATTTCGGCCAGCCATGAGAAAAAGGGCGCGCCCAGCTTGCCGCCGAATAGCGGGGCCAGCCAGTCGCCTTCGGCCGCGCTGGAAATGCCGCCGATGATGGTGCGTCGCTCGATCACCTGTGGAAAGAAGATGGTAAAGCCGCGCAGGATGAACAGAAAGGCCAGCGAGACGATGAAGCTCGGCAGCCCGGTGCGCACGACGATCGTGCCTGTCAGCGCCCCGATGGAGACGCAAAGGACAAAGGTCAGCAGGATCGCCATCCAGACCGGCCAGCCCAGTGTGACCGACATGATCGCGATGGACATGCCCGCAAACCCGATCATGGACCCCACGGACAGATCGAACTCGCCCGCGATCATCAGCATGCAGGCCCCGACCGCGATGATGACGAACTGCGCCGAGACGGTTGACCAGTTCAGCACACCCTGCGGGTTGAACATGCCGCTGTCGCCGGCAAAGACGATGAAGAACAGGAATACGGCGATCACGCCGACAATGGCGCCCAGTTCCGGACGAACCAGCGCTGTCCGCAGCCTTGATGTCTTTCTGATACGCTCGTCAGTGGCCATGCCAGTGCTGGACATCGCATCCCCTCCCTGAATGATGTCGATGGTATAAGGGGCGGGGCCAGCGCGTGGCCCCGCCGAAAGCTGCGCGTGGATCAGCGGAATTCGCCGGCCAGTTCGGACACCAGATCAAGGTCATCCGCCGTAACGAAGCCCGGACCGGAATTGATGTTGTTGCCCGGCAGCACCCCGTAACGGTGATAATTCGCGAGCACGATCACCGGCAGATAGGCTTGCAGGAACGGCTGCTGGTCGATCCCCCAGTTGATGACGCCGTCGCGGATGGCCTCGACAATATCGCCACCCAGATCAAAGGTGCCGAAATAGATGTCTCCGGCCAGCCCCAGGCTGTCCAGCGCCATGATGGTTGGATCAGCCGAGGTCGGGCCAAGCGTCAGCACGGCCTCGGTTTCGGGATTGGCGTTCATATAGGCCATGACCCGGTTCTGGATCTCGGACGGGTCGGTGCCGCTGTCGATCATCTGGTTGCCCAGATCGACCCCGAGCCCGTCGGCAAACCCCTGGCAGCGCTCGGACGAGGCCGGTTGCGCGATATAATGATTCACGCAGAGGAAGCTGGTGATCCCGTCATCGGCAGCGCGCTGCCCGGCGGCAAAGCCTGCGTCATATTCCGGTTGGCCAATATACATCAGCGCGCCCACTTCGCGCGCCTGTTCCGGCGTGCCGGAATTGATGATGATGACGTCAACACCCGAATCCACGGCATCTCTGATCGGCCCGGACAGCACATCAGGGTCGGCCAATGTGGTGATGATGCCATGCGGCCCGCTTGCGGCGGCCTGTTCGATGATCCGCGCCATATCGGCCAGATCGCCCGTTGGCGGGTTGCGATACTCGACCGACACGTCCATCTGCTCGCCGCCAAGTGCCAGGCCATTGCGGATGACATTCCACCAGGCGTCGGCGTCATCGGCATGGCTGACCATGACATAGCGCAGATCCTCGGCCATGGCGGCGCTGCCGCCCATCAGTCCTGTGGCTGCAACCGCTGTCACCGCCATTCGTTTCAATGCTGATTTCATGATGTCCTCCCAAACAGGTTTCGGGCGGTAACGGACCCTCTCATCCGCGCCCTGTGCAGACTGTAGCGACGAATCAATCATTTTGCAACCGGTTGCAATATTCTTTGATCCAAGGCATGTTTGTCCGGTGCGCGGCCTGGTGTAAGACAGCGCAACACGCAGCGGATGGCCCGAAATGGCAATTACATTGAAAGAGGTCGCGGAACGCGCCGGTGTGTCACGTTCGGCCGTGTCGCGGACCTTCACCGAAGGGGCGTCTGTCTCTGCCAAGACCCGCGCCAAGGTCGAAAAGGCCGCGCGCGAACTGGGCTACAGCCCGAATGCGCTGGCATCGTCTTTGACGACGGGGCGCACCAAGCTGATCGGGCTGGTGTCGAACAACTTTCACAACCCGATCTTTCTGGAAGTGTTCGACCTGTTCACCCGCGGCCTGCAAGAGCGTGGGCTGCGCCCGCTTCTGGTCAACCTGAGCGACGAGATCGACCCGGCCAATTCCATCCAGATGTTGCGGCAATATTCGGTGGACGGGGTAATCGTCGCGTCCTCTACCCTGCCGCCAAGTTTTGCCGAAGCGTTTCGCGACGCGGGGCTGCCGGTGGTCCATTCCTTCGGGCGTTATACCACCAGCCCTTATGTGCATGTCGTTGGCATCGACAATATCGCCTGCGGTCGCATGGCCGCCGAGGCGCTGATGGCGCGCGGGCATCGCCGGGTTGCCTTTCTGGGCGGGCCTGCGGGGGCCACCTCGACGCAGGATCGCGAGCGCGGGTTTCTGGAGGCGCTGACCGGATACAGCGATGTCGAGGTCAGCGTCACCCATGCTGCGGCCTATTCCTTTGATGCCGGGCGCGCCGAAATGACACGCCTGCTGCGTTCTGCCCCGGCAGAGGCGTATTTCTGCGGGGATGACGTGCTGTCCATCGGTGCGCTATCGGCGATCCGTGATGCCCGGCTGCGTGTGCCCGATGATATCGGGATCATCGGGCTGAATGACATGACCATGGCGCGGTGGCAGAATATCGACCTGACGACCATCCGCCAGCCATTGGGCGAGATTATCGGGTCCTCGATCGATCTGGTGATCGCCACGATCGAGGATCCGGACCGCCACCCCGAGACCCGGCTGTTTCCCTGCCGGGTGATCGAGCGCGGAACCTTGCGCCCCATCCCGCGCTGACAGGGGCCTCAGCGGACCAGATGCACTGTGCAAGGCGCGCGACGCACGACTTGCGCCGCAGTCGAGCCATACTCACCCGTATCGGACCGGTGCGGCGCAAGCACGATACAATCCACACCCTTGCTGCTTGCCAGATCAAGGATCGTCTCCGACGGCTCGCCCTCGACAACCATGACCTCGGCCTCGACGAGCGCATCGGCCACCCTCTCGAGGTCATGCTCGATGACCTTGGCAAGCGCGTCCTTTGTCACCGCCTCTTCGCCGCGGAACTCGGGCACTGCGCCGATGACATGCAACAAGGTCACGCGCGTTCCGGGGGCGGCAATGGCGCGGACTGCGCGCAATTCCTTGTCCGGGTGGTGACCGGGGCGATAGGCCAATGGCATCAGGATTTTCTTGTACATGAATCGTCCTCCTTGGGGTCAGGGTAAACCCTCGGCAACGACCTTACCTTGATCAGGCTCAAGCCGCTGGTCGGCATTCAGCGAAACATCGGTGGGCGCGCGTCGGTCCATGCACCGTTTGCCCGCGCCGATTCAACCGCGGCTGCAACGGCGGCGACCGAGCGCAAGCCATCCTCGGCCTGCGGCAGACCGTCGCGCAAGCCACCCCGGATGGCGGCAGCCAGATCGACATAGATATTCGCCACTGCCAGCGGAAACCCCTCGGGATGCGCGATCGGCACGCGCGACAGGCGCGCCGCCTCATCCGACAGCCCGGCCTCGCCCTTTTCCATGATCTGCGTGCGCCCGCCCACAGGGGTCCAGAACACCTGATTGGGCTGCTCGGACGCCCAGCGCATGCCACCCGTCTCGCCAAAGACCTGAATGTCGAACCCGTGCTGACGCCCGATCGCGACGGAAGAGCTCCACAGCCGCCCGACTGCGCCGCCTGCCATGCGGAAATTCACCATGGCGTCATCTTCCAGAACGCGGCTGTCGATCGTCGCGGCAAAATCGGCCGAGAGTGTTGCGACCTCATCGCCCACAACGAAACTCGCCATATGCAGCGCATGGATGCCGCAATCGGCAAACTGCCCCGAAATCCCCGCCATCGCCGGGTCATAGCGCCAGCGCACGCGCGGATTATCGGCATCAGCGGCATCCGCGTGATGCCCATGGCTGAAATTCGTCACCACCAGCCGGATGCGCCCCAGATCGCCGCGCGCCACCATTGCGCGCATCTCACGCACCATCGGATAGGCGGAATAGCAGTAATTCACGGCACAAACGCGACCCGATGCGCGGGCAACGCGTACAATCTCTTCGCCCTCCTCGACGCTCATTGTCATGGGCTTTTCGCACAGCACATGAAAGCCAGCTTCCAGAAACGCCTTGGTGATCTCGAAATGGGTCGCATTGGGGGTTGCGATCGTCACAAGCTGCACCCTGTCCTCGCGCGCGCGCTCGCCCTCCAGCATCTCGCGCCAGTCGCCATAGGCCCGATCCGGCGCCACGCCCAGACGCTCGGCATAGGCGCGGCCCTTTGCGGCATCCACATCCAGCGCCGCAGCGGCAAGCGTGAACAACCCGTCCGCTTGCGCGCCAAGCCGGTGCGCCGGGCCGATCTGGCTGCCTTCGCCCCCGCCAACCATACCCCAGTTCAGTCGCATGATTTCCCCCTCAGAACCCGATGCCTTGCAGATAGGCGCGATTGGCCCGCGCATCCTCGATGGGTGAGACATCGAGCGTGGGGTCGCAATCCTGCTCGACCGTGCACCAGCCCTGAAACCCGTGATCCAGCAGGATCTGGCGCACTGCCGGAAAATCCACATCCCCCTTGCCAAGATTACAGAAGATGCCCTGCCCGCAGGCGTCATAAAACCCGGTCCCACGCGCGATAACATCGGATTTCACGGTGGGGTCGATATCCTTGAAATGCATGTAGGAAATGCGGCCCATGTGCCGGCGCATGAAGGCCACGGGATCAAAGCCCGCATAGGAATGATGGCCCGTGTCAAAGCAGATCTTGAGGATATCCTCTGGCACCTCATCCAGCAGGCGTTCCAGCTCGGGCTCGAAATCCATGAACCCGGCGGCATGGGCGTGGATACCCACCGTCAGCCCGTACTCTTCTGCCCCCATCCGCGCGATATGAGCGATCCGGTCGCGGAAGGCGGCCCATTCCTCGGCCCCCATCTGTTCGGCGGCATCGGCACGCCCCGCCGTGGGCGCGCGCCGTGGCGAGATCGAGTCGATCAGCACCAGATGCTGCGCGCCATGCGCGACAAGCGCGCGGCAGGTGCGCGTGGCGCCGTCCAGCACATCCTCCCATTGCGCGGGGTCATGAAAGGCACGAAAGACCACGCCGCCGATCAGTTCCAACCCGTGCTCGTCCAGCGCCTCGGCCAGCACGACGGGGTCCTCGGGCATATAGCCTACGGGGCCAAGCTCGATGCCGGTGTAACCAGCTTCGGAGCAGTCGCGCAGGACCTGCCGCCAGGGCGGGTTGCGCGGGTCGTCTGGAAATTCGACACCCCATGAACAGGGGGCATTGCCAATCTTGATCGTCATTCAGCGCGCCTTTCAGTGCGTGGGAACAGAATGCCAGCGGCCCTCAGCGGCCGAGGCGAAAGCGGCCTCGATCACCTGCGCCACGGCAAGACCGTCGCGAAAGCTGGGCCAGACCGGCTGGCCTGTTTCAATGGCGCGCAGGAAATCGCGCGCTTCAATGATGATCTGATCCTGATAGCCCGTGCCGTGCCCTGGCCCCTGACAGAAGGGCAGGTAATCGGGATGGGCGGGGCCTGTCAGGATCTTGGAAAAGCCGCGCGTCGCCTCGGGGCCGTCCATCCGGTACAGCCAGACGGCGTTCTGATCTTCCTGATCGAACCGGATCGCACCCTTCGTCCCATGTATTTCATAGGCATAGCCCATCTTGCGCCCGGTTGCGATGCGGCTGAAATACAGATGCCCCATCGCGCCAGAGGCAAAGCGTACCATCATCTGACCGTGATCATCATTATCCACCGGCAGCGGGCCATTCGTGCCGGGCCGGGTGGCATGAACAGTCTCGATCTGTGCGGACAGCGTATCGATCGGCCCCATCAGCGCGAGTGCGCAATTGACCATATGCGGCGCCAGATCGCCCATGCAGCCATTCGCCCGGCCTGTGCAGCGCCATGTATGGGCCGTATCGGGGTCGGCGAAGAAATCCTCGGTATGTTCACCCCGGAACCATGTGACATCGCCAATCGCACCCTCGGCCAGTAATTGGCGAACAAACTGGGTGGCAGGCGTGCGCACATAGTTGAACCCCACCATGTTGGGGGCCTGCGCGCCTTCTGCCGCCGCGACCATCGCCTGCGCATCCTCCAGCGACGCGCCCAGCGGCTTTTCGCAGAATACGGGTTTTCCCAGCGCAAAGGCCGCCTCTGCGATGGCGCGATGCGTGGTCTGGGGCGACGCAATCACCACAGCCTCGACCTGTGGATCGCCCACAAGCGCCTGCCAGTCGGACGCGGCGCGGGCAAAGCCGAATGCGGCGCGATAGGTCTCGGACGACCGCGGCGTGGAGCCTGTGACCATCTCAAGCCGCGGGCGCAGGGCCGTGTCGAACACGGCCCCGACCGCTGACAGGGCGACGGCATGGGCCTTGCCCATGTAGCCGCCCCCCACAAGCCCGATGCCGATCTCGCGCATGATTCCCCCCATTTCGTCACAAGTCCGGTTGCAACCGGTTGCAAAATTGTTATCCTGAGTCGCGTTACGGCGCAAGGCGGGAGGACAAAAATGGCACCATCGGACGGCACCATCCGGCTGACAGTGGCGCAGGCCATCACGCGCTATCTGCTGAACCAGTATATCGAGATCGACGGCACCGAGACGCGCATCTGTGGCGGCGGATTCGGCATTTTCGGGCATGGCAATGTGCCCTGCCTGGGCGAGGCGCTCTATCCCCATCACGCCGAGATGCCGCTCTATCGCGGGCAGAACGAACAGAGCATGGGCTTTGCGGCGGCGGCTTATGCAAAATATCATCTGCGGCGACGCTTCATGTTCTGCACGGCCAGTGCGGGGCCGGGCACGGCCAATCTGCTGACGG
>REDZ01000118.1 GCA_007695345.1 Paracoccaceae bacterium | reverse complement strand
TGCCACTGATCCGGGTCGATCCCGCCTGCGCGCAGCACATGCGGGTGCACCATGCCCGAGCCGAGGATTTCCATCCAGTCGTTGCCTTCGCCGATCCTGAGTTGCCCCCCCTCCCATGAGCAGCGGATATCGACCTCTGCCGAGGGTTCGGTGAAGGGGAAATGCGACGCACGGAAGCGCAGCTCGACCTGATCGACCTCGAAAAAGGCGCGGCAGAATTCCTCGAGCGTCCATTTCAGTTGCGCCATGGTGATGTCACGGTCGATGGCAAGCCCCTCGACCTGATGGAACATGGGTGTGTGGGTCTGGTCCATGTCCATGCGGTAAACGCGGCCCGGCGCGATCACGCGGATGGGGGCGCCCTGGGCCTGCATCGCGCGGATCTGAACGGGGCTGGTATGGGTGCGCAGCACATGGGGCGGGCGGTTGTCGCCGGGCGCGCGGTGCATGAAGAACGTGTCGTGTTCCTGACGCGCGGGATGTTCCGGCGCGATGTTGAGCGCGTCGAAATTATACCAGTCGGATTCGATCTGCGGGCCTTCGGCGACGCGAAATCCCATATCGGCGAAGATCGCGGTCAGTTCGTCCATCACCTGGCTGATCGGATGGATCGTCCCGGTTGGGCGCGGGCGACCGGGCAGCGTGACATCCAGCCATTCTGTTTTCAGACGCGCCTCCAGCGCAGCATCATCCAGCGCGGCACGGCGGGCCTTGAGCGCGGCATCGATCTCGGATTTCAACGCATTCAGGGCGGGGCCGGCGACCTGGCGCTCCTCGGCGCTCATGCGGCCCAGCTCGCGCATTTTCAGGCTGATCTCGCCCTTCTTGCCCAGCGCGGCCAGACGCACGGCTTCGAGCGCGTCGGCATCGCTGGCCTGATCGGTCTGCCCCAGATATTTCGCGCGCAAAGCTGCAATTGCGTCCATGATCCTGCCTTTCGCTGTCTGGCGCGGGCGTAGCCAATCGCCTGACCGATTGCAAGCCGTGCTCAGAGCCCCAGAAGCTGAGCCGCGATGGTGAAATAGATCAACACCCCCAGCACATCGGCGATGGAGGTCACAAGCGGCCCCGAGGCCGCGGCCGGGTCACGATTGAACTTGGCGAAGATGAAGGGAAGGCACATGCCGATCAGCGCGCCCATCAGCACGATCGTGACCATGGCCAGCGCGACCACAAGCGCAATCTCCGGGCCGCCCCGCCACACCCCGATCATCGAGACCGCGACCGCCATCGTGACGCCAAGCGTCAGCGCCACCACAACCTCGCGCGACAAGAGCTTGCCGAAATCGGCGGGGCGCACATCGCCCGTGGCCAGCGCGCGCACCATCAGCGTGGCCGATTGCGTGCCCGCATTGCCGCCCGAGGCGATCAGCAGCGGCAGGAAGAACAAAAGCGACAGATGCGCGGCAATCGTATCCTCGAAATAGGCAATCCCGGCACCGGAAAAGATATTGCCGAAGACCAGCAGCACCAGCCAGAAGATGCGCGCGCGATAGAGCGTGGCAATCGTGGCTTCGGCCACCGACATCTCTATGGGCTGCACGATGGAGCCCTTGTAGAAATCCTCGGTGACCTCTTCGGCGGTCACGTCCATGGCGTCATCGGCTGTGACGATCCCGACCAGCCGGTCATTATTGTCCAGCACCGGCAACGCCAACAGGTCATAGCGCGCGATGATCCGCGCAGCGGCTTCCTGTTCCTCTTCGGCGCGGATCCAGACAGGTTCGGTATCCATGATCTCGGATACGCGCTGGCGGGGGCGTGCGGTCAGCAGATCGCGCAGGCTGACCACGCCGATCAGCGCGCGTTCATCGTCAATGATATAGGCGTAATAGATCGTCTCGGCATCGATGGCCTGGCTGCGCAGCGCGTCAATCGCCTGGGTCGAGGTCAGTTCCGGCTTCAGCGTGGCGTAATCCGAGGTCATGACCGAACCGACGGTCCATTCCTCATAGGCGGCCAGACGGCGCAGATCCTCGCGCTCGGCCTTGGAAAAGGCCGGCAGGATGGCTTCCTGCGCTTCCTCATCAAGCTGTTTGTAAAGGTCCGCACGCTCATCATGGCTCATTGCGGTCATCAGCTGGACCAGTTCAGGCTTGGGCAGGCGGGTTGCGATCTCGACCTGCGAACTGGGGCGCAGATAGCCCAGCATCTCGGCCTGATCATGCAGCGGCAGCAGGCGCAGGACAGTCAGATCGGGCCCGCGCTCCAGCTCTTCTATCAGGGCGGCAATGTCTGCCATTTCCTGACCAACCAGAAATTCGCTGACTGCATCGGCGCGGTTTTCCTGCAAGAGCCGCGCGACCTCTATCGCGATAAAGGCGGCATCGATGCCCGGTGTCTCGGCATCGGGGGAGAATTTCATCTCGCTCAGCGGTGTCTGAATGGTCATCAATAGCCCCCTTGAAGCAATGCGCAACCAGGGGCACCGAGGGTCACGGCCCGAATGCAGCCCGAGGTCTGCGCAGCCTGCGCCTTGTGTCTGCTGCGGGGCATCCGCGCGATGCCCGGTCTGAGGTCTCACTCATTCTGTGATCTGTCATCTCGAACGATCCGACCTTCGGGTGATAGGATCGGGGCTGCGGAATGTCAATTTCCGCGCGGGGTTATGGGACGTTATGGATGCGTATTGCCTAGCGGTTCATCCTGTGCCTGTGCCTCCGCGCCCGGCAGGGCGAACCCGGCGCTGGTGGTCGCGACCCGGTTCCGCCCTTCGGATTTGGCGCGATAAAGGGCTGTGTCAGCGGCTTTCATCACCTCTTCCAGCCGCTGCCCGTCGCGCCCCAGCACCCCCAGCCCGAAAGAGGCGGTCACTTGCGGCAGCACCAACCCCGGCATGGCGAACCGATGCGCGGCAATCGTCTGGCGCAGGGATTCGGCAAGGCTGGCGGCATCCTCGGCGTCATGGCCAACCAGAAGCAGGGTAAATTCCTCACCGCCCACGCGGCAGGGATGGATGCTGTCGCTGCCCGCCTGCTGCAGGATGGCGCCGACATCGCGCAGCACGGCATCGCCCGCCTCATGCCCGAAACGGTCGTTGAAGGACTTGAAATGGTCCACATCCAGCGCGACAAGTGACAGGCAGTCCCGGTCGCGGATGGCACATGACACCTCGCGCAGGGCGCGTTCCATGAACCAACGCCGATTCCACAGCCCGGTCAGCGGGTCGCGCACGGATCGGTCATGCAGTTCCTGCCGCAGCCGGACATTGGCGACCGCCAGACTGATCTGTTCGCCGCAAATGAGCGAGATATCCCAACGGTTGCGCAGGACCTCATCGCGCATATGGCGCATCAGCCCCCCTTCCTCGAACCCGTCAAACACCAGGTGCAACAAACCTATGGTTTCGCCATGCGCGATGATGGGCAGGCAGAAATAGGGGGCCGCGCCCTTTCCGACATGATCGCAGGTGAACTGGATCGGTTTCAGCCCATAGGCATAGGCCCGCCCCCGGCGCAGCGCCCAGCAATCATCGGGCAGCATATGGGGCGGAAAATCCGGCATCGTGCCCCAGCTTGTAGCCAGGTGCAGCATGGAGCGGGCATCATCATAGATATAGAGCGCGCCATCGGCCTCGGGGATCAGCGTATGCATGGCACGCTGTATCACCATCAGCAATTCGTCCTGGGATTTGGCCGAATACAGCCATTCGCTGGTCAGGGCGAGCAGATGGCGCTCGGCCTGACGCAATTCCTCGGAATGGCGCATTTCCTCATTCTGCTGTTCCAGCGCCTTGCGTTCCGTGATGTCGCGCATGGTCGAGATGAAATGCGTATGCCGCCCGCTGGCATCATAGACCGGCGTCACACGCAGATCGACCCAGAAGGGCGTGCCCGATTTGGTGTAGTTCAGGATATCGACCCGGATTTCGCGGCGCTTTGCACAGGCATTCCGGATCGCCTGCACTGCATCTGGCGAAGTGTCGCGCCCCTGCAGGACCGATCCGGGCTCCTTGCCTGCCATATCGGTGATCGTGTAACCCGTCTGCGAGGAAAAGGCCGGGTTGACCCAGAGCGCGCGGCGATCCGGGTCCGAGATCACCACACTGTCCGAGGAATGACGCATGACCAGATGGGCATAGAATGCCTCATCCTTGGGGTCGCTTTTCGCGCGCGCGCGGGGCATGGGGCTGGAATCACCTTTGTGTCGAACCCGCATTCTGCGCCAAAGGGATTAAGAATACCTTGCGCTGGGGGGGGCGGAGCCCCCCGTGACACTGGTTACGAAAAGCATTAGGATCGCCGCAGACCAATTCCTGCACGCGCGCCCGGCCTTGTCCGGGCCCTGCCTTTCACGCGCCGCAGCGCGCAAAACCTCATGAGGAGACACCATGCTCGACCAGAAAACCGACCTAGCCGGCATGCTCAGCGATCCGACCCTGCTGGAAACCCGCGGGCTGATCGCGGGCGAATGGGTCGCGGCAGATGACGGCGCAACTTTCGATGTGATCAACCCCGCGCGCGGCGATGTGGTCGCGCGTGTCGCCGATTTCTCGCGCACCGAAACCGCGCGCGCGATCGAGGCCGCCGAGGCCGCACGCCACGCTTGGGCTGCCCGCCCCGCGAAAGAGCGCGCACAGATCCTGCGCAAATGGTATGATCTGATGATGGCGAATACCGAGGATCTGGCGTTGATCCTGACCGCCGAAATGGGCAAGCCACTGGCCGAGTCGCGCGGCGAAATCGCCTATGGCGCCAGCTTCGTCGAATGGTTCGGCGAAGAAGCCAAGCGCATCTATGGCGAAACCATCCCCGGTCATCAGGCCGACAAGCGCATCACGGTGCTGCGCCAGCCCATCGGGGTTGCCGCATCGATCACACCATGGAACTTTCCCAATGCCATGATCGCACGCAAGGTGGCCCCGGCCCTGGCCGCAGGCTGCGGCTTTGTCGCCCGCCCCGCCGCCGAGACGCCGCTTTCAGCACTGGCCATGGCAGTTCTGGCCGAGCGCGCGGGCGTGCCCAAGGGCGTGCTGTCGATCGTGCCCTCGTCGCGGTCGTCGGATATCGGCAAGGAATTCTGCGAAAACCCGCTGGTGCGCAAGCTCAGCTTCACCGGCTCGACCGAAGTGGGCCGCATCCTGCTGCGTCAGGCCGCCGATCAG
>REDZ01000111.1 GCA_007695345.1 Paracoccaceae bacterium | reverse complement strand
CATATTCGCCAGAAACGCCGATTTCGCGCGGTTCGCGGCTTCGGCGTGGTTGCGCTGCGCTTCCAGTTCTTCGGACAGCGCGCGCGTTTCCGCCAGCAGGACTGCGCGCATATCGGCCGCCAGCATCATGTCGAGCGTGCCATCCGTCGGCGAGAAATCCGAAATGCCCAGCCGCTCCGCATCCGCGCTCTGTTCGATATCCGGAATATGGCCCAGAAGCAGCCACACCGCATCGTCGCGGTCCAGGACCTGCCCGCGCAGTCGCAGGGTCGGATCGCCCGTCAGCCGCAAAATGATGGTGCGGCGATGTTGCCTGAGCGCCGTGATATCGCGGGCCGTTGCGGGCAGTTCCAGCATGACGCAATCAAACAGCGCGCGGCCCAGCATCGACCGCCCGCAATGGCGCAGAAGCGACGGTCCCATCCCCGTGATCCGGCCCTGACAATCCAGCTTCAGATGGGCGGGAAACAACAGGTCCAGATCCGCGGCATCCAGCGCAAGACCCCGATCCTGTGGCGCCTGCCTTTCGCCCTCGGGCGTCGTCATGCGGCACGCACCCGGTCGATCCGGAACACGGCCCCGTCATCCATCGGCCTGTGCGATATCACCGCCTTTTCGTCGAAGCGGATCGCCAGCTTTTGCAGGATGCCATGCACCATCGGCGCCAGCCCCTTCCGGGTCGAGCGATAACGGACCTCCATCCCCGTATCATCCGACTGCAGCACTTCGAATTGGGGCATGTCGGCCTGCGGCATGTTGGAGCGGATCGTGGCATGCATCCGGTCGAGATTGTCGATGAAACTGGCAAGATCATCGCCCGCCATGCGCAGGATGCGCGCGTAATTCGTCTGTTCGGCAAAATCGATCCAGTGACTGCCAAAGGCCGTCAGCGCTTCGTCAAAGGACAGGCCCAGCCGGTCGGCCACCATGTCGATCATCTGGACGGTGGTGGTGTCGGAATAGTATTGCATGCCGATGCAGGCGGGCCGGGTATGGCCGGCATTCTCCAGCATCCGGTTCCATTCTTCTTCGCCGACATGCAGGACTGCAAGATCGCGCAGGGCCTGGTGGATCAACCCGTACATGCATGCCCCCCTTTTTCGCAAAACGCCGGTCAGCGGGACCGGCGGGACCATGGTGAGAAACAGGATACAACAAAACCCGCCACTTGCGTTGCTTTTTTCGCACAAGTTGGCGCAGTGCGCACAGGATCGTGCGGCGCGGGCAAGTCCCGCCCGCAGATCATGTCGAACAGGATCCGGCACCATGGCCAATTTCCTTGCCGGCTGGGCGACACATACGCGTTGCAACAGGGACGCGACAGTTTCTGTAACCCTGCCGCAGATACATTACGGGTCGGTTAACAATGCCACCCGTGCGCCTTGTCATACATGTTATAGAAGATCAAGAACGTGCCGATACACGCGCAGCGCAACTTCGGACCGGGCATGATGCTTGTGCAGGATCACGAAGTACGGGCCCACCATGATCGGATATTCGGTCTGCAGCACAGTCAGCCGCGCCTGCGTTCCAGGCCCGGTCAGCAATTTCGCCACTTCCAGCGCAACCGGCGCGATGGCCGGGCCGGCGGTAATCATGTCCAGCGCCACCAATAGTGACGAACTGTTGGTCAGCCGGTCGGGCAAGGGCTGGCGCGCGCGGAAAAACGCATTCTCGACCGCCTGCCGGATCGGTGCGCCGCGTTCCTGCATGACCCAGTCATAGCCCAGCAGATCGGCCAGCCTGCACGGCCCCTGCCCGGCCAGTGGATGGGTCTGGTGCACCAGCAGCGACACCTGTTCGTTGCGTGCAGGCGTGACATCCAGATGGCTGACATCATGCCCGGCAGGCAGGCGCGCGATGATGAAATCGAAGGCGCGGTTTTCCAGCCCCCGGATCAGTTCGGTCGAGGGGGCGACATGGATCGTCGCCTCGATGCCCGGTGCGGTTTCGCGCAATTGCCGGATCGCGGGCATCACATAGCCAGAGGCCGGGCCCGTGACCGTGCCGATGCGCACCTTGCCCGCGAGGCCCCCGCGCGCCAGTTCGATATCCTGATCCAGCGTGTCAAAGGCCGCAAGGATCAGCGCCGCGCGCTGCAGCACCACCTCGCCCAGCGCGGTCGGGTGCATACCGCGGGCGCGACGCTCGAACAGCGGACTGCCGATATCGGCCTCGATCTCGGACAGGATGCGCGAGGCGGCGGGTTGCGACATTGCGACCCGCCCTGCCGCAAGTTGCAGCTTGCCCAGATCGGCAATCGCGACCAGCAGGCGCAGATGAACCGGGCGCAGGCGAGAGAGGGACGACATGGGAAAACATACCAGATTTGATATGCGAGTTTCAATAATCCAAATTTGTTTGTGATATCTGTGCGCCGTAAACTGGCCCTCGCGGATTAGAATGGGGGCTGGTTTACGGCCCGGCCGCCCATCTGGGAGGATATGTAATGACATTGAGGTTCATGCCCGCGACTGCGGTCGGACTGGTGCTGGCCAGCACTGCGCTGGCCCAGAGCACCGTCGGAATTGCCATGCCGACGCAATCATCCGCGCGCTGGATCTCGGACGGGGAATCCATGGTCCGCCTGTTCGAGGAAGCCGGGTATGAGACGATCCTGCAATATGCCGAGGATGACATCCCCAACCAGCTTGCGCAGATCGAGAACATGATCACCTCGGGCATCGATGTGCTGGTGATCGCGGCGATTGACGGCACTACCCTGTCCAACGCGCTGGAGAACGCACATTTTGCGGGCATCCAGACCATCGCCCATGACCGGCTGATCCGCGACAGCGAACATGTCAGCGATTACGCGACTTTCGACAATTTCGAAGTCGGTGTGCAGCAGGCCACCTCGCTGGTTGAAGGATTGCAGGACCGCTTTGGCGATGGCCCCTGTAATGTCGAGCTGTTCGGCGGCTCGCCCGACGGCAACAACGCCTATTTCTTCTATGACGGTGCCATGTCGGTCCTGCAGCCGATGATCGATTCCGGCGATATCGTCATCGTATCGGGACAGATGGGGATGGACCGTCTGGGCACGCTGCGCTGGGACGGCGCGGTGGCACAGGCGCAGATGGATAACCTGCTCTCGGCACATTACACCGAAGAAGAGGTCCATGGCGTGCTGTCGCCCTATGACGGGCTGTCCATCGGCATCCTGTCCTTGCTGCGGGGGGTGGGCTACGGCTCGGACGATCTGCCCTGGCCCATCGTGAGTTGCAGTAAGCTGCCACTGTGACAGGGCCGGGCACGATACCCGGCCCCACCCTGCCCGCCCCCAAGACAAAGACGGATGACATGACGCCACTTCTGGACATGCGCGCCATCACCAAGACCTTTCCGGGGGTGCGCGCGCTCGACAATGTCAACCTGAGCGTTGCCGAAGGCAAAATACATGCTGTCGTCGGCGAGAACGGCGCGGGCAAATCCACCCTGATGAAAGTGCTGTCGGGCGTCTATCCCGCCGGCAGTTACGAGGGCGAGATCCATTATGATGGTGCGCTGGCCGAGTTTCAGTCGACCCGCGACAGCAAGAACAAGGGTATCATCCTCCACCAGGAACTGGCGCTGGTACCGCTGTTGTCGATCACGGAAAGCCTGTTTCTGGGCAACGAGATCGCGCGCCGGGGGGTCATCAACTGGAATGACGTGAACCGCCGCGCGCAGCAATTGCTGAAAAAGGTCGGTATCACGAACCCGCCGGAAACGCGGGTGGAGAAACTGGGCGTCGGCAAACAGCAACTGGTCGAGATTGCCAAGGCGCTGTCCAAGAATGTGCGCCTGCTGATCCTGGATGAGCCGACAGCGGCGCTGTCGGAATCCGACAGTCAGGTTCTGCTCGATCTGATGCTGGAACTGAAATCGCAGGGCGTGACGCAAATCCTGATCAGCCACAAGCTGAATGGAATCCGCCGCGTGGCAGACAGCCTGACGGTCCTGCGCGATGGCGGCACAGTCTGGACCATGTCCACCACGACAGAAGCGATTACCGAAGCGCGCATCGTGCGGATGGACATGCCGATCATGCTGGCGGGCGCGGTCTGCATCGTGACCGGTGGCATGATCGGGGCGGCGCAGGGCTACTGGATCGCCTATTGCCGCATCCCGTCCTTCATCGTCACGCTGGCGGGGATGCTGGTGTTTCGCGGCCTGTCGCTCTGGCTGTTGCAGGGCCAGTCGGTCGGCCCTGTCCCGCGCGAATTTCAGGTCATCTCGACCGGGTTCATCGCGGATCCCTTTCCTGCCATGTGGGGCCAGTCGCTTGCGGCCCTGTTCGGGGAACGCAATATCAATGTGCTGGCGCTGCTGACGGGGTTTGCGGCGGCAGGCTTCATCGTGTGGCTGGGCATCAAGAAACGCATTGCCAACCGCGTCTATAACGTGACCGAGGAACCCTTTATCTTTTTCGTGCTGCGCAATGCGGTCGTTGTGGTGGCGATGGTGTTCATCACCTGCAAGCTGGCCAGCTTCCGAGGCCTGCCCAATGTGCTGCTGACCATGGGCGTGCTGACCATCCTCTATGCCTTTATCACCGAACGGACCGTGCTGGGCCGGCAGCTTTATGCCGTGGGTGGCAATGAGAAGGCGGCCAAGCTGTCGGGCATCAAGACCGAGCGGCTGACATTCGCGGCCTGTGTGAACATGGGCATGCTGGCGGCGATTGCGGGGCTGGTCTTTGCCGCGCGGTTGAACACGGCGACGCCCAAGGCAGGGTTCGCACTGGAACTGGACGTGATCGCGGCGGCGTTTATCGGCGGCGCGTCCATGTCGGGCGGTGTGGGGCGGATCGTGGGCGCCGTGGTGGGCGCGTTCCTGATGGGGGTGCTGAACAATGGCATGTCGATCATGGGCATCGGCATCGACTATCAGCAGATGATCAAGGGGCTGGTGTTGCTGGCCGCCGTGATCTTCGATGTCTACAACAAGAGCAAGAAAGCCTGAGGGGGCCATATACATGACATTCACACCGGCCCCCTGGCCCCGCAAGCTGCGCTCGCAGGAATGGTTCGGCGGCACGTCGCGCGATGCCATCTATCATCGCGGCTGGATGAAGAACCAGGGCATCCCGCATGACATGTTCGATGGCCGCCCGGTCATCGCGATCCTGAACAC
>REDZ01000133.1 GCA_007695345.1 Paracoccaceae bacterium | reverse complement strand
TGATATCCTCGGGGCAGTTGATCGTCTTGGAGATGGAACTGTCCACCCATTTCTGTGCCGCCGCCTGCATGCGCACATGATCCATCGGCGCAAGTGTCTGGGCCGACACGAAACAGTCCGGCAGCGGGGCATCGCCATGCATCTCGCGCCACAGGCGCACGGCGTAATCCTCGACCACCTCTTCCGTGCGCGCGCCATCCTTCTGCAGCACCTTGCGCGTGTATTCAAAGGCAAAGACCGGCTCGATGCCGGAACTGACATTGCCCGCATACAGGCTGATCGTGCCCGTCGGCGCAACCGAAGTCAGCAGCGCATTGCGGATGCCATGGGCACGCACGGCGTCGCGCACATCATCATCCATCGCCTGCATCGTCCCCGAGGCAAGGAATGCATCTGCATCAAACAGCGGGAACGCCCCTTTCTCGCGCGCCAGATCGACCGATGCCAGATAGGCGGCACGTGCGATGGCGTGCATCCAGGCATCCGTTTGCGCCACGGCCTGATCTGATCCATAGCGCAGCCCGCACAGGATCAGCGCATCCGCCAGCCCCGTCACCCCCAGCCCGATCCGCCGCTTGGCCTGCGCTTCCTGCGCCTGTGCGTCGAGCGGGAAGCGGCTGGCATCAACGACATTGTCCATCATGCGTATGGCGACGCGCACCAGATCATCAAGCGCGTCCATGTCGAGCGCTGCGCCCTCGCTGAATGGATCGCGGATCAGCCGCGCCAGATTGACAGACCCCAGAAGGCAGGCCCCATAGGGCGGCAAGGGCTGCTCGCCGCAGGGATTGGTCGCCGCGATCGTTTCGCAATACTGCAGGTTGTTGGCCGCGTTGATCCGGTCAATGAAAATCACGCCCGGCTCGGCGTAGTCATAGGTCGCGCGCATGATCCGGTTCCACAGATCACGCGCCTGCACCGTGTGATAGACCCTGCCCTCAAAGACCAGATCCCATGGCGCATCGGCCTTGACCGCATCCATGAACGGGTCGGTGACCAGCACCGACAGGTTGAACATGCGCAGCCGTGCGGCATCCTGCTTGGCGGTGATGAAATCCTCGATGTCGGGGTGATCGCAGCGCATTGTCGCCATCATCGCGCCGCGGCGCGACCCCGCCGACATGATCGTGCGGCACATCGCATCCCACACATCCATGAAGGACAACGGCCCCGACGCATCCGCCGCCACCCCCGCGACCGGCGCGCCGCGCGGGCGTATCGTGCTGAAATCATAGCCGATCCCGCCGCCCTGCTGCATGGTCAGCGCGGCCTCTTTCAGCATCTCGAAGATACCGCCCATCGAATCGGGGATGGTGCCCATCACGAAACAATTGAACAGCGTCACGCTGCGGCCAGTCCCTGCACCCGCGATGATCCGACCTGCAGGCAGAAACCGAAAATCCTCGAGCGCGCTGTAGAAACGGTCCTCCCACAATGCAGGCTCGGCCTCGACCGAGGCCAGCGCGCGCGCGATCCGCCGCCAACTGTCTTCCACACTCAGATCAAGCGCTGTGCCATCCGCTTCTTTCAGACGGTATTTCATGTCCCAGATCTGTTCGGCAATCGGGGCGGCAAATCGGCTCATGGCGCGTATCCTTGGGGGGCGGCAGCAGGAAAGACTACAAGATACGCCCCCCGTCCCCTTCGGTCAACGACTCCATCAGAAAGATATCCGCTTGGCAGGCGTGGGCGCATCGCTATGGTGACGCCAGAATGAGGCAGGCAGGTAGATCCTGAATGGCACAGATCAGCGCTGGCTGGGCGCGGCAAGTCGGATGTCTGGGGATAACGCAGATCCTCGGCTACGGGACGATCTTTTACGCCTATCCCATTCTGGCCGGGTCGGTCGCGCAGGAATTCGATGTGCCCGAAACCCATGCCTTTGCCGTATTCTCCATCGGGCTGTTGCTGGGCGGGCTGTTCGCCAGTGTCGCCGGCGCGTGGCTGGACCGCTTCGGGGCGCCGCGTGTCATGGCGCTGGGCAGCTTACTTGTGGCGATTCTTTCGGCCGCGCTCGGCTTTGCGCCGAATTTCCTGGTGTTCGGCGCACTCATCATCACGCTGCAGGCGCTCAGCTTCATTGTGCTCTATGACGCGGCCTTTGCCGCCCTCGCCCTGGGCGTGCCGCAGGGCACCCGCAAGGCGATCACCCGGCTGACGCTGATCGCGGGCTTTGCCTCGACGCTGTTCTGGCCGCTGACGGGCTATCTGATCGAAATTCTGGACTGGCGCGCGACCTATATGATCTTCGCGGCCCTGCACCTTCTGATCGCCCTGCCCCTGCATCTGTGGCTGGCCCGCACGAATGTCCGGCAGCGCCGCGCGACAGCGGGTGAGACCCCGTCCCCCGCCCCGCCCGACTGGCCCGTGCTGCATGGGCAGACCGCACGGCGGGCCTTCTGGGCTCTGGGGGCGAGTTTTGCGCTGACCGGCATGGCGATTGCCGCACTCGGGGTGCATCTGGTGCCCAGCCTGATCGCGCTGGGGCTGGGGGGCAGCGCCTATCTGGTCGGCATGCTGATGGGGCCAGCGCAGGTGGCAGTGCGGCTGCTCGATGCCACGATCTGGCGCAACCTGCATCCGATGAACGTGGCGCTGATCTCGGGCACAGCCATCGTGCTGGCACTGGTGGCCTTGCTGGCCGCGCCGCTGGGGCTGGGTTTCGCCATCGCCTTCGCCATTCTGTTCGGCGCGGGCCAGGGGCTGGCCAGCATCGTGCGCGGTGCCGTGCCGCTGGCACTGTTCGGCGCTGCCGGAATCGGGCGCAGGCTGGGGCATCTGGCCGCGCTGCGCAATGTCACGGGCGCGGCAGCGCCCGTCGCCTTCGCGCTCTCGGCCTCGGGGCTGGGGCTGGCTGCGACCGTGGGGCTGACCGGCCTGATCGCGGCGCTGGGCCTTGTGCTGCTTGTCGCCCTTCACCTCGGCATCAGGCACCATATATTGCAGCCCTCATCCCCGCCGGTTAGGAACAGGCCATGACCGCAATCCATCTCATCAAGCTCTGCGTCGGTGCGCAGCAGGTCGAGGACCTGATCGAATGGCAGCAGAACCCGCGCGCCAGAGGGCCGGACGGCCTGCCCCGCCATGTCACCCGAATGTGGCCCAAACGCGCCGCAGAGATTCTCGCGGGCGGCTCGCTCTACTGGGTGTTCAAGGGCGTGGTGCTGGCCCGCCAGCGCATCCTGCGGCTTGATGAGGTGACAGGCAGTGACGGCATCATCCGCTGCGGCATCGTGCTCGACCCGGAAATCCATCGCACCGCCGCCACCCCCAAACGCCCGTTTCAGGGCTGGCGCTACCTGCGTGTGCAGGATGCCCCTGCCGACCTGCCGCGCGCGCGCAAGGGCGATGACACCCTGCCCCCGGACCTTGACGCCGCGCTGGCCGAACTGGGCCTGCACTGAGCCCGCCCAACGGCGGACGCCCGGATCAGGAAAACCCCTGCACGCTTCATCTTGCCAAAAATACTCAAGAAAACAGCGCCGCTCGGCCCAACGCCACCACGGCGCGCGCCCGTTTGGTCCTGTCGGACATTCTGCAAAAAGGCGGGGCCGCAGGCCCCGCCCCCGGGCGTGCGGCCCGCAGGGCCGTGCGCAATCCCTCTCTCAGCCGATATTCTGCATCACGGGAAAGGTCTCAAGAAGCCACCAGCTGAAGGTCGCGAAAGCCCCGGTCACCAGCGCTACGCCCACGGCCAGCAACAACAACCCCATACCTTTCTCGATCGCGCTCATGTGCCGCTTCAGCTTGTCCATCACTGTCATCGAGCGCTGCACAAAGATCGCGGCCAGCAGGAAGGGCAGTCCCAATCCCAGCGCATAAACCCCCAGCATGGCTGTGCCGCGCGCGACCGTCGCATCGGCGGCGGCAAGCGACAGGATCGCGCCCAGAACCGGGCCGATGCAGGGCGTCCAGCCAAAGGCAAAGGCCAACCCCAGCACATAGGCGCCAAAGGCCGATCCGCCCCGGTCGCCCGCGTCAAAACGGATATCGCGCGCCAGCAGCCCGCCCGACAGGAACGCAGGCGGCGCGACCGAGACGGCGCGCAGCGATGCGGTGGTCGCCGCCGCCGCCGCCCTGTACACGCCCAGAAAATGCAGGCCAAAGGCGATCACCACCACCCCGGCGATCTGGCCGAAGACCTCGGCATTACGCAGGAACAGATGCCCCATGGTCGAGGCCGTGAACCCCAGCAGCAGGAACACGGTTGACAGGCCCATCACGAAAAACAGCGCAGGCAGGATGGCGCGGCGGCTGGCCTGCCCCTCGGCGCGCAATTCCTGCATCGAGATGCCGCCCATATAGGCCAGATAGGGCGGGACGATCGGCAGCACGCAGGGCGACAGGAATGACAGCACGCCGCCGCCGAAAGCAATCATCAGCGCCGCCATCAGGCTGGCATCAAAAACATCTATGCCGAACATGCGCGCTCTCCGCTTCGTGTCGTCGCAACATCCCAGCAATACGGAATTGCGGCAGGGATGGCACGCCCGGATCAGTCACTTTCGCGTGGCATGCTGCACCATGTCGCAGGGCGGTCGCAAGACCGCCCTGCCTGTCTGATCATCGTGAGCAGCGATGGCAAAGGCCGCGCACGCGCTCAGCCGCGCAATGCCCACCAGCCGCGCCTCTTGCGGGCCGGGCGCGCCGCATCCTCCGACGCAGCGTCCTCTGCCTCTGCTGGTGCAACAGCATCGGGCGCAGGGGACTCTTCGTTTTCTGCTGATGCCGTAACCTCGGGGGCCCTGTCTTCGGGCGCGGCACCTTCAGGCGCATCCGCTGCAGGGGCTGCGTCCTGCGGTGCAGGCGCTTCAAGGCCGGCGGCCGGTTCAGCCGGTGCTGGCGCGGTCGCCTCTGGCGCCGGTTCAGCTGCGGGTTCGGGCTGGGCTGTTTCAACCGGGGCGTCGGGTGCCGTGACCACGTCGTCCGCGACCGATGCCGCCTCTGCCTGCACTGCCTCGGCAACAGGTTCGGGCGCGGGTGTTTCGACTGCGGGCGCGGCCGGTTTGGGGCTGCGCTTGCGGGTGCGTTTGGGCTTGGGCGCAGGCGCGGCCTCTGCCTCGGGCTCGGGAGCGCCGTCCGCATCGGGCGCAGCCTCGGACGCCGCATCGGGCTCTGCTGT
>REDZ01000197.1 GCA_007695345.1 Paracoccaceae bacterium | reverse complement strand
GGCATGATCTCGAGCTTGACCTCGGCGAACTGACCCGAACCACCCGACTGCTTCTTGTGGGTGTAGGTATGTTCGATCTTGTGGCTGATCGTCTCGCGATATGCCACCTGCGGCGCACCGATATTCGCCTCGACCTTGAATTCGCGCTTCAGGCGATCCACCAGAATGTCGAGGTGCAATTCCCCCATGCCCTTCATGATGGTCTGCCCCGATTCGATGTCGGTTTCGACGCGGAAGGACGGGTCCTCGGCGGCAAGACGGGCCAGACCCTGGCTCATCTTTTCCTGGTCATTCTTGGTCTTGGGCTCAACCGCGATCTCGATCACCGGCTCGGGGAAGGTCATGGTTTCCAGAACCACCGGGTGCTGCGGGTTGCACAGCGTGTCGCCTGTTGTGGTTTCCTTCAGCCCGGCCAATGCAATGATGTCGCCTGCTGCGGCCCAATCGATCTCTTCGCGCGAGTTCGAGTGCATCATCATCATCCGGCCGACCCGTTCGCGCTTGCCCTTGGTCGAGTTCAGGATCTGATCACCCTTGGACATCACGCCCGAATAGATCCGGGTAAAAGTCAGCGAGCCCACGAATGGGTCGTTCATGATCTTGAAGGCCAGCGCCGCAAAGGGGTCATCATCCTTGGCCGAGCGCGAGATGTTGCGCGTCTCGGTCTCGTCGCTGGGGTCAAAGCCCATATAGGCCGGAACATCCAGCGGGCCGGGCAGAAAGTCGATTACGGCATTCAGAAGCGGCTGAACACCCTTGTTCTTGAATGCAGAGCCTGTGCACACCGGCACGAAATCCAGCGCCAGCGTTCCCTTGCGGATCAGGCGGCGCAGCGTTTCGGTGTCGGGCTCGTTGCCTTCGAGATAGGCTTCCATGACATCGTCGTCCTGTTCGACGACAATCTCGATCATGGTGTTGCGCCACTCATCGGCCATGTCTTTCAGGTCGTCACGGATCGGTTGACGAGTCCAGCTTGCGCCCAGATCCTCGCCCTTCCAGGTCCATTCTTCCATCTCGATCAGGTCGATGATGCCTTCGAGCTTGTCCTCGGCGCCGATGGGCAGCTGGACAGCCAGAGGCGTCGCGCCTGTGCGGTCCTTGATCATCTTGACGCAGTTGAAGAAATCCGCGCCGATCTTGTCCATCTTGTTCACAAAGACGATCCGCGGCACCTTGTAACGGTCGGCCTGACGCCAGACCGTTTCGGTCTGCGGCTCGACCCCTGCATTCCCGTCCAGCAGGCAGATTGCACCATCGAGCACGGCCAGCGAACGCTCCACCTCGATGGTGAAATCGACGTGGCCGGGGGTGTCGATGATGTTGAAGCGGTGCTTCTCGCTTATCGGCGTCTGGCCGTCGACGGTCTTTTCCCAGAAAGTGGTGGTCGCAGCCGAGGTGATCGTGATGCCACGCTCCTGCTCCTGCTCCATCCAGTCCATGGTGGCCGCGCCATCATGAACTTCACCGATCTTGTGCGACTTGCCCGTGTAGAACAGGATGCGCTCTGTCGTCGTGGTCTTGCCAGCGTCGATATGCGCCATGATCCCGAAGTTGCGGTAGCGCTCAAGGGGGTATTCGCGTGCCATGGTCTTTGTGTCCTCAGGCTTGCAGAGTGTCTTACCAGCGGTAGTGGCTGAATGCCTTGTTGGCATCGGCCATCTTGTGCGTGTCTTCGCGCTTCTTCACGGCCGAGCCGCGCGCGTTGACGGCATCCACCAGCTCACCGGCCAGACGCTCTTCCATCGTATTCTCGTTGCGGGTGCGCGCGGCCTTGATCAGCCAGCGGATCGCCAGTGCTTCGCGGCGCGAGGGGCGTACTTCGACCGGTACCTGATAGGTGGCACCGCCCACACGGCGTGAGCGAACCTCGACCGAAGGTTTGATATTGTCGAGCGCTTCGTGAAACACTTCGATGGGCGCGCGCTTCAGCTTGCCCTCGACCCGGTCCATTGCGTTATAGACGATGGATTCCGCGACCGACTTTTTGCCGTCGATCATCAGATTGTTCATGAATTTCGACAGAACCAGATCACCGAACTTGGCGTCGGGCAGGATTTCGCGCTTTTCAGCGGCGTGACGACGAGACATCTGGTGCTCTCCTTACTTCGGACGCTTCGCGCCGTATTTCGACCGGCGCTGCTTACGATCCTTGACGCCCTGGGTATCCAGAACACCGCGCAGGATGTGATAGCGCACACCCGGAAGGTCCTTGACCCGGCCCCCGCGGATCAGCACGACCGAGTGCTCCTGCAGGTTGTGCTTTTCACCGGGGATGTAGCTGATGACCTCGTAACCATTGGTCAGGCGCACCTTGGCAACCTTCCGCATGGCCGAGTTCGGCTTTTTCGGCGTGGTGGTATAAACGCGCGTGCAGACGCCGCGCTTCTGGGGGCATTGCTCCAGATGCATCGACTTGGAGCGCTTGACTTTCGGCTGCCGCGGCTTGCGGATCAGCTGTTGGATCGTTGGCATTCCGGTTCTTCCCGTTTCAACCCGATTTCATGGCGCGGCTCCGCGCCTCTCACATATGCGGCCCGCCGTGCAGGCAGAACGCGAAAAACCGCTTGCGGCCCAATCCATGGGTCGCCGCGGTGGAATTCCAGAGGATCGGGGCGCAATTTGGCCCGGATCATGACCACTTCAATTTTGAGTCCCTGTCGATGCGCAGCACGCGCAGCGCGATCAGGATTGTGGGGCGTATAGGGGGAGTCGCATGGGTTGTCAACACACTGCGGCGCGGCGCTCTCAGGTCGGTGAACGGGCAGCGCGCAAACGCAACTGTCGTTCACGATACAGCGTGAATACACCTGTGGCCACCACAATGGCACTGCCGATCAATGTCAGCGTATCGGGCCATTCATTCAGCACGAACCAACCCAGCAGCAGCGCCGCCAGAAGTGCGGCATAACGGAACGGGGCGACAAAGGACATCTCGCCCACGCGCATGGCCAGGATGATCAGGTAATAGCCCAGACAAGCGAACACGACCGTGCCCGCCAGCCATAGCCACGACAGCGCACTCGGCATCACCCAGGTCTCGAACGCCGAACCCATCACACCGAACAGTGTGACGCCCAGCGCGGTAGTGAGCGCCACCAGTGAAGAGGGCACCTGCACGGCCATCATCCGCGTGCTCAGGTCGCGCAGGGTCACCATGGCAACACAGGCCAGCGCATTGACCGAAGCCGTGGTGAAGGTTTCGGTTCCCGGTTGCACGATCAGCATGACCCCGAAGAACCCGATCAGAATGGCCGACAGCCGCCGCCAGCCCAAGGGTTCTTTCAGCACGAGGAATGCTGCAAGCGCCACCGCCAGCGGGACCACCTGCAGGATGGCCGTCACACTCGCCAGCGGCATGTTGAACAACGCGTTGAAGAAAAAGAACGCGGCGAAGGCTTCGGCGGCGGACCGGACCAGCAGAAAGTTCATGTCCCGCCGGGTCAGATCGGCAAAGACGACGCGCGCCTGCCAGACCATCACTGCAAAGACCGCCGAAACCGCAATGCCGCGCAGCACGAAGATCTGGAAGATCCCCAGTTCCGTGCTCATCAGCTTGAGGAACGTGTCATTGGTCGCGAAGGCGCTGGACCCCGCCATCATGTAGAGCGCTGCGCGGATATTGTCGTTTTGCATCTGTCAGGCCGAAAGAGCTTCGAGCGCGGCGCGGGTGAAAGGGAAATGTTGTGCCAGAACGGCATCCAGCTTGGCTGGTGTATAGTCGATCCGTTCGCCACTGACATTCGCCGCCGAGTCATTGTCGCGATGCACCGTGCGGATAAAGCGCGGGGTCAGCGCTTCGGTGTAGCAGTTCCAGCGGGTGTGCAGGCGCCGGTGATCAGTGGAGAACACGGTCGGCCGGGCATCTGCCGGGGCGATCATGCAGGTGCCCACGCTGATTGGCAGTTTCTCGATCACGCCGAAGAGGCGGCTGCCACCCGTATCGATTTCCAGAAACAGACCATTGTTGAAACAGACCACAGCGGGCGCATCCGCAGGACCGAGCGCCGCAAGCTCCGGGGCAATCCGTTTATGTGCTGCGATGCAATCCTTGCCCAGCGCGTCGTCATCATCCAGCCGGATGGTCATCAGATGCGTGGCCTCGGGGCGGCGGACAGCTTCGATCGCGGCCTTGGTGGCCTTGTAATTGTTGTAAGGCGGCAGCGCGACGATATGCGCATCGCCCAGCGGCGCGATCAGGCGCTCCAGACGCGCGCGGGCATCGGGTGGGAAATCGTCACCCACCAGCAGGGCAAGGGTGAAATCCGTGTCGGTCTGGGCGGCCAGCGATGGCAGGGCCAATGCTTCGAACAGGTGAAAGCGGCGGGCCAGCCGGTCGGGCGCATAAAGCGTGCGGCGCACCCCGTCCAACCCGCTGCGGCTGAGCTTGAAGCCCGCATCGGCCACATAGGAAAACCGAACAACGACAATCGCCTGCGGGCGCATCGGGGCGGGCATGAGTAACTCCTTCACAGGTTCAGTATATCTGCCTGAGCCGCGCGCAAAAGAAAAGCCCCCGCAGCCAGCGCTGCGGGGGCGGGTCTTGTTGCGATCCGTCGGATCACTCAGGGCGTTTGCCAAAGACGATGTCGGCTTCGGACAGTTCCTCGGGTTCGGGCGCGGCCAGAGCGGCGGCGGCCTCTGCCTCGGCGCGCCGCGCATCCAGCACCTTGCGGTCGCGATCGGCTGCAACCTGACGCACCTTGTTCAGCACGCCCCCGGTCCCGGCCGGGATCAGGCGACCGACGATCACGTTCTCTTTCAGCCCGACCAGATGATCCCGCTTGCCCTGCACCGACGCCTCGGTCAGCACGCGCGTCGTCTCCTGGAACGAGGCCGCCGAGATGAAGCTGCGGGTCTGCAGCGACGCCTTGGTGATCCCCAGAAGGATCGGCTCGCCCTTTGCGGGCTCCAGCCCTTGCGCCATGGCCTTCTCGTTCATCTCGTCGAACTCTGCCTTGTCGACATGCTCGCCCTTGAGAAGCGTGGTCTGGCCGCTATCGAGGATCTCCCATTTCTGCAGCATCTGCCGCACGATCACCTCGATATGCTTGTCGTTGATCTTCACGCCCTGCAGGCGGTAGACGTCCTGCACTTCGTCGATCAGGTAGTTGGCCAGAGCCTCGATACCAAGAATGCGCAGGATGTCATGGGGGGCAGGGTTGCCATCCATGATGTAATCGCCACGCT
>REDZ01000039.1 GCA_007695345.1 Paracoccaceae bacterium | reverse complement strand
GCTATGGCGAGAATGTCGAAAGCTGGCGCTGGGGCGATGCGCATATGGCCACGCACCGCCATTCGGTGCTGGGCGAGGTTCCGGTGCTGCAATATTTCGTCAATATCCGGCAATCGACCTCGGGCGGGGATCATACACTGATGCGCGCGCAGACCTCGGGGCGCGACCCCGAGCCCTTTGCCAATGTGCATGGGTCCATCTATCGCGGGGTCTATGATTTCGCCGATCCCGAAAGCTCGGTCTTCATCCTGTCCACGGGGCAATCGGGCCACCCGCTGTCGCGCCATTACGACGATCTGGGCGATCTGTGGCGGCGGGGCGAATACATCCCCATGACACTCGACCCCGATCTGGCGCGCGGCGGGGCCGTGGGAATCACGCGGCTGTTGCCCGCGGACGACTGACTGCTGTTGCAGTTCCGTCACATCCCTATGGTTGTGCGCTGAATTGACCTCAAGTCAGCTAGGACAGCGGCATTTCTGCCTGTCAAATAGGCACATGTAAATAATGCGTGTCCGCGATCCTCGCGGGGAAAAAGGAGGAGTTTTCCATGCGCCTATATCTTCTGTCCAGTGTCGCAGTCCTGGCCGCCGCCCCGGCCCTTGCTGGCGGTGTAGAGCGGTCGAACCAGTCCATGGCCATCCTGTTCGAACAGGGCAACTATCTGGAATTCGGCGCATCCTACACACGGCCCCGCGTGTCGGGTGAGTCCGCCGCTGGTGTCAGCTCCGGCAATATGTCCGAGGATTTCTTTGCCCTCGATCTGCGGTTCCGCGGACAGGTCAATGATCAACTGTCCTATGCGATCATCATTGATGAACCCATCGGCGCGAATGTCGCCTATCCGACCGGCACGGGCTATCCCATCGCCGGATCGACGGGCACGATCGAAAGCCGCGCACTGACGGGTGTGGTGCGCTATGCCTTTGATGGCGGGGTCAGTGTCTATGGGGGTCTGCGGGCCGTGCGCACGCGTGGCGAAGTCGAGCTGACGCTCCCGACCGTTCTGGGGCCACAGGACTATACCATGTCGACCAATACGGATACGGCCTATGGCTATCTGTTGGGGGTCGCCTACGAGATGCCTGAAATCGCTGGACGCGTGTCGTTGACCTACAACTCACAGGTCAGTCATGACTTTGATTCTACCGAGACATTCTCTCTGCCTGTTGGCCCGATCCCGCCAGGGACAGATATTCCTGGCTCATTTACGACAACCATCCCTGAATCCCTCCATCTGGAATTCCAGACCGGGATCATGGAAGACACGCTTCTGTTCGGTGGCGTGCGCTGGGTGCGTTGGTCCAAATTCGACATCACACCACAAGTCTATGAGGGCATCACGGGTGACTCGCTCGTGGAATACAACAAGCCCACTACGACCTACACGCTTGGTGTCGGCCGCCGCTTTACCGAACAACTCTCCGGTTCCGCGAGCATCAGCCATGAACGCCAGAGCGGGGGCCAGCTGGGCAATCTGGGCCCGACGGACGGCTTTACCTCGGTCGGTCTGGGCGCCAGCTACACTGTGGACAACATCACCGTCAGCGGCGGGGTGCAGTACCGCTGGATCGGCGGCGGCGATACCTCGGTCGGCAGTTTCTCGGGCAATTCGGCAACATCGGCCGGGCTGCGGGTGGGCGTGCGGTTCTGATCCACAGGCCAGGCTCTGCCACCGGCCCTGCCCCTTACGGGCAGGGCCTTTGCATGTCGGCTTGACCCTGCCTGCCCCCTTGGATACGCAGACCTGCCCATGATCACAGGACGGCCTCATGCTTTACCCCACGGCTGCGGACTGGCGCGCCGCCCCGCGCAAGAAGATCCTGTTTTACGGCATGTCGGGTCTGGGCAAGACGCATCTGGCCACCCTGCTGCGCGAGGCCGGGGACTGGTTCCATTACTCCATCGATTACCGCATCGGCACGCGCTACATGGGCGAATTCATCGCCGATAACTTCAAGCACGAGGCGATGCGCGTGCCGCTCTTGCGTGAGCTTCTGTTGACGGATTCGGTCTATATCAGTTCGAACATCACCTTCGACAATCTCGCGCCGCTATCCACCTATCTGGGCAAACCCGGCGATCCGGCGCAAGGCGGATTGCCCTTTGACGATTACATGACCCGGCAGGACCAGCACCGCACGGCCGAAATCGCTGCCCTGTCAGACACGCCCCATTTCATCGCGCGGGCCGAGGCGCTCTATGGCTACCCGCATTTCGTCTGCGACACGGGCGGGTCGATCTGCGAGGTGATCGATCCTGACGATCCCGCCGATCCGCTTATGACCACGCTTGACGCGCATGTGCTGCCCATCTGGATCGCGGGCAGCGATGCCCATACTGCCGAACTGATCCGCCGCTTTGACCGCGCGCCCAAGCCGATGTATTACCAGCCCGCCTTTCTGCACCGCGCCTGGGTGGCGTATCAGGCAGAAACCGGGCAGGCCCCCGACCGGATCGACCCCGATGCCTTCGTGCGCTGGACCTATGCGCGCGCGCTTGCCCATCGCGCGCCGCGCTATGCCGCCATGGCGCGCAACTGGGGCATCACCCTGCTGGCGGATGAGGTAAAAAACATTCGACAGGCCCCTGACATCATTGATCTTATCGCCGACAAGCTGCCCTGAACAAGGACATCGCCCATGCCCATTACCCTGCCCGAATCCCTGCCTGCATTCGACGTGCTGACCCGCGAAGGGGTCATGGTCATGTCCGACATGCGCGCAGCACGGCAGGATATCCGCCCCCTGCGCATCGGGCTGCTGAACCTGATGCCCAAGAAAATCCAGACCGAGACGCAATTCGCGCGCCTGATCGGCGCGACGCCGTTGCAGATCGAATTCTCGCTGATCCGCATGTCCGAGCATGAGACGAAGAACACCGCCGCCGAGCATATGGCCGAATTCTACCGCCCCTTCGCAGAGGTGCGCGAGGAGCGCTTTGACGGGCTGATCATCACGGGCGCCCCCATCGAACATCTGCCTTATGAAGACGTCACCTATTGGGGGGAACTGGCCGAGGTTTTTGCCTGGACCCAGACCCATGTGCACCACACATTCGGCGTGTGCTGGGGCGGCATGGCGATGCTGCGCCACTTTCACGGGCTGGACAAGCATATGCTGCCCGACAAGGCCTTTGGCTGCTACCGCCATCGCAACCTCGCGCCCGCCTCGCCCTATCTGCAGGGGTTTTCGGATGATCTGCTGATCCCGGTCAGCCGCTGGACCGAAATGCGCGCGGCAGAGATCGACGCCACACCGGGGCTGGAGACACTGATCGCCTCGGACGCGGTCGGCCCCTGTCTGGTCGAGGATGCCGCCCATCGCGCGCTGATGATCTTCAATCACCTTGAATATGACAGCACCACGCTCAAGGAAGAATATGATCGCGACATGGCGGCGGGCAAACCGGTCAATGTGCCACAGAATTACTATCCCGATGACGATCCGGCGAGAATGCCGCTCAATCGGTGGCGAAGCCATGCGCATCTTCTATATGGCAACTGGATCAACCAGATATATCAGACCACACCCTATGACCTTGCTCAGATCGGCCAATAAAGCTACCGCAGTGCTGCTCAGTGCGGCCCTGATCGCGGCCTGCTCGCTCGGGATGGAGGACCACATGGCCCATGCCGACACAGCGCCCGAAGGGGCCTTCGTGACCCTGCCGCAGGGCCGCCTGCACGCCATCGTGCAGGGCGAGGGGCCGGATCTGGTCATGATCCATGGCGCCAATGGCAATGCGCGTGATTTCAGCTTCGACCTGATCGATCGCATGTCAGAGGATTTTCGCGTCATCGCCTTCGACCGCCCCGGTTTCGGGCATTCGGACCGGTTCGGCACCCCGCTCGGGCCGCTGGAACAGGCCGATATCCTGCGGCGCGCTGCCCTTCAACTCGGGGTGCAGGACCCCATCCTTCTGGGCCATTCCTATGGCGGGGCCGTGGCGCTGGCCTGGGCCCTGCGCGCGGGCGACGAGGTCGCGGGCCTGACGCTGCTGGCCCCGGCCTCGCATCCCTGGCCGGGCGAGCTGGGGCTGTGGTACCGGCTCTCGGCCTCGGCGCTGGGGCAGCATCTGGTCCTGCCCATGGTGGCCAATCTCGCCCCGCGCGGCTCGGTCGAACGCACGCTTTCGCGCGTGTTCCAGCCCGACCCGGTGCCCGAGGGCTATCTCGACCATCTCGGGCTTGATCTGACGCTGCGCACCAGCCAGTTGCAGATCAATGCGCAACAGGTGGACAGTCTCAAGGGCTATCTCGATGGCATGTATCCCGGCTACCCGGCCCTGACCCTGCCCATCGAAATCGTGCATGGCCGCGAGGACCGCACCGTCGGGCTGCAATTCCATTCCGAACGCCTCGAGGCCGAGGTCGAAAGCGCCCGTCTGACCCGCGTCGACGATATGGGTCACATGCCCCATCACGCCGACCCCGAACTGGTCGCCGACACGATCCGCCGCACCGCCCAGCGCGCGGGCCTGCTGCCCTGAGCCTTTTCATCTTTGTCCAAATATCCCGGGGGGAGGGACCGCAGGGACCGGGGGGCAGCGCCCCCCATGCAGCGGTGAGCCCCATGCGCAACGTCCTTCCAGTTCTCGCAGTTACGGCCTTCCTGATCGCGCTCTGGTATGCCGCTGTCATTCCGATGAATGCGCAATGGGCGCAGGATCAGGCCCGCCGCGCCGGGCAGGATCTGGGTTTCAGCGCCTTGGTGGCCGATACGATGAGCCAGCAACGCCCACGCCTGCCTGCTCCGCATCAGGTGGCGCAGGAACTCTGGAACTCGACATTGGTCGAGGAAATGACCGGTCGGCGCGGGTTCATGAACACCGGCAGCCTGTCCAACCGTTCGCTGATCTATCACGGCTGGGTCACGCTGTCGGCCACGCTGCTGGGCTTTGCCATCGGCTCAGCCCTCGGCATCGCGCTGGCCGTGGGGATTGTGCATAACCGCGCGATGGATGCCAGCGTCATGCCCTGGGCGATCGCCAGCCAGACCATCCCGATCCTGGCCATCGCCCCCATGATCATCGTGGTGTTGAATGCGGTGGGCATCACCGGGCTGATCCCCAAGGCGATCATCTCGACCTATCTCAGTTTCTTCCCGGTCGTGGTCGGCATGGTCAAGGGGCTGCGCGCGCCGGACCACATGCAGCTTGACCTGATGAAAACCTATAGCGCCACTGGCGGGCAGGTTTTTGCGA
>REDZ01000226.1 GCA_007695345.1 Paracoccaceae bacterium | reverse complement strand
ACGCGCATCGACGCCATTTCGCACGGGCAGCGCCGTCAGGTGGAAATCGGCATGGCGCTCTCGGGTGTGCCGCGCCTGCTGATGCTGGATGAACCCGCTGCCGGGCTGTCGGCGGCAGAACGCCCCGAACTGGTCAAGCTGATGGCCGAATTGCCGCGCGATCTGACCCTGATCCTGATCGAACACGACATGGATGTCGCCCTTGCCAATTCCGAAAAGGTGACTGTGATGAAAGATGGCGTCGTGGTGGTCGAGTCGACCCCCGACAAGGTGGCGGATGATCCGATGGTGCAGGCCATCTATCTGGGGGAGGGGCACTGATGAGTGGCGCTCTGGACATTCGCGATCTGCATGTGCGTTTCGGGCGCGCGACGATCCTGCAAGGGGTCAGCCTGTCGGTGACAGACAAGCCCGTCTCGGTGATCGGCCGCAACGGCATGGGCAAGACGACGATGTGTTCGGCGCTGATGGGCATGGTCCCGGCCAGCGGCAGCGCGAAACTGGACGGTCGCGAATTGATCGGCCTCGGGACCGGCAAGGTCGCGCGCGGCGGATTGGCGCTGGTGCCACAGGGGCGGCGCATGTTCCCCTCGCTCTCGGTGCATGAGCATCTGCTGCTGGTCGCACAGCGCGGATCGCCCGCCTGGACCATCGAACGGGTCTATGAGACGTTCCCGCGCCTGGCAGAGCGGCGCAGGAATGGCGGCAATCAGCTCTCAGGCGGCGAACAGCAGATGCTGGCGATCTCGCGTGCGCTGCTGATGAACCCGCGGCTGGTCATCATGGATGAGCCCTCCGAAGGGTTGGCCCCCGTGATCGTGGACCAGTTGATCGAGGTATTGGGCACGATCACCAAGGAAGGGATGGGCCTGCTTCTGATCGAGCAGAACCTGCGGGTGGCCACCTCGGTCACTGACGAAGTGTCGATCATGGTGACAGGCCGGATTGCAGCCACCGTCGGGTCGGGCGAACTGGCCAATGACCGCGACATGCAGAACCGATATCTGGGGGTGAGCCATGGCCACTGATCGTGTCTATGTGATCGGAACCTGTGACACCAAGCTCGCGGAACTGCGCTATGCCTGCGACCGGATACGCAGTGCCGGGGCCGCGCCTGTGCTGGTCGATGTCGGCACGGTCGGGCACGAGAATGCCGCCGATATTGCTGCGACCGAGATTGCCGCCTGCCACCCGGATGGGGCCGGGGCCGTGCTGGGCAATGATGACCGGGGCATGGCCATCACCGCCATGGCCGAGGCGCTGACCATCTGGCTCTTGGCGCGCGACGATATCGGCGCGGTGCTTGGCCTGGGCGGGTCGGGCAACACGGCGCTGGTCACGCAGGCCATGCGCGCCCTGCCTGTGGGCGTGCCCAAGCTGATCGTGTCCACGGTCGCCTCGGGTCAGGTCGCGCAATATGTCGGCGCGACGGATCTGGGCATGGTGCATTCAGTCACCGATGTGGCGGGCCTGAACGCGATCAGCCGCCGCGTGATCGGCAATGCCGCCCATGCAGCGGCAGGCATGGCGCTGAACCCGGTCCCGCAGGGCACAGGCGATCTGCCGGGCGTGGGCATCACCATGTTCGGTGTGACCACACACTGCGTCGATCACCTGCGCGCGGCATTGGGTGACCGGGTCGAACCCTATGTCTTTCATGCCACCGGCACCGGCGGGGCCGCGATGGAGAAGCTCGCCGATTCCGGTCTGGTTGCCGGGCTGCTGGATGTGACCGCCACCGAAATCGCCGATCATCTGGTGGGTGGCGTCATGCCCTGTTCGGCGGATCGCTACGGCGTGATCGAACGCACCGGGCTGCCCTGGGTCGGGTCTGTGGGCGCGGTCGATATGGTCAATTTCGCGGGCCGCGAAACGGTGCCCGACCGCTTTTCCGACCGCAATCTGCTGGTGCATAACCCGCAGATCACGCTGATGCGCACGACACCTGACGAAAACGTGCAGATCGCCCGTTTTCTGACCGAGCGGCTGAACCGCTGCAACGGGCCGGTGGCGTTGTTCCTGCCCCTTGGGGGTGTGTCCTCTGTCGACGCGCCGGGCATGCCCTTTCACGACCCCGACGCGGATGAGGCGCTCTTTTCCACTATCCGCGATACGTTCGCGCCGGGCCCGAACCGGCGCCTGGTCGAACTGCCCCTGAACATCAACGATCCGGACTTTGCGCAAGCGATGGCGGATGAATTCCTCAGGATACTCTCATGAACAAGATCCGCTTTCCCCATCGCGACCGCAGCACCCTGATGCGCCGTTTTCAGGACATGGCAACGCGCCGCATCCCGATCATCGGTGGCGGCGCCGGAACGGGCCTGTCCGCCAAGAGCGAAGAGAATGGCGGCATCGACCTGATCGTGATTTACAATTCGGGTCGTTACCGGATGGCGGGTCGCGGATCGCTGGCCGGCCTGCTGGCCTATGGCAACGCGAACGAGATCGTGGTGGATATGGCGCGCGAAGTGCTGCCAGTGGTTCGCAACACCCCGGTTCTGGCCGGGGTGAACGGCACAGACCCGTTCGTGATGATGGACCAGCATCTTGACCAGCTCAAGGCGCTGGGTCTGGCCGGGGTGCAGAACTTTCCGACGGTCGGGCTGATCGATGGCGTATTCCGGCGGAACCTGGAAGAAACAGGCATGAGCTACGCGCTGGAAGTCGAGATGATCCGCATGGCCTGCGAACGCGATATGCTGACAACACCTTATGTCTTTTCCGCCGAAGAGGCCGTTGCCATGGCCGAGGCCGGGGCCGATATTCTGGTCATGCATATGGGCCTGACCTCTGGCGGGACCATCGGCGCGGAAACCGTGCGCTCGCTGGATGATTGCGTCACGGATATCGACAACTGGGCCGAGGCCGCGCTCAAGGTGCGCCCGGATATTCTGATCATCTGCCATGGCGGCCCCATCGCCACGCCTGACGATGCCTCTTATGTCCTGCGGCAGGCACGGCATTGCCACGGATTCTACGGGGCCAGCTCGATGGAGCGGTTGCCCACTGAAACCGCGCTGAGTGAAACGACCCGCGCCTTCAAGGCGCTGACCTTCTAGGAGGAGTGATAGCGGAAGCACTTGCAACGACAATCATTGATGCCCCGGTCGAGCAGGTCTGGGCGGTTTTGCGCGATTTCAACGGGTTGCCGGTCTGGAACCCCGGTATTCGCGACAGCCGGATCGAGGATGGGCGCGACGCCGACAGTGTCGGCTGCGTCCGGGCCTTTCATCTGGCTGACGGAACCTTCGTGCGCGAGATGCTGCTGGAGCTTGACGACAGCCGCTATCTGATGCGCTACAATTTCGAGACGCCGGCCTTTCCCGTTACCAATTATCTGGCGACGCTGGAACTGATCCCCGTCACCAATGGCGACACGACCTTTGTGCGCTGGCATGCCAGTTTTGATGAGGCGCCCGCGGATAGCGGCCATTATGTCAGGCTGATCTCGAAAGAAGTGTTTGCCGCCGGGCTGCGGGCGCTGGCAGAGCATATCGCAGCCACGCCCGCGCCGCCGGTGACGGATGCCCGCTGGCAGGGGCTGCGGCCTGCCAAGGTATTCACCTCCAGCGTGATCCGCGCGCCGATTTCTGATGTCTGGGAAAAGATGCGCGATTTTGCGGGCATGAAGCACTGGCACGAAGATATCCCCACGATGGACATGATCGATGGCGTGCGCCCTGACAAAGTGTCGGGCGTGCGCGATTTCATTTTTGGTGACGGGCAGTTGCATGAACAGCTTACGCTGCTGTCCGATCAATACCATGCCTTTCGCTACCGTATCCTGAAAAGCCCGATGCCGTGGTTGAATTATCATGCCGGGGCGCAGCTTTATCCGCTGACCGATCGCGACCAGACCTTTGCCGTCTGGACCGCTGATTGGACAGCATCGCCGCTGGACGATCTGGAATTGGTCCCGAATGTTCGTGACAATGTGTTCCAGAAAGCGTTCCACACGCTCGATCAGCAGCTTTCGCGCGACGGGTAGGCCGGGCTGCGGCGACACGATGATTGCGCCGGCTGCCGGAACTATGCAGGGCATGACAGGCCACGGGCTGTCCCGAGGAACCCGGATGCGCCCTGTCACTGCCACCCCAGGTCACGACACCACCCGCGCAACTGGGATGGTTGCGGACCTGCGCAACACCCTTCGCGACCCGGCGCGCGCCATCCCCGACGACTAACGGCGACGCCAGACCCTGTGCCATGCAGGCGATGGTTGCACTTGCGGGCGGAATAGGTCTTTGTGCGCGCAGATCACGGGCAGGAAGCGGGGCGCAGGGATGCGGGTTGCGATTAACGGGTTCGGGAGGATCGGGCGCACAGTGCTGCGCGCCTGGCTTCAGGGGGGCTGGCCGGAGGTCGAACTCGTGGCGATCAATGACATCGCCTCGGCAAGCGACTGCGCTTATCTGTTCGAATATGACAGCGTCTTCGGCCCCTTCGCGGGCGGCGTTCATCTTCAGGACGGTCACCTCCAGGCCGGACCGGCCAGATTGCGCCTGACCCATGCGGCTGACCTGTCCGAGCTTGACCTGTCCGACATCGATCTTGTGATGGAATGTACCGGGCGCGCGGACCGGACCGAGGTTGCGCGGCGGGGTCTGCGCGCCGGGGCAGGGCGGGTGCTGATTTCCGGCCCGTCGGACGCGGCGGAGGAGACCGTGGTTCTGGGCGTCAATGAGGATGCACTGCACCGCGACCATACCCTGATCTCGAACGCGTCCTGCACGACCAATGCGCTGGCCCCGCTGGCGCGGTTGCTGCACCGGAACTGGGGTATTGCGACCGGCTTCATGACCACCATCCATTGCTATACCGGCTCTCAGCCCACGGTGGATGCCCCGCGCGGCGATCCCGCGCGCTCGCGCGCGGCGGCGCTGTCGATGGTGCCCACGACGACCAGTGCGCAGCGCCTGCTGGATCGCGTTCTGCCGGAACTGTCCGGGCGCCTGCTGGGCGCGGCGGTGCGGGTGCCGACGGCGTCCGTCTCTGCTGTGGATCTGAGCGTGATGCTGGTCCGGCCGGCCAGTGCGGCGCAGGTGAATGATATGGTGCGCACGGCAGGCGGGGTGATCGGCTGGACCGACCGGCCCCTTGTCTCGACCGATCTGCGCGCCCGGCCCGAGAGTATCGTGATGGCCCTGCCAGAGACGCAGCGCACCGATGGCGGCATGCTGCGGGTCTTTGGCTGGTATGACAATGAATGGGGGTTT